>NZ_JAMYTH010000002.1:0-346553 GCF_040322415.1 Mesorhizobium sp. M0152
CTGGACAACTAAAATCCTCGCTCTGACCGACGCTCTTGGCAATCTCGTGCGCTTTCATCTGTTGCCAGGCAACCGATATGACACAGTCGGTGTTGCGCCGCTGATTGATGGCGTCGGTTTCGATACCATCCTTGCCGACAAGGCCTTCGATTCAAATTGGATCATCGATGAGATGAACCAACGCGGAACCAAGATCATCATCTCCCAACGTCCGCAGCGAAAAAATCCCATCAGCATCGACGCCGAAATCTACAAATGGCGCCATCTCATCGAGAACTTCTTCGCGAAGCTCAAAGAATTCAAAGGCATCGCAATGCGCAGCGAGAAAACCGATCGCAACTTCTCCGCGATGATCTACGCATGCGCTGCCGTCATCAATTCTCGATGATTCTCAACAGCCCCTAGAGCAACTCCAGGAAAAACGGGAACGGTTTTCCGTCCAAATTGCGCAAAATCAGAGAGCGTTGGATCGCCCTTTGCACAGCGAAGGCTTGCTAACTCCGGAGAATTGTGGATTCGATAATAGATCGAAGTCGGAAATTATCTATAATTCAAATCGATCGAAGGAATCCAATGGCAAACATCGCATTCTCGTCCCGCAAGGCCTCTTTCAGCCCGCTCAGGCTCCAGGATCGCGCGCTCGGCTGGCAGGTCGGAGCCGTCGTGCTCGGCACGCTGTTTCTGGCACTGTCGTCCTACATCGAAGTGCCGATGGTGCCGGTCCCGGTGACCATGCAGACCTTTGCCGTGACATTGATCGGTGCGCTCTATGGCTGGCGGCTTGGCGCGGTCACCATCGCCGCCTGGCTGGTCGAAGGCGCGGTGGGCTTTCCGGTCCTGGCCGGTGGGGCGGCCGGTTTGTCGCATTTCGTCGGTCCGACAGGCGGTTATCTCTTCGCCTTTCCGGTCGTCGGCGCACTTGTCGGCTGGCTGGCCGAACGCGGCTGGAACGGCAACAGGGTGGTGCTTGCCTTCGCCGCCATGCTGCTGGGCAATCTTGCCTGCCTGGTCCTCGGCACGATCTGGCTCGCCGTCATGATCGGCACCGAACAGGCCATCACCTTCGGCTTCTTGCCTTTTCTGCTCGGCGGCCTGCTCAAATCGGCGCTCGGCGCCGCGACGCTCAAGCTGTTTTCAGGCTACAGGCCGGAGCCGACCGATCTCAAGCCGTAAGAACAGCCGCGAATGACGATCAGGCTGCGCGCCCATCACCTCCTTTGCCTGCTCACCTATGTGGGCAAGGGATACAGCCCCGCTTTCACTGCCAATTATGACGGGATCGCGAAGCGGCTGGGCCGGGGCGAGGACATTCTCCTCGTTTCCGGGCCCGACGATGTCTGCGCCCCTTTGCTCGAGGATCCGGAACCGCACTGCCTGGGCGAAAGCGCGACCGAGCGGGACCGGCAGGCAGCGGCAGACCTGGGGGATCTGCTGGCCCGGCCAACCCGGATCGGCGACCGCCTCGACCTCGATTCGGCAACCTTGGCGCGGATGCGCGAGGCGTTTTCGGCCGGCCTCGTGCGCAAGGCCTGCGAAGGCTGCGGATGGAACGCGCTGTGCGGCACGGTCGCGGCTGGTGGGTATCGCGATATCCGGGTACGGCGGTCGGCTTTGCCGGGCAAGCGCTGACATGGCGCTGATATCTCCTGCACGTCCCGGTTCCGCGCAGCGCCCAAGTCCAGCCTCGAAGGCGAAAACGATCCTTCCACCATGTTTTGTTAATCGGGTGCCCCGATTGTGAATTGGAAGCGGATTGAAGCCCGACCCCAAAAAGGCCATGCTTTGCCCCGAAGATCGAGTCAAAGTTCGAGTCTACGTCGATCCCGCTGACGCGGAGATGGCGCGCGGCTGAAAGGGATATGATGCAGCAAGGACGTGCACGCTGGCTGGCAAGGCTGGTAATTGTGACAGGCATGGCGATCTCGGCTCTGCCGGCCTATGCCAAGCAAACCAGCGAACCGGTCAAGATCACCTCGTTCTCGGGCGCCTATCTGGCAGCCCGGATCGCCGAAGGCGACAACGATCTCGACGGCGCCATCGCCTATTACAAACAGGCCCTGGCGTTCAATCCGGGCGACACCGCCCTGCAGCAGAGCCTGATGCTGTCGCTGATCGCGCAAGGCCGCTTCGACGAGTCCCTGGTCTATGCCGACAAGCTCAAGGAAGTTCCCGATGTCGAGCGCTTCTCGCGCCTGGCGCTCGCGGTCGATTCCTTCCACAAGAAGGATTTCACCAAGGCGCAATACTGGCTCAAGCTGTCGCTGGAATCCGATCTCGACCGGCTGATCTCCGGGGTCATGTCCGGCTGGGCCGAGCAAGGCGCTGGCCAGCCTAGCGATGCGATGGCCTCGATCGACAAGCTTCAGGGACCCGATTGGTTCGGCCTGTTCAAGTCCTTCCATCGCGCGCTGATCGCCGATGCCTCTGGCATGCCTGAAAAGGCCGACGCGATCTACGCCGCGACGATGCAGGATACGGCGGCCGGCGGTGCGGCCCCCGAGACCTGGATGCGCAACGCGCAGGCCTATGCCTCCTTCCTGGCCCGCAAGGGCGACAAGGCAAAGGCGATATCGGTGCTCGATCAGGCCGAGGCGTTTTCGCCGGGCAAGCTGGAAATCGTCGCCTTGCGCGACAGAATCAGCAAGGGCGACAAGATCGAGCCCCTCATTGTAGGCCCGTCGGATGGCGCGTCGGAGATACTGCTTGACCTTGCCACCGCGCTCAACCGCGGCGGCGGCGAGCCGTTCGTCCGCCTCTACCTGCAATACGCGCTGGCGCTCAAGCCCGACAGCGACGCGGCCCTCGTGCAACTCGCCGCCGTCTCCGAACAGTTGAAGGACGGCGAGGGCGCCATTGCGCTCTACCGGCGCATCCCCGCCTCTTCGCCGCTGAAGCAGCTGTCTGACCTCCAGCTTGGCCTCAACCTTGCCGATCTCGACCGCCACGATGAGGCCATCACCCATCTGAAGGCCTTCATCGACGCCCATCCGAACGATATGCGCGCCTATCTGGCGCTCGGCGGGGTCTATTCGTCGAAGGACGATTTCCGCTCGGCTGCCAATCTCTACGACAAGGCTGTCGAGGCGCTGAAGACGCCGACCGCCGCCAACTGGAACATCTTCTATCAGCGCGGCATCGCCTATGAGCGCCTCAAGGAATGGCCGAAGGCCGAGCCGAATTTCCGCAAGGCGCTGGAGCTGCAGCCCGACCAGCCGCAGGTGCTGAACTATCTCGGCTATTCCTGGGTCGACATGAATATGAACCTCAAGGAAGGCCTGGCGATGATCCAGAAGGCCGTCGATCTCAGGCCGAGCGACGGCTACATCGTCGATTCCCTGGGCTGGGCCTATTTCCGGCTCGGCAGGTTCGACGACGCGGTCCGTGAGTTGCAGCGCGCCGTGTCGCTGAAGCCGGAGGACCCGGTTCTGAACGACCATCTCGGCGATGCCTACTGGCGCGTCGGCCGCAAGCTGGAGGCAACCTTTCAGTGGAACCAGGCGCGTGACCTGAAACCCGATCCCGGCGTGCTCGCCGCCTTGCAGCAGAAGCTGATGAAGGGCCTGCCGCCGATCGTATCCAACACGGCGCAGGAAAGCCCGAAGGTCAAGCCCGAACCGGTGCCCGCCCCGAAGGGCTGACGGGCAATCGATTCACGAACGAATTGTCGAAGCTAGCGCCGCCCCTCGATGAGGGGCGGCGCAAATCTGAAGCGATTGCCCCTGCAAGGGCCTGACCCCTTTGCCTTGACGGTTGCCGGCCGGGCATCTACGAGGTGCCGCATCCTGCCGGAGGCTGCCGTGACGATTGAAATTCCCGCCCATATGCATCCCAGCCGCTCGTTTCAGGGGCTGATCCTGACCTTGCACAATTACTGGGCCGACTATGGTTGCGTCATCCTGCAACCCTACGACATGGAGGTCGGCGCCGGCACGTTTCACCCGGCAACGACCTTGCGTGCGCTCGGGCCAAAGCGCTGGAACGCCGCCTATGTCCAGCCTTCGCGCCGTCCCAAGGACGGCCGCTATGGCGAGAACCCGAACCGGCTGCAGCATTATTACCAATACCAGGTGATCCTGAAACCGAACCCGCCTAACCTGCAGGAGCTCTATCTCGGCTCGCTGGCGGCGATCGGCGTCGATCCGCTGCTGCACGACATCCGCTTCGTCGAGGACGATTGGGAAAGCCCGACGCTGGGCGCCTGGGGGCTTGGCTGGGAATGCTGGTGCGACGGCATGGAAGTCTCGCAGTTCACCTACTTTCAGCAGGTCTGCGGCATCGAATGCGCGCCGGTGGCGGGCGAGCTGACCTACGGGCTTGAGCGCCTGGCCATGTACGTGCAGGGCGTCGACAATGTCTACGACCTCAATTTCAATGGCCGCGAGGGCGCCGACAAGGTCACCTATGGGGACGTTTTCCTGCAAGCCGAGCAGGAATATTCGCGCCACAATTTCGAACACGCCAACACGGCAATGCTGCTGCGCCATTTCGAGGACGCCGAGGCCGAATGCAAGGCGCTGCTCGATGCCGGCGCGCCGGCGTCGAACGACAATTCGCCGATGCACCGCATGGTCTTCCCGGCCTATGACCAGTGCATCAAAGCCAGCCATGTCTTCAACCTGCTCGACGCGCGCGGCGTGATCTCGGTCACCGAGCGGCAGAGCTACATCCTGCGGGTGCGCAATTTGGCGAAAGCCTGCGGCGAGGCGTTTTTGCTGACGCGGGCCGGCGGGCTGGCGGCCTGAGTTCAGGCACCCTCCGTCATCAATTCGAGGGAAGTGTTGATCGGCGATAGAGGACCAGCCATTGTACGCAATGCCTGTCGCACGCCCGGCATCGAGAAGGCGCCGTGGGCCTGCGCCGTGAAGCAGGCGCTGAGCGCGAGGATCTGCAGAAGTCTCGATGCCGTTTTCATGGTTTTCAGCCAATAGTTCTCTGCCTGAGCGTGGGTCGCTCCAGCGCTGCGTTCGGTTCATGGAAATCTTTGACCCAAGGACGAGCGGGATCGTCCCGCCCCGACAAGACGGCTAAAATTTCTGGAAAGGGTGACAGCGGCCAACCGAGTTGCTATGGCCTCTTACCTCCCCCTTGATGGGGGAGGTCGCCGCGAAGCGGCGGGTGGGGGTGATAGCGCGATTTCCCATGCCGAAACTCGATCGGTTCAAGTTGCAGTCCGCACAACGGCTGCGTGCGGCAATGACCGATGAGGAGCGCATATTGTGGCGGCATCTCTGGCGCATACCCGTCGAGGGCACGCATTTCCGCAAACAGGCGTCGATCGGTATTTACTTCCCCGACTTCATCTCACACCGGCTGAAGCTGATTGTCGAAGTCGACGGCGCCCACCATGGTTTCGACGACCAACAGCGCCATGACGAGCTTCGAACAAAATGGTTTGAGAACCAGGGTTACCGCGTCATCCGCTTCTGGAACCATGAAATCAAAAACGAACTGGATTCCGTGCTCGATACGATCTATGCGGCGGTGGAAGAACGAAAATCACACCTTGGCCTGCGAGGCGCCGAAGGCGCTTGAGACCGAGACGCCGCCACCCCACCCCGGCGCTAACGCGCCGACCCTCCCCATCGAGGGGAGGGTGAGGAGCTACGCATGCCCGACCTGCTTCTAGAACTTCGCTCCGAGGAAATCCCTGCCCGCATGCAGCGCAAGGCGGCGGGCGATCTGAGGAAGATGCTGGCCGACGGTCTGGTCGAGGCTGGGCTGACCTATGAGGCGGCGCGCGAGTACTGGACGCCGCGGCGCCTGACCCTTGATATCAGGGGCCTCACCGCGCGCTCGAAGGATATAAGCGAGGAGATCAAGGGGCCCTCGACGACGGCGCCGGACCAGGCCGTCCAGGGTTTCCTGCGCAAGGCTGGGCTTTCATCGGTCGCCGAGGCGCATGTCCATTCAGACCCCAAGAAGGGCGACTTCTATGTCGCCCATATTTCGAAGCGGGGCAGGGCGGCCGAGGAGATCATCGCCGAGCTGGTGCCTGATATCATCCGCAATTTCCCCTGGCCGAAGTCGATGCGCTGGGGACCGGCTTCGGCCAGGCCCGGCTCGCTGCGCTGGGTACGGCCATTGCAATCCATCCTGTGCACCTTCGGGCCGGAGACCGAGGAGCCGGTGGTGGTCGATTTCGAGATCGACGGCATTCGGTCGAGCAACATCACCTACGGCCATCGCTTCCATGCGCCTGATGCCATCACCGTGCGCCGCTTCGACGATTATGTGAGCAAGCTGGACGCGGCGAAGGTCGTGCTCGACGCCGACCGGCGCAAGGAGATCATCCTTGCCGATGCGCGAAACCTGGCCTTCGCCAACGGATTCGATCTGGTCGAGGACGAGGGGCTGCTGGAGGAAGTGTCCGGCCTGGTGGAATGGCCGGTGGTGTTGATGGGCGAATTCGAGCAGGATTTCCTCGCCATTCCGGCCGAGGTGATCCGGCTGACCATCCGCGCCAACCAGAAATGTTTCGTGACATCGCGCCTGATCTCCCCCCTTGAGGGGGAGTTGTCGGCGAAGCCGACAGAGGGGGGCGCCTCGCGTGAAGCGCTGGCGCAATCTGCGCCGAGCCCGGTCGAACCGACCCCCTCTGGCCTGCCGGCCATCTCCCCCTCGAGGGGGGAGATCAGCCAGCTTTCCAACCGCTTTATCCTCACAGCCAACATCGAGGCCAAGGATGGCGGCAAGGAGATCGCCTACGGCAACGGCAAGGTTGTCCGCGCCCGCCTGTCCGACGCGCTGTATTTCTGGACGACCGACCAGGGCGATTTGCCTGACCTTGGTGAGCTCAAGCCATCGGCTGAAAAGTTCGGGCTCGATCTGAAGAAACCGCTCGACCAGCGCATGGCGCGTCTCGACCATCTCAATGTGACCTTCCACGCCAAGCTCGGCACGCAAGGTGAGCGGGTGGAGCGGATCAAGCGGCTGGCCGAAGAGCTGGCGCCGATCGTGGCGCAGTCGATCTCCCCCCTTGAGGGGGAGATGGCCGGTCCACCCTCCGCAGCAGCTGCGCTGCAGCTGCGGAGGACGGGCAGGCCAGAGGGGGTCGCCTCGCGTGAAGCGCCGGCCTCTTCCGTTAGAGATGGAGCGTCGCGCCCCGTCGTGCCGACCCCCTCTGTCGCCTTCGGCGACATCTCCCCCTCAAGGGGGGAGATTGCCGCGCTCGCCGCTCGCGCCGCCGTGCTGGCCAAGGCCGATCTCACCACCGAAGTCGTTGGCGAGTTCCCGGAATTGCAGGGCGCCATGGGGCGCAAATATGCACTGCTCCAGGGCGAGCATCCGTCAGTGGCCGCCGCCATCGAGGAGCATTACAAGCCGCAAGGCCCGTCCGACTATGTGCCGAGCGATCCGGTGTCGGTCGCTGTCGCGCTTGCCGACAAGCTCGACACGCTGGTCGGCTTCTGGGCCATCGATGAAAAGCCGACAGGGTCGAAGGATCCCTATGCGCTGAGGAGGGCTGCGCTGGGTGTGGTGAGATTGGTGTTGGATAGTGAGACGCCGGTAAGCCTTCTTTCGATCATAGGAGAACATCGAAAAATCATCGAAGGCCAAATCGAGCGAAGGCACGTTGAAGAGCAAACCAAGTCGGGCGGCGACTATGCGACCGCACAAGCGGTTGTCGGCGACGGAAGGTCTAAGGACCGAGACCTTCTCGCCTTCTTCCACGACCGCCTGAAAGTCTATCTGCGCGACCAAGGTGCACGATACGACTTGATCGACGCGGTGCTGTCGGCGGATTCGCGCCCAATCTCCCCCCTTGTGGGGGAGATGTCGGCGAAGCCGACAGAGGGGGGCGCTGTCCCGCCGACCCCTCAGCGCGAGACGCCCCCCTCTGCCCTGCCGGGCATCTCCCCCACAAGGGGGGAGATCGGCCAATCGTCCAATGACGACCTGCTGCGGATCGTCCGACGCGTCGAGGCGCTGGGGTCCTTCCTCGATACCGAGGATGGCAAGAACCTGCTCGCCGGCACCAAGCGTGCGGCCAACATCCTGGCTGCCGAAGAGAAGAAGAAAACGGCGGTTGCCGACACCGTCGAGCCGGCGCTGTTCCGAGAGGATGCCGAGAAATCGCTGTTTGCGGCGGTGAATCATGCCGAGAAGCAAGCCGGCGAAGCGATTCAAAACGAAGACTTTTCCGCCGCGATGCTGGCGCTTAGCGCATTGCGCGAACCGGTTGATTCATTCTTTGAACGTGTTCTCGTGAATGATGAGGACCAGGCGGTGCGCGCCAACCGCCTGGCGCTGCTCGGCCGCATCCGCGCCGCCACCGGTCAGGTCGCGGATTTCTCGAAGATCGCTGGTTGAAAAGCATGATCCCGGAAAGTGGGAACCGGTTTTCGGACAAGATCATGCTCGGGCAAAACAGGCCGTAGGGGCCCAAGAAAAATATCTTCCGGCGAGCCGTTCGAGCCGGCTTACAGTCATATGGCGATGATCTCTCCGTGGCAAAAGGGACATGTTCCCCGACCCCACTTCCCCAACCACGGAGGCTTCCATGAATTCCGATCACGAAATCGAAGTGACAGAAGAAGAAACCTCGGCCCCCGCCGAGGCGCTTGAATCCGCTTCCGAAACCAACCTCGACCATGCCGCCGCTGCGGTGGTCGAAGCCGCCGATCAGTCTGACGACGACGAGGACGGCGATGAAGACGACGATGAAGGCGAAGAGTCCCACGACGCCGAAGCCGCCACTCTCTCGGGTGACGATGAGGATGAAGACGACGACAAGTCCGAGGACGACGAGTCCGAGGAAGGTGAGTCCGAAGACGACGACAAGGACGTCGCCGCCTGAGATTTCAATCCGGCTTTGCCGGAAGAGAGGGCGGTGCTGACGCGCCGCCCTTTTTTTCAGCGTTGCCGGATACGGTCAGTTCTCGAGGATACTGACGCGCACGCTGTTTTCGAAGACGTCGACCTGGATCAGCGGTTCGCCATTGACGATGGCGCGCCTGGTCGAGCCGCTCATGGCGCGGGGACGTTCCAGCATGCGCTGCAGATCGGCGCGCTGGTCGTTGGTCCTGAACCAGCCGTCACCCTCATCATCGCTGTCGCGGCGATGGAATTTGTGCCAGTTGGCGCGGTCCTGCCGCACCATCTGCGCCGCGCCGTCCAGCGCATAGCCATCACTTGCCTGGTGATCGCGATCGGAAATACGCGCCACATAGGATCCCAGCATCTCATCGGCATTGGCCGTTCCCGGCAACGACGCCAGAAGAAGTCCCGCTATGGCAACGTTTCTCAGTGTATTCATGGTCAACCCCCCTTATCCAAACCATATCTCGTCTGCCGAGCCGCTGGCGAAAATCCAGGCGGCAGCGCAGGCCGCGAGTGATGCCGGAACGGGCTTGCCCGGCAATGGTGCGCCTGGCGCCGGACCGCCGTCAATCCAGCCGGCTGCTGGCGATCTGTTATCCACGCAAGGCATTACTTGACCTGGCCGACCCCGGGAGCGGGCTCTTGTGCCACCGGTGCCGGGGCGGCTGCCGCGGGGGTGGTTTTCTTCTGTTGTTCGCCCGCCGCAGGGGCTGCGGAAGCCGTCGCTGTGGCAGGGACGGCGGCTGCGGCTGGTGCCTGGCCAGAGGCCGGTGTCGAGAAAGCACCGCCGGCGACGCCGCCACGAATGATCATCGGGCTCTGCGCGAACCCGTGCCGGGCTGCGGGCGCGTGGGGGATCGCCGCCACCTTTTCATAGGTGACGTCGGGCTCGCCGAGCGCCACGACCGATTGCCCATCGCTCGCCTTGTCAGCGGCCGCTGCCTGCAGCAGGAGGACGGAGGGCGTCGAGGCCGGCGCGCCGGGAAAGATCAGCGACGAAGCTTGGGCCGTGCCGCCCGCCGCGGCCAGGGCGATCCCCAGCAATATACGCAAAGACATGATATGGCTCCCCATTGCCCAGAAGCGCGATGATAACGGACCGGAATTGATCCCGGCTTTCGCGAAAACATAGCATTTTAGGGATTGATAATTCGCCAACGCCCGACTTGCTCGGCAGCCGGCTTGCCCAACAGCTGACTTGCCCAACGGCCACCATCGTACTACGCACCCCTCATCTGTGAGGTGACGAGAGTGGCTGAAATACTTGCCGTCGGCGAAGCTCTGGAGCGGGCGCTGACGCTGCTTAGGGGTGGCGATGTCGTCGCCATTCCGACGGAAACGGTCTACGGGCTGGCCGCCGATGCCACCAATGGCATTGGCGTGGCGCGCATCTTCGAGGCCAAGGGGCGGCCGCGCTTCAACCCGCTGATCGCCCATGTCGCCGACATGGCGATGGCCGAGCGCATCGCCTTGTTCGATCCGTTGTCGAGGAAGCTGGCGCTTGCCTTCTGGCCCGGTCCGCTGACGCTGGTGCTGCCGCAGCGGCCCGGCAACGGCATCCATCCGCTGGTCACAGCCGGGCTCGATACGATCGCCTTGCGCATGCCGAAGGGCTTTGGCGGCGACCTCATCGCCAGGCTTGGCCGCCCGCTTGCCGCTCCGAGCGCCAATTCATCCGGCAAGATCAGCGCCACGACGGCGCAAGCGGTGGCGGCGGATCTCGGTGCGCGCATAAAGCTGGTGGTCGACGGCGGCGCAACGCCGGTCGGGCTGGAATCGACCATCGTCAAGGCCGAAGGCGAGAACTTGCGGCTGCTGAGGCCCGGCGGCATCGCCGCCGAGGAGATCGAAGCGGCGATCGGCATGAAGCTGTTGCGCGGAGGGGCCGCCGGCGTCGAGGCGCCCGGAATGCTTGCCTCGCATTATGCGCCGGGGGCCGCGATGCGGCTCAACGCCGGCACGGTCGGTGAGGGCGAAGCCTTGCTCGCCTTCGGCAGCCAGCGAGCGCAAGGCTGGCGGCATGCTGCCGCGTTCCGCAATCTCTCCGCAGCGGGTGACCTGCGCGAAGCGGCGAGCAATCTTTTCGCCTATATGCAGGAACTCGACCGCAGCGGCCCGCGCACCATCGCCGTCGAGCCTGTGCCCTTCGAAGGGCTCGGCGAGGCGATCAACGATCGGCTGTCGCGCGCGGCCGCCCCTCGTGACAACATCCCGCCAGCAACATAGTTTTCGCCATGACCGAAATTTCAGAGAAACTCGATCCCGCTCTCATCGACCGTTTCGCGGCGATCGTCGGCGACAAACATGCGCTGCGTGACGAGCAGGATATCGCGCCTTATCTCATCGAACGGCGCGGACTCTGGCATGGCGCGACATCGCTGGTGCTGCGGCCGGGCAGCGTCGACGAGGTCAGCCGGATCATGCGGCTGGCGACCGAAACCGGAACCCCGGTCGTGCCGCAGAGCGGCAACACCGGGCTGGTCGGCGCCCAGGTGCCGGACGGATCCGGCCGCGAGATCATCCTGTCGCTGTCACGGCTGAACCGCATCCGCGAGATCGATGTCCTGTCCAATACGGTGACGGTCGAGGCCGGCGTCATCCTGCAGACGCTGCAAGAGGCGGCCGATAGCGTCGACCGGCTGTTCCCGCTGTCGCTGGCCGCGCAGGGGTCTTGCCAGATCGGCGGCAATCTGTCGTCCAACGCCGGCGGCACCGGCGTGCTCGCCTATGGCAATGCGCGCGAGCTCTGTCTTGGCGTAGAAGTGGTGTTGCCCACCGGCGAAGTGTTCGACGATTTGCGCAAGCTGAAGAAGGACAATACCGGCTACGACCTGAAGGACCTGTTCGTCGGCGCCGAGGGAACGCTCGGCGTCATCACCGCTGCCGTGCTCAAATTGTTCCCGAAGCCGAAAGGGCGCGATGTCGCGTTCGTCGGCCTGTCCTCGCCCGAGGCCGCCCTTTCCCTGTTCGGCCTGGCCATGGACCGCGCCGGGGCCGCACTCACCGCCTTCGAACTGATCGGCCGCAGGCCATACGACTTCACGCTGGCGCATGCCCAGGGCGTTACGCGGCCGCTGGCGCAAGATTGGCCATGGTATGTGCTGATGCAGATTTCGTCGGGCCGTTCATCGGACGATTCGCGGGCGTTGATCGAGGACGTGCTCTCGGCTGGGCTCGAGCAGGAATTCGTCGGCGATGCCGTGATCGCGGCCAGCATCGCCCAAGGCGACGCCTTCTGGAATTTCCGCGAGGTGCTGCCCGAAGCGCAGAAGCCGGAGGGCGCCTCGATCAAGCACGACATTTCGGTGCCGGTCGCTTCTATTCCGCGCTTCATCGAAGAGGCTGCCGGCGCGGTGGCGTCGGTGAGTGCCGGCGCGCGCGTCGTCTGCTTCGGACATATGGGCGACGGCAACTTGCACTATAACATTTCGCGGCCCATCGACGGCGACGACGAGGCGTTTCTCGATCTCTATCACACCATGAACAAGGCGGTGCACGACGTCGTGCGCAGCCTGCACGGGTCGATCTCGGCCGAGCATGGCATCGGCCAGTTGAAGCGGGACGAACTGATCGCCACCGCACCGCCGGTGGCGATCGATCTGATGCGCCGGGTGAAGGCTGCCTTCGATCCGGCCGGCATCATGAATCCCGGTAAGGTTATCTGATCCTTTCAGCATCTTGTGGCTGGTGGCATTCCGATAACCATCCCTGAGATCAGCAAAATTTAACCGACTTTCTTAAGCGGGGCGGTAAGGAGCCCGCGCTACTGTTTCCACACAAGCGAGGCTGGAAAAACCGGCCCGGAGAGAACCGGACACCGGCTCTCAGGAGACAGACAGGAAGGCACTCGATGAACACCGGACTGAAGCCAGTCTGGGCCGGACGCAACATGCGCCTCGACCCATTCCGCCTGCCGCAAATGGTGACCTACGCCACGCGCGACGACTATGGCGACGTGACCTTCACTATCGACCATCGCGGCGCCGTGATCCGCCGCTTGCTCGAAATGAGCGGCGTGCCGGCGATCATCGCTCTGCCCGCCAACGCGTTCCGCGGCGTGGCCGCCCGCGCGATGGAGGACCCGGACGGCAATGTCACGGTGACCCTGGAACTTCTGCACAACGATCCGATGCTGTCGGTGCCTCTGCTGGTGGCCGACGACCTCGACGATGTCGCAGCCGACTGGCGCGCCTGGGCCGAGGCCTACCGCCTGCCGATGCTCCTGATCGAATCGGACGGCGTCGCCCGCACTCTTGAAGAATCGCTCGGCGCCGCCATCAAGACGCTGCCGCCGCAGGGGCGCCGCAAGGGCCGGGTTTCGACCACGCGCCGCCCGCGCTTCCTTGCCCGCCGCAGGACCGGCGACCTTGGCCTGAGGCTGGTCATCGGCGGCCAGGAGATCATTTCGCGGGAATAGTCTGCCTATCGCGCTGGCGATTGGCGAAACCGCCGACACTGCCGCCACCTTCTCCCCGTAGAACGGGGAGAAGAAGACTACACCAGCGGCTTCAACGCCACCCACAGTGCGCCGCCGATCAGGCCGAGGAAGATCAGCCAGCCGACCTGGTTGTTCGACCGGAATAGCCGCAGGCACTGGTCCGGATTGTCGATGTCGAGAACCGCGATCTGCCGGGCCATGTGGGCGCCGGCGGCGATCAGGCCGGCCAGCGCAACCACCGGAGCCTGCGCCGACGCAAAGGCAATCGCGAAGCAGATCAGCGTTCCGCCATAGAGCCCCGCCAGCCACGATTTGGTGTTTTCGCCGAACAGGCGCGCCGTCGAGCGCACGCCGACAATGGCGTCGTCTTCCTTGTCCTGATGCGCGTAGATCGTGTCGTAGCCGATGACCCACAGGATCGACCCGATATAGAGCATGACGGCCGGACCATCGAGATCGCCGAACTCGACCGCCCATCCCATCAGCGCGCCCCAGGAAAAGGCGAGGCCGAGAACCAGTTGCGGCCAGTCGGTTATGCGCTTCATGAATGGGTAGATGGCGACGACGACCAGCGAACAGATGCCGAGCAGAATGGCGAAGCTGTTGAATTGCAGCAGCACCGTCAGCCCGGCCACCGCCTGCAGGACGAGAAACAGCCACGCCCGCCGGCGTGTGACCTTGCCCGCCGGCAGCGGCCGCGAGCGCGTGCGCTCGACCTTGTTGTCGATGTCCTCGTCGACAAGGTCGTTGTAGGTGCAACCGGCGCCGCGCATGGCGATCGCGCCGATGAGGAACAGCACGAGATACAGTGGCGCCGGCAACAGCGAGAGCAGCGGATCGCCGGGGCGCGGATAGGCGCTCGCCGCAAGCGCCGCCGACCACCAGCACGGCCACAGCAGCAGCTGCCAGCCGATCGGCCTGTCCCACCTGGCAAGCTGTGCATAGGGCCATATCGAGCGCGGCAGCACGCGGTAGACCCAGCTGCCGTTCGGCGCATCGGCGACACGGCCCTGGGCCGCTTTCGACTGGACAGGTTCCATGATCATGGAGTGGCAGCCGCGGCGGAAACCGTCAAGCGGCAAGCGGGCCCGGTCAGTTCGTCACGAGGCAAAGATTTCGCGCGTGGCGAACCAGTCTTTGGCCACCTCCACGAATGCCAGCGCCGCATTCGACACGCGCTGGTGCGTGTCGTGGGTGAGGATGATCCGCTGCATGGGCAGCGGATCCGACAGCGGCTTGCAGATGAGGGGCAGCCCGTCATAGCTGCGGTCGCCGTGCGGGCGGGTGTAGCTGACGGCGACGCCGAAGCCATTCGCCACCATGCTGCGCTGGAGTTCGAACGAACTCGTCGCCCTATCCGCCACCGGCGAGAGGCCTCGGCTGCGGAACAGATCCAGCATATGCTGCCAGCTATGCGGCTGGTCCGTGGTGATCAGCGGATAGGCGGCGAGATCAGCCAGGCTGACCTCGGGGCGATCCGCCACGCATGGCCCGCCGGCAGCAACGCATGCGGCCGCAACTCGTGCAAAAGGATGCGGGCGAAATGCGACGGCAGGCCGAGATCGTAGGTGAGGCCGAGATCAATGGCGGCGTCTCCAAGGCGCCGCCCGAGCGTTTCGAACGTCTCGTCGCCGATGATGACTTCGACGGCAGGATAGCGCTCCGAAAAGGCGCGGATGAGACCCGGCGCGAAATAGGGCGCCAGGTCCTCGAAGCATCCGAGCGTCAACTCGCCGGCGACCGCGGACTTGCGCGAACCCAGCCCCATGAGTTCGTCCGTCTCGGCAAGAACCTGCCTTGCCTTCGCCACCACAGTGCGGCCGAAGGAGGTCAGCGAAACGCCGCTTCCCCGTTGCCGCACGAAGAGCTTCTGGCCAAAGTCCTTTTCGATCGCGTCGATCGCCACCGAGATCGACGGCTGCGAAATGTTCAACGCCCTGGCCGCGCCGGTGACGCTGCCTTGGCGGGCGACGGTGACCAGATAGCGCAGTTGAGTGAGGGTGATGCTCATAGTCCAGGTCTATGCGTCGGATGCGAAGTTATTATTTTACTGAATAAGCTGGGGTTGCGATAGTCGGCCGATCCTGAAAGGAGGACACCATGGCTTCCCAAGTTGCGACCCGCACAATTGATGCCGGACTGATCGATGGGGACACGATTGCCGATTACCAGCGTGACGGCGCGATCTGCATCCGCGGCGCGTTCAAGGGCTGGGTCGACACGATCGCCGCCGGCATCGAGCGCAACATGCAGAACCGCAGCGCCACGGCATCGGATATCGCCAATGGCCGCGGCAGTTTCTTCGACGATTATTGCAACTGGGAGCGCATCCCCGAATTCGCCAAGCTGGTCCGGGAATCGCCCGCAGCCCGATTGGCGGCGGCGGCGATGCAGTCGCGCACCGCGCAGTTCTTCCACGACCACGTCCTGGTCAAGGAACCTGGCACGCAGAAGCCGACGCCCTGGCATCAGGACATTCCCTACTACTTCGTCGATGGCCGGCAGACGGTAAGCTTCTGGATCCCCATCGACCCGGTGAAGGAAGCGACGTTGCGGCTGATCGCCGGCTCGCACAAATGGGACAAGATGATACTCCCGGTGCGCTGGCTCGACGACGGCAATTTCTATGCCGGCGAGGGTGACTATCTGCCGGTGCCGGATCCCGACAAGGATCCGTCGATGAAGGTGCTCGAATGGGAGATGGAGCCGGGCGACGCCATCCTGTTCGACTTCAGGACCGCGCATGGCGCGCGCGGCAACCTCACTGCGGCGCGGCGCCGGGCGCTGTCGCTGCGCTGGGTCGGTGACGATGCGCACTATGTCGAGCGGCCCGGCCGCACATCGCCGCCCTACCATGGCCATGGCATGCAACCGGGACAGAAATTGCGCGAGGACTGGTTCCCGATCGTCTATCAGGGCTGAATTGGCCTGGGACGTCGCGGCCGCGCGACGTTCCGGTGCCCAACGGCGGTCGATCGAGCCAAAGGTCTTGACCCGCTGCCCTGAGAGCAATAGCGCAGTCCCTGTCGTGGAATGAAGGGACATGGGCATGCGCGTTTTGTTGATCGGCTCCGGCGGCCGCGAACATGCCCTGGCCTGGAAGCTCTCGGCTTCGCCGCTGCTGACCAAGCTTTACGCCGCTCCCGGCAATCCGGGCATAGGCAGCGAGGCCGAACTGGTGAAGCTGGACATCGCCGATCACGCCGCCGTCGCCGCCTTCTGCAAGGACAAAAAAATCGACCTCGTCGTCGTCGGCCCTGAAGGGCCGCTGGTCGCAGGCATTGCCGACGACCTTCGCGCCGAGAACATCCGCATCTTCGGTCCATCCAAAGCCGCCGCGCAGTTGGAAGGCTCGAAGGGTTTCACCAAGGACCTCTGCGCCAGATACAACATCCCTACCGCCGCCTATGGCCGCTTCGCCGATCTGGCTTCGGCGAGAGCTTATGTCGAGAAGGTGGGCGCGCCGATCGTGATCAAGGCCGACGGGCTCGCCGCCGGCAAGGGCGTCACCGTCGCCATGACGCAGGATGAGGCGCTCGCCGCGCTTGACGCCTGTTTCGACGGTTCTTTCGGCGCCGCCGGCGCGGAGGTGGTGGTCGAGGAGTTCATGACCGGCGAGGAGGCGAGCTTCTTCTGCCTCTGCGACGGCACCACAGCACTTCCCTTCGGCACCGCACAGGACCACAAGCGCGTCGGCGATGGCGACACCGGCCCCAATACCGGCGGCATGGGCGCCTATTCGCCGGCCCCGGTGATGACGCCGCAGATGATCGAACGCACCATGCGCGAGATCATCGAGCCGACCATGCGCGGCATGGCCGAACTGGGAGCGCCCTTCGCCGGCATCCTCTTCGCCGGGTTGATGATCACGGACAACGGGCCGAAGCTGATCGAGTACAACACCCGTTTCGGCGATCCGGAATGCCAGGTGCTGATGATGCGGCTGAAGGACGATCTGCTGGTGTTGCTCAATGCGGCGACCGATGGCCAGCTTGCGCACACGTCGATACGCTGGCGCGACGAGGCGGCACTGACAGTGGTGATGGCGGCCAGGGGCTATCCCGGCACGCCGGAAAAAGGATCGGTGATCCGCGGCGTCGAAGAAGCGGCGAGCGACAACGTCCAGATCTTCCATGCCGGCACGGCCATCAACGGCGGCGCTCTGGTCGCCAATGGCGGCCGCGTCCTCAATGTCACCGCGACCGGCGGTACGGTCGGCGAGGCGCAGGGACGGGCCTATGCCGCGCTCGACCGGATCGACTGGCCTGATGGGTTCTGCCGCCGCGACATTGGCTGGCAGGCCGTGGCGCGTGAACAGGCAGGCTGAAAGTCCGGGACGCCGGCTTACCGCTGGCCGCGATCGATCTCGGTCGAACCAGTGCTGAGCGGATCGACCGCCGCGAAAGCTGCGTCGAGTTGTTCGGGCGGGCGCTGTCCGGTTCGTTTCCAGGCGACATATTGGACGATGCCGAAGCCCGGCCGCCGCGGCACCGTCTTCACGACAGGCATGTGGAAGCCGTCGCGGAAGCGCGACCAGCGCGAACCGAGCACAGCCACGATTTCATCGAAAGTCGGCGGCGTCGCTACGTCGGCATAGATGATGGTTGTCTTGCCGGCCAAGGCTGCTTCCCGCGAGACCGGCACCGGCACGCTGGCAAGATAATCGATCGGCACGTCGATCAGCCCGCCGAATGGCCATTGCTGGCGCAGCGTGGCGACATCCATCGGCGCGGCGTTGACGTCGATATCGTGAGGCGTTCCGGCAACCCGGTAGGGACAACGGAAACGGCCGCAATTTGCCTGCGCCGAAAACTGCCAGAGCGCGTAGCCCTGCCAGTTGCCCATCGGAAAATGCACATCGATGTCAGGCTTGTAGCGCGCGTACCAGAGCGGCAGGCGCGACAGAAGCCGGTATTCAAAGCGGTTGTCGGCGATATATTGGGCTGTCTTGCCGTTGGTGTAGAGCACCGGGAAGCGGCCGATGCGCCGATGCACCTGGCGCACGAACTCCTCTGCGTCGTCGAGCGACATCCATTGCGAGGGATCGTTGCCTTCCAGGTCGAGAGCCAGCAGGTCGTCCGGCGCGGGTTCGGCGAAATCGAGGAAATTGTTGGCCTGCTCGATCGGATTGCCTGGGCGGGCGAGGTGGTAGGCGCCCCATTTCATGCCGAGTGCCTTGGCGACGACCTTGCGCGTCTGGAACAGCTCGCGCGTCACCGCATGGCGTTTCCACAACGCCTTGCACAGCTTCACCTCGGTATCGTCGCCGAAACAGAAATAGGGCGGCGGCATGCCGTCGGACGCCTTGTTGATGAAGCCGGCGATGCGCTTGTCTGTCGCAAGTTGAGCCCAGTCGATGGAATTGTATTCGTAGGCGTCAACGACCAGGGCGCGGTTGGCGTCCTTCCACGGCTCGGAGAAATCCGAGGCCTTTGCTGCTGTCGACAGCGCCATCGTCGCCGCCAAGGCGAGAAGCGCCAATCCATGTCGCGCAAAAGTGTGCAGCGGCTTTGGGTCAACGACATGCACGGAAGACAAAGGCTTGAAGAGCGTCGGCGCGACGCTCTTCAAGCAGCGAGTGAGGCGCGCCGTCCTGTTCAACCAGGGAGTCCCCGTCGTTCAAAGGCAAATCCTGGACCGCTATGGTTAAGGAAATGCTTCGATCCGAAAGCTGGATCTGAGGCGGTTCGGCGGATCGACGTGCGGGCGATTGCAAAATCCGCGTGACAAAATTTGACGTTTACGTAAAAAGAAAGAAGGGAAGACCGCCCCAAGGCGGACGGTTTGCGGCCCCGTCGCCGCTGGTCGGTAGTGGGAGCTGAGGAGGATAGCGGCATGTATCGGGCACCGGTCGAGGACATCGCGTTCACGCTGAAGCACGTGGCCGGCATGAAGTCTGCCCTCGATGCCGGCACGTTCGGAGATCTCGGCGAGGATTTGGTCGATGCCGTTCTGAGCGAGGCCGGCCGCTTCGCTACCGAGGAGGTGGCGCCCCTCTACAAGATCGGCGATAAGCAAGGCGCGGTGCTGAAGGATGCTGCCGTCATCACGCCGTCCGGCTGGAAGGAACTTTATCGCCGCTGGATCGACGGCGGCTGGAACGCGCTCTCCGGGCCTGAAGAGTTTGGCGGCCAGGCGCTGCCGACCATGCTTGGCGTCGCCGCGCTCGAAATGTGGAATTCCGCCGCCATGGCCTTCGGCATCGGCCCGACGCTGACCATGGGAGCGGTCGAAGCGCTCGACAAGCACGCCTCTGAAGACCTCAAGGCCAAATATCTCAAAAAGCTCGTCTCCGGCGAATGGATGGGCACGATGAACCTAACCGAGCCGCAGGCCGGCTCCGACCTCGCTGCCTTGCGCGCCCGCGCCGAGCCTGCTGGCGACGGCACCTACCGTATCTTCGGCCAGAAGATATTCATCACCTACGGCGAGCACGATTTCACCGACAACATCATCCATCTGGTGCTGGCGCGCCTGCCCGACGCGCCGGCCGGCACGCGCGGCATATCGTTGTTCCTGGTGCCGAAATTCCTGGTCGGCGACGACGGCTCGCTGGGCGCGCGCAACGATGTCTTCTGTTCCGGTCTTGAGCACAAGCTCGGTATTCATGCCTCGCCGACCTGCACCATGATCTATGGCGATGGTTTCGCGGGTGCCGAGCCCGGCGCGATCGGCTGGCTGATCGGCGAGGAGAACAAGGGGCTCGCCTGCATGTTCACCATGATGAACAATGCCCGTCTCGCCGTCGGCATGCAGGGCGTGGCAGTCGCGGAAGCCGCCACCCAGAAGGCGATCGCCTATGCCAATGAGCGCCGCCAGGGCAAGGCGCCGAGCTACACCGGCGCCGGCATGGCGCCGATCGTCCATCACCCCGATGTGCAGCGCAATCTCCTGACCATGAAGGCGCTGACGCAGGTGGCGCGCGCCATCAGCTACTGCTGCGCGCACGCCATCGACATGGCGCGCGTATCGTCCGGCGATGAGGCCGTGCATTGGCGCGACCGTGCCAATCTCTTGACGCCCCTGGCCAAGGCGTTCTCGACCGACGTCGGCGTGGACGTCGCCTCGCTCGGTCTCCAGGTGCATGGCGGCATGGGCTTCATCGAGGAAACCGGTGCGGCGGCGCTCTACCGCGATGCTCGCATCGCGCCGATCTACGAGGGCACCAACGGCATCCAGGCGATCGATCTGGTGACGCGCAAGCTGCCGCTTGGCGGCGGCGACCATGTGCATGGCTTCGTCGACGAATTGGCGGCGGTGGCCGGAGCCGTGCGTATCTCCAATCTGCAAGGGTTTGGCCGCACGGCCGATGCCCTCGACCAGGCGCTCGGTGATCTGACGCAAGCAACCCGCTTCCTCCAGAAACTGTCGGCCGACGGCCGGTCGGACGAGGGGTTGGCGGGTGCGACGCCTTACCTCAGGCTGATCTCGCTGGCTGCCGGCGGCGCCTATCTGGCGCAAGGGGCACTCGCCGATCAGGCCCGTATCGCGCTTTGCCGCTTCTTCGCCGAAAACCTGCTCGGCGAGGTCAGCGCGTTGAAGCAACGCGTTGTCGATGGTGCCGAAAGCCTTGCCGCTGCCGGCAAGACGCTGATTTCAGCCTGACGCCCAAAAGGAAAACACCATGACGGACCATATCCTCGTCGAGCGCCAGGGCGCCATCCAGATCATCCGCATGAACCGTCCGGACAAGAAGAACGCGCTGACGCGGGCCATGTATGCCAACATGTCCCAGACGCTGGCCGAAGGCGATGCCGATCCGGCGATCCGCGTTCACGTTTTTCTTGGCGTGCCCGGCGCCTTCTCCTCGGGCAACGACCTCGGCGACTTCATGGTCGTGGCCACCGGTGGCGATGGCGGCACCGAGGTCTGGGATTTCCTGATGGCTCTGGCCAAGGTCGAAAAACCCATGGTTTCCGGGGTCGATGGCATAGCGGTCGGCATCGGCACCACGCTCAACCTGCATTGCGACCTGACTTTCGCGACGCCACGCACCGTGTTCAGGACGCCTTTCGTCGATCTCGGCCTAGTGCCGGAGGCGGGATCGAGCCTGCTTGCCCCGCAGATCCTCGGCCGGCAGAGCGCTTTCGCCCTGCTCGGCCTTGGCGAAGGCTTTTCGGCCGAACGGGCGAAAGCCGCCGGCCTGATCTATGAGGTGGTCGAGGAGGGCGCGCTGGAGGCCTCGGTCCTGGCGGCGGCCGGCCAGATCGCCGCCAAGCCCCCGCAGGCGCTGAAGATTGCGCGCGATCTGATGCGCGGCTCGTGTGACGACCTCGTCGCCCGCATCAAGGTGGAGAGCGAGCATTTTCGCGAGCGGCTGAAATCCGACGAAGCACGCGCCGCGCTGACGGCGTTCCTGACCAGGAAGAAGGGGTAAGCCCGACCCAAATGGTGCCAATCTCCCCCACGAGGGGGAGATCGCTGCACGGTCGCACCTCAGGGATAAAGCCGCGTCTTGTCCCAGCCGCCCGCCGCGTTGCGCGAAAACACCACCCGATCGTGCAACCGGAACGGCCTGTCGTGCCAGAACTCGATCGTCTGCGGCACGATGCGGAAGCCAGACCAATGTTTGGGGCGTGGAATTTCGCCGATCGCATAGCGCGCGGTGTATTCGGCAACCGCCTTCTCCAGCGCGAAGCGGCTTTCCAGCGGCCGCGACTGCTTCGAGGCCCAGGCGCCGATGCGGCTGCCGCGCGGGCGCGTCGCGTAGTAGGCATCGGCCTCGGCGTCGCTGACGATCTCCACCGGCCCGCGGACGCGCACCTGCCTGCGCAGCGATTTCCAATGGAAACACATCGCCGCCTTCATGCTGCCAAGAATTTCGCGGCCCTTGGCGCTCTCGAAATTCGTGTAGAACACGAAGCCGCTTTCATCGAACCCCTTGAGCAGTACCATCCGTACATCCGGCATGCCCTCGGCGTCGACGGTGGCCAGTGCCACGCCGTTCGCGTCGTTGATTTCGCTCTTCGTGGCGTCGTCCAGCCATGTGGCAAAGAGGCGAAACGGCTCGGCGGCCTCGGTAAAGTCACCGCTTGTTAACTCAGTGTCACTCATAGTTTTTCTCAATTGTCACGAAGCCAGATTTTACGAAGCCCAGATTTTACGAAGCAGGGGAGATTGCCGATTGTCGCGTATCGCGCAAGCTTTTGACAGCAGGCAATGGGGCGTTATCGCTTCGGCCAGCACGAAAGCGGCGATCGTGATGGTCGCTCTGCCGCTTGCCGCCTGCGGTGCCGGTGGTTTCAGCCTCGAAAAGGCCGAAGTCGATCGCTCGATCCTGACCGGCAGCACGTCGGCTTCAGCCGCACCGGTCGATTCCGATCGCAATTCCGACCAGACGACGATCGGCAATGCCGTGTCTTCGGTCGACGTCGAGCAACTCGGCGGGCAGTCCGTGCCGTGGGCAAACGCCGGCACCGGGTCGCGCGGCTCCATCACCGATCTGGCGGAATTGAAGGACAGGGGCCAGACATGCCGCCGCTTCAAGGCCTCGCGCGAAAGCTTCGACGGCGTTGTCATGTTCGAGGGTGAATTGTGCCTCGCCAGCGCCGGCGGCTGGCGCATGCAGGACTTCAAGCCGCTCTGATTTTCCGTCTTTGACGCTCCGATTCTCCATTTTCGATGCTAATATTCGGCCCTTGAAATGACCGCTCACCACTGGAATTTCTTCCTATGCGAGCGCATATAGAGGGCAACTATGGACTCACTCCTATTCCAGGGCAGGACGCATGCGCGACCCCTATGAAGTGCTGGGCGTTGCCAAGAACGCATCAGCCAAGGACATAAAATCGGCGTACCGGAAACTCGCCAAGAAGCATCATCCGGACCAGAATCCGAATGATCCCAAGGCGAAGGACCGTTTTGCCGCGGCCAACCAGGCTTATGAGATCGTCGGCGACGAGAAGACACGCGCCGCTTTCGATCGTGGCGAGATCGACGCCGACGGCAAGCCGCGTTTCCAGGGTTTTGAAGGAGCGGCCGGGGGCGGCGATCCCTTTGCCGGTTTCCGTCGCCAGCAGCAGGGAGCCGGCGGCTCGCGCTTCGAATTCCGCTCCGGGCGTCCGGGCGGCGATCCGTTCGACGGCAACAGCGACATTTTCAGCCAGATTTTCGGCGACGCCTTTTCCGGCACGCGCGGTGCCGGCATGGGCGACCGCCGCCAGGCGGCCACCGCGGCCGATCTGAACGTGACGCTCGATGTCACCGTCGAGGAAGCGGCGAACGCCGAAAAGGTGACGGCGATGTTCCCCGACGGACGCAAGATGGCGGTCAAGCTGCCGGCCTATGTCGAGGAGGGCCAGATCATCCGGCTGAAGGGACAGGGCGAGCAAGGACCGGGCCAGCCAGGCGACGCGCTGGTCAAGATCCACATCCGCCGGCATTCGCGGTACCGCATCGAGGGCCGCGACTTGCATGCCGATCTGCCGGTGTCGCTGGCCGATGCGGTGCTGGGCGCCAAGGTGCCGGTCGAGACTCCCACCGGCAGGCTTGCGGTCAACATCCCGGCGTGGTCGAGTTCGGACAAGGTCCTGCGCCTGAAAGGCAGGGGCCTGCCGGAAAAAGCCGGCGGCCATGGCGATCTCTACGCCCATGTACGGATCATGCTGCCGGAAGGCGGCGACAGTGCGCTCGAAGCGATGTTCCGCAACCGAAAAGGCTGATTGGCGGCTCTTGTCCCCCGAACTGTCCCGTTTGAGCGCTTGAAGGGGCTTTGTGCCTGTGCGATAGGGCTCTCCACAAAGCAGAAATCTTGCGGAGAGCACGCACATGGCGGGTGGACAGGGGCTTATGGCCGGCAAGCGCGGCCTTATTCTTGGCGTCGCCAACAACAGGTCGATCGCCTACGGCATCGCCAAGGCCTGCGTCGACCACGGCGCCGAAATTGCGCTGACCTATCAGGGTGAAGCCTTCAAGAAGCGCGTCGAGCCGCTCGCGGCGGAACTCAACGCCTTTGTCGCCGGTCATTGCGACGTGACCGATCCGGCGAGCCTCGATGAAGTTTTCGCCAATGTCGCCAGCCATTGGGGCAAGCTCGACTTCCTCGTTCATGCCATCGCTTTTTCCGACAAGGACGAACTGACCGGCCGTTATGTCGAGACGACGCGCGACAATTTCCTGCGCACCATGGATATTTCGGTCTATTCCTTCACCACCATCGCCAAGCGCGCCGAGGCGCTGATGACCGATGGCGGTTCGCTGCTGACGCTGACCTATTATGGCGCCGAGAAGGTGATGCCGCATTACAACGTCATGGGTGTCGCCAAGGCGGCGCTCGAGGCCAGCGTGCGCTATCTCGCGGTCGATCTCGGCGGCAAGAAGATCCGCGTCAACGCGATTTCCGCCGGCCCGATCAAGACGCTCGCGGCATCCGGCATCGGCGATTTCCGCTACATCCTGAAATGGAACGAGTACAATTCGCCGCTGAAGCAGACCGTCACGCAGGAAGAGGTCGGCGATTCCGCCGTCTATTTCCTGTCCGACCTGTCGCGTGGCGTTACCGGTGAAGTGCACCATGTCGATTCGGGCTATCACGTCGTCGGCATGAAGGCGGTCGACGCGCCTGATATTTCGACGGTCAAGGATTAACTCCCTCCGCCCATCCTCCGCCCAGGCCCTGGCCCGACCTCCGGAAGATCTGATGTACCCGCTGGTTTATATCGTGCGCCACGGCCAGACCGCGTGGAATGCCGAATTCCGGCTCCAGGGGCAAGCCGATACCGACATCAACGCGCTCGGCCGCGAGCAGGCGAGCGCGAACGGGGATCGGTTGACCAGCCTGATCTCCAATCCCGAAGAATTCGACTTCGTTGCCAGCCCGATGCGGCGGACGCGCGAGACGATGCAGCGCATTCGCGCCGCGATGAAGCTCGATCCGGATGCCTACCGGACCGATCCTCGCCTTGTCGAAGTGAATTTCGGCGATTGGCAGGGCTTTACCTTTGCCGAGCTCGAGACGCGCTATCCCGGCGCGGGCAGGACGCGTGCGCTGGACAAATGGAACTTTCAGCCGCCCGGCGAGGGCGCGGAGAGTTATCAGATGCTGCTCGTCCGGGTGAAGCCGTGGTTCGATGCGCTGAACCGGCAGACCGTGTGCGTGACCCATGGCGGCATCATGCGCACCTTGTTCCGCTTCGTTCTGGGAATGGCCGAGAACGAAGCCGCGAATCTGCAGATACCGCAGGATCGCGTGCTGAGGCTCGAAGGCAGGAGCCTCGACTGGCTTTAGGCCGACAATGCAGGGCGAACCCTCAGCTTCGCCTCAGGATGACGAAGCTATGGGCATTTCGCTCAACCGCGCCAGGCAGCTAGTTGGCCGAGCTGTCCGGCAGTTCCATGTCGGTGATGACGTTTTCGCCATTGGTCACATCATAGGCGATGACGATGTCCATGCCGGGCTTCAGCGCGTCGAGATCGGACTCGGCGTTCAGCTTGTACGATTTGCCGTCGTCCAGCGTCAGCGTCAGCGCATCCTTGTCGACCTTCTTGATCAGGCCTTCGGTCTGGCCGGCGAAAGCGGCGGTGGAAAGCAGCAGTGTGGCGGCAACAACGCCAATCAGGGTACGCATCATCGTCCTCTTTGGTCATTACGCCGCCTTGGGTGGCGGCGGATACTCAACGGCGGTTGGAAGAGAGCAGAAACCAACCGAATGTGTCAAAACTAAATCCGCCAGATCACAGTTTGACCCCTGTGAAAAACGCCAATAGAAGGCAGGCTTCAGCCGGTTCCGATGCCGGGCAGGGCACTTTGCGATGTCTCACAACACGTTCGGCCATCTTTTCCGTGTCACCACCTGGGGTGAAAGCCACGGCGCCGCACTTGGCTGCGTCGTCGACGGCTGCCCTCCCGGCATCCGCTTCACGCAGCGGGATATCCAGGCCGAACTCGACAAGCGCCGGCCGGGCCAGTCGCGTTTCGTCACCCAGCGCCGCGAACCGGACGAGGTGAAAGTGCTGTCGGGCTTCGTGCTCGACGGGGACGGCGAGACGATGATCACCACCGGCACGCCGGTTTCGATGATGATCGAGAATGTCGACCAGCGTTCGAAGGACTATGGCGAAATCGCCCGTCAATACCGGCCAGGTCACGCCGACTACACCTACGACGTCAAATACGGCATACGCGATTATCGTGGCGGCGGCCGCTCCTCGGCCCGCGAGACCGCCGCGCGCGTGGCGGCTGGCGCCTTGGCCCGCAAGGTGGTGCCCGGCATGGTGGTGCGCGGCGCGCTGGTGTCGATGGGCGAGAAGTCGATCGACCGCGCCAACTGGAACTGGAATTTCATCGGCGACGCGCAAAACCCGTTCTTCACCCCGGATCCCGCCTCCGTTCCCGTCTTCACGCAGTATCTCGACGGCATTCGCAAGTCCGGTTCCTCGGTCGGCGCGGTGATCGAGATTGTCGCCGACGGCGTTCCAGCAGGCCTCGGTGCTCCGATCTATGCCAAGCTCGACCAGGACATCGCCTCCGGCCTGATGTCGATCAACGCCGTAAAGGGTATCGAGATCGGCAATGGTTTCGAGGCCGCCCGCATCACCGGCGAGCAGAACGCCGACGAGATGCGCATGGGCAATGACGGCAAGCCGGTGTTCCTGTCCAACAATGCCGGCGGTATTCTTGGCGGCATCTCGACCGGCCAGGCGATCGTTGCGCGCTTTGCCGTCAAGCCGACCTCATCGATCCTGACGCCGCGAAAGTCGATCGACAAGGACGGCAAGGACGTCGAGGTCATGACCAAGGGCCGCCATGACCCCTGCGTCGGCATCCGCGCGGTGCCCATCGGCGAGGCGATGGTTGCCTGCGCCATCGCCGATCATTATCTGCGGCATAGAGGACAGACGGGAAGGGAAGGCAGTAGGGCAGTAGGGCAGTAGGGCAGTATGCTACGCCGTCCATCGAGACAGCGAAATTTTTCCTTTTCCCCTACTGCCCTACTGCCCTACTGCCTTACTCCCCTGTCTCTGCGAGAGAAGCGAGCATTCCATGTCTTACGACCAGAAGAAAATCGTCGAAGCCCTGCGTGCCTTCGAGCGCGGCGAGATCGTCGTCGTCATGGACGATGACGGTCGCGAGAACGAAGGCGACCTGATCATCGCGGCGGTCCATTGCACACCCGAGAAGATGGCTTTCATCGTGCGCAACACGTCGGGCATCGTCTGCACGCCCATGCCGCGTGAGGAGGCAAAGCGGCTCAACCTGCAGCCGATGGTGGCCGACAATGATTCGGCCCACACGACCGCCTTCACGGTCAGCGTCGATTTCAAGCATGGTACGACGACAGGCATTTCGGCCGAGGATCGCACGCTGACCGTGCGCAATCTCGCCAACGGCAATGTCGGCGCTTCCGATTTCGTTCGTCCCGGCCATATCTTCCCGCTGATCGCACGCGAGGGCGGCGTCTTGATGCGCTCTGGCCATACCGAAGCCGCGGTGGATCTCTGCAAGCTCGCCGGCCTGCCGCCGATCGGTGTCATTTCGGAACTGGTCAATGATGACGGCACCGTCAAGCGCGGCCCGCAGGTGCAGGCTTTCGCTGAGGAGCATGGACTGAAGCAGGTTTCGGTCGCCGACCTCATTGCCTACCGGCAGCGCAAGGAAACATTGGTCGAACGCGTCGCTTGCTCCGAGATCGACACGCTTGGCGGCAAGGCGCAGGTCTTCACCTATACGCTGCCCTGGGACTCCATGCATCATGTCGCCATCGTCTATGGCGATATCCGCGACGGCGAGGACGTGCCGGTGCGCCTGCATTCCGAGGATGTGGTGACCGATGTCTTCGGCACCAGCCACCGGCTGGACGGCATCATGAAGGCCATGGGCGAGCGCAAGCGCGGCGTCATCGTCTACCTGCGCGAGGGCTCGGTCGGCGTCGCCCACCAGGAGCGTAACCGGCCAGCGAGCGGCGACCGCGAGGATCACGAAGAGGCCCGCCGCCGCGAGAACGAATGGCGCGAGATCGGGCTCGGCGCTCAGATCCTCAAGGATCTCGGCATTTCTTCGATCAACCTGATCGCCTCGCGCGAACGCCATTATGTCGGTCTGGAAGGTTTTGGCATCCACATCGCCAAGACCGAGATTCTCTGAACCCACCAGAAATGGCGCCCGGTCCATTCAAAACCGGGCGCGTCATGGATCATTCGGCGGGAACGACATCCGCTTCGCACCCATCCAACTCGCATTCATGGGTGGCAAGGCTGCGCTGACCCAGCAGCACGGTGACCAGCGCGATCGTGCCGGCCGCCACCGAGACCCAGAATCCGTTCTGGGCGCCGAACGCATCCACAACCGCGCCGGCGGCGAAGGAGCCGAGCGCCATGCCGATGCCGATGCCGGTCATCACCCAGGTGATGCCCTCGGTCAGCATCCCTTCCGGCACGTGGCGCTCGATCAGGCCGAAGGCTGTGATGAAGGTCGGCGAGATCGCCACGCCGCTGATGAAGACGGTCAGCGCCAGGAGCGGCACGCCGTCGGCGGTGAGCGGCAAAAGGGTGCTGACCGCGATGATGGCGATCGCGATTGCCAACTGGCGTTGCAGCGGTGCTTTCAGGTTGAGCGCGCCGACGACGATGCCGAGCACGAACGATCCCAGCGCGTATACGCCGATGACGAGGCTGGCGGCGCCCGGCTGGCCGAACTCCTTGGTGATCGCCACGGTGCTCACTTCCGTCGTCGCGAAGGTCGCGCCGATGAAGATCAGGGCAAAGGTGATGATCTGCACCGGCCGCAGGCGGATCGCCGAGCCGCTTGAGCCATGGTCCACCGGTCGCACCTTCGGCTCGGTCGAGCGCTGCAGGATGAACGCCGTAGAGCCGAAGGCGAGGAAAAGTGTGCTCACGAGCATGCCGGCTTCCGGGAACAGTGCGGCAGCAAGGCCCACCGACAGCGATGCGCCGGCGATGTAGACCAGCTCGTCCGCCGCCGACTCGAAGGCGAACGCGGTGTTCATCTGCGGCCGGCCGCGAAAGATCTCGGTCCAGCGCGCGCGCACCATGGCCGGCATGCTTGGCATGGCAGCGGCCAGCAGCGCCGACACGAACAGTGTCCACACCGGCCAGTCCTGATTGGCGGACGCGATCAGCGCTGCGAATGCGAGCAGGGAGATGATCGTGGTCGGCACGACGATCCGCGTCTGGCCAAGGCGGTCCACCAACCTCGATATTTGCGGCGCTAGGAACGCATTGGCCAACGCGAAGGTCGCCGAGACGGCGCCTGCCAGCCAGTATTCGCCGCGCGTCTGCGAAAGCATCGCCACGATGCCGATCGGCGCCATGGCGATCGGCAGGCGCGCCATGAAGCCGGCGGCGGCAAAGCCCTTGGCTCCTGGGGCACGAAAGATTTCAGAATAGGGATTCTGCATGGTCGCTTCCTCGACAAAGGGCGATTCGACAATTACATACGCAGCGTATGAGCATTAGATAGATGATACGCGGCGTATGTCAATTGGCATACGCAACGTATGTGAATAGGGCCAGAGCCATGCATAAGCCCCGCAAGGAAATGATCGCCGAGACGCGCGCCAAGCTGATCGCGGCCGCCCGCGAAGCCTTCGGTACAATCGGCTATGCCGAAGCGTCGATGGATGATTTCACCGCCTCGGCCGGACTGACGC
Organism: Mesorhizobium sp. M0152; assembly: GCF_040322415.1. Taxonomy (NCBI): domain Bacteria; kingdom Pseudomonadati; phylum Pseudomonadota; class Alphaproteobacteria; order Hyphomicrobiales; family Phyllobacteriaceae; genus Mesorhizobium; species Mesorhizobium sp. M0152. The sequence continues at coordinate 29,866 of NZ_JAMYTH010000002.1, forward strand.
GCGGCGCTCTCTACCACCATTTCGGCGACAAGAAGGGGCTGCTGCAGGCGGTCATCGCCGAGATCGACGGCGAGATGGCGGCGCGCGTGAACGAAGTGGCGTCCCGGGCGCCAACCCGTTGGCAGCATTTCGTCGATGAATGCACCACTTATATCGAGATGGCGCTAGAGCCGGAAATCCAACGCATTATGTTCCGGGATGGCCCGGCCGTGCTGGGGGATCCGGCCCAGTGGCCGAATGCCAATGCCTGCATCGCTTCAATGACCGGCCACCTTGCCACGCTGCAGCAGGAGGGAGTCGTCGTCTCCAGCCTCGACCCCGAGACGGCCTCGCGGCTGATCAACGGAGCCAGCAGCCAGGCGGCGCAACGGATCGCCAATTCGACTGACCCTGAAGCGACGTCGAAGATGGTGGTGGCGGCATTCAAGCAGCTGCTCGAGGGTTTGCTCAAAAGGCCCGGCCCGCCGGCTGTCTAGGTGTGTTGAGGTTCAGATCAGGCCGAGCGTAGAAAACCGCCATTTGCCGGCCGCACTTACCTGAAGATCGATCCACCCTCACTCGATCTTGCCATCGACAATATGGAGGCGGCGGTCCATCCGATCTGCCATGTCGATATTGTGCGTGACCGCGACTACTGTCTTGCCACGTTCGCGCACCAACTTTTCGAGAATCGTGAAGACCTGCTCGGAACTCTTCGAGTCCAGGCTTCCCGTCGGCTCGTCGGCGAGGATGAGCGGCGGATCGTTGGCGAGCGAGCGCGCTACCGCCACACGCTGGCGCTGGCCTCCCGAGAGCTGGTCGGGCCGCTTGTCGAGATGCTCGGCAAGTCCCAGCGAGCCAAGCAGCTCGCCGGCGCGCTCGCGCATCTTTTCGCGCTCCAATCTGCCGAGCTTGCGCATCGGGATCTCGACATTCTCACGCACCGTGAATTCGGGCAGCAGGAAATGGAACTGGAACACAAAACCGAGCATCTCGAGCCGCGTCCTGGCCCGCTCCTTTTCGTCCATGGGGCCCGCGTCACGGCCGCCGATCATCAAGGTTCCGCGGGTCGGCCGATCGAGCAGCCCGAGCAGATAGAGAAGCGATGACTTGCCGGAGCCGGATGGGCCGGTGACGGCGATGAACTCCTTCTCGCCGATCTCAAGCGTGATGTCCTCGACCAGCGTGACGGGGACCGTTTCCGGCAGGATGCGCGTCAGCCCTTCGGTCTCGACCAGCGTGGTCATGTCGCGCCTCGGATGATGTCGACCGGGTGTTGCATCGCCGCTCGACGTGCCGGCAAATATCCGGCCACCGCCGCAGAACCGACGGCGAAGGCCGTGGCGATGACGTAATGCAGCACGCTCCAGGCGATCGGCAGATGCGTCATCTCCTGGCCGGTCGCGGCGATCTCGAAGCGCACCAGCGACAGCGCGTAGACCATCGCGAAGCCGAGCACCCAGCCGAGCGCCGAACCGCCTGCGCCGATCGCCACCCCTTCCAGCAGGAACAGCCGGCGCATGTCGGCCTCGGGGAAACCGAGCGACCTCATGATGGCGATGTCGCGCGCCTTCTCGTGGGTGATGGTGGAGATGATGTTGAAGATACCGAAGCCGGCCACCAGCATGATCGCGCCGACGACGGTGTACATGATGATGTTGCGGATGACGAATGCTTCGAGGATGGATTCGTTGGCCTCCTGCCACGCCACGGCCTTGTAACCGAGCTCGGCTTCGGCCCGCCGCGCCACCGCAGGCGCGCGGTTCGGGTCGTCGAGCTTGATGCGGATTTCGTTAATGGCGTTCGGCCGTACGGATAGGATCTGCGCATTCTTTAGAAGAATGTAGGCCTCGCTCTCGTCGCGCTGGGTCGTGCCGGTGTGGAACAGCCCGGCGATCTTGAAATTGCGCGCCTGGCCTTCCGAGGAAACCGCCGTGATCGTGTCGCCGAGCCCGGCGCCGAGCCGGTTCGCCATGGTGTCGCCGACAAGCACGTTGTTGCCGCCGGCCGCGAGCGCGGCGAAGCTGCCCTGGACGAAATCCTCCACGATTGGCGACACGCCGGGCTCGCGCTCCGGTTCGACGCCGAAGATTGTCGCGCCCACTTCGCGGCTCGAATAGCGGATCACGCCTTGTGTCTTGAGGCTCGGGGCGAAGCGTCCGGGAATCCAGCTTTCCAGCCAGGCGGTCGCCTCGGTCGGGTTGATGATGCCGCGGCGGTCGTCGCGCGGCCTCAGCCCCGAGATCGCGACAGCGTCGAACATATCCTCGGCCGGCTGGCGTCGGGCAGTGCGTTGCTCGTCGGTGATGTCGACATGGGGCATGGTGTCGACGAGTTGGCGCACGAAGTCATCCTGGCCGCCCTGCATGAGCGCTGCCATGGCGATCGAAAAGCCGACGCCGACCGCCACGCCGATCACCGCGACGAGCGTCTGCCGGCCGCGGCCGGCGATGTGCGTGATTGCGATGTCTAGGATCAGGGGCATCTTCACCTCATGATCCTTGGGCCGCCACACGGGCGCCGTCGGCGAGCTCCGCGGGGTAGGGCGACACGACCCGGTCCTGCTCGCCGATGCCGGACCACACCTCGACACCGTCCACGCCGCGGATGCCGGCGCGGATCTCGCGCCGCCGCGCCCGGTCGCCTTCGACCACGAATACATAGTTCCCCTGGACCGCAGCCGAGGGGATCAGCAGCGCGTTCTTCGCTTCGCGGGTGACGATGTTGACGTCGGTCGACATGCCGATCCTCAGCGGCGTGTCGTCCGGCAGGCGCAGGTAGACGCGATAGGTTTTCGCCACCGGGTCGCCCTTGGGCGTGATGCTGTCGACCATCGCCTGGAGGTTTTGTCCGAGGAACGCATCGGCCCTGAGGAGCACTCGCTGGCCGACCTCGACGCGCGCGATGTCTTCCTCGTTGACCTCCGCGACCACACGTAGCGGACGCGGCTCGCCGACCCAGAATAGCACGGTGCCGAGTTCGGCAATCTCGCCCACCTCGCCGTCCTGCCTCAACACGACGCCGGGGGCCGGCGCCCGCAATATGTAAGTCTCAAGCCGTGCCTTCTGCGCGGCAAGCAGCGCCTCGGTCTGCGATAGTTCGCTGCGTGCACGATCGAGCGCCTGCTGGCTCGCGGCATTCTTCTGCGCGAGCACGGTTTGGCGTTGGAACTCCTGTTCGGCTAGAGCCCGCCGCGCCTCAAGTTCGCCGAGCGCGGCCTTCGCCTCGCTGTCGTCAAGCTTGGCGAGCACATAGCCGCGCCCGACTCGCGATCCTTCGCAGTCGCATTGCTCGACGATCCTCTCGCGCACCACCGGCGCCACCTTGGCCCAGATCTTCGGCTCGACTGCGCCGCTGGCATAGACGATCTCGGCGGCGTTGCCGCGCTTGGCGGTCACCACCGAGACAGGTGTCGGTCTGAGAAAATACCAGGCTGCGGCACCGCCTGCCGCCGCCGCAACGATGATCATACCCGCAATCCAGCGCCTCAACCGCATGCAATGCTCCTTTTTGGCGGGACTTGTGGCGTCAGACCGACCGTCGGTCTATAGTGCCGGAAAACGTCTTGTCGGCTGCTGCGTTCCGGTCCGTCGATCACGTTTTCAGGAAAGCCGCCGGTGGGGGAACCTTATTGACCAGAGCCAGAAAAGCGCCCGAAATACGCACCGCCGAGCTTCTCGACTGCGCACAGCGCTTGTTCTTCGAGCGCGGTTATGACGACACGACGGTAAACGACATCATCCGCGCGGCCGGCCTGTCGAAGGGAGCCTTCTACCATTACTTCGCCTCCAAGGAGGCACTGCTGGAAGCGCTCGCGGCGCGGCTTGCCCGAGACAGCCTCGCCGAGCTGCAACCCATGCTCGACAATCCATCGCTCGACGCGGTCGGCCGGCTCAACGCGCTTTTCGCAGGTTCCCAGCGGCTGAACGTCGAACTCGCGCCGCAACTCAGGACGACCTTTGCGGTCCTGTTTCGGCCCGAGAACGTCGTGCTCTTCCACCGGGTCGACCTGGCCGCCAGGCAGCTTGCCCTGCCGTTGATCGCTGATCTGCTGGCGAAGGGCAGCGAGGAGGGCGCTTTCGACGTACCCGACCCCCTGGCGTTCGCCGACATGCTGCTGCAGATCAGGCTGATCTTTCGCGACGTGATGCATAGCGCGCTGCGCCAGGCCGACCAAGGAAACATCGAGGAGGCCGCACGCCTGCTCGACGAACGCCTGAGGCTATACGGCGTCGCGATCGATCGCCTGCTCAAGCTGCCCGACGGAACGATCAAAGCCGTGGAGCCGGGATTTGCCCGCGCTTTCCTGCAGGCGGGCTAGCCATCTTGCTTTACCAGGATCGAGGTTCCGCTTCCGGACGGAAAAGCGTTTCACAGTTTTCCTGGAATTGCACTCAATCGCGGCAGTTGCGCGGCGTCACGTCCCGCGATTGACAATCGCCGGGTTGGGCGCATGCTCACCAGAAGTCTCTCAGCGGGAGATTCGGGGCATGTGGGATTTCGATATCGGCAGGTCGGTGTCCATCATGATACGGACATGGCCGTTCATCGTCTTTCGCATGATCGTCTATTTCGGCATCACGCTGGCCTACATCATGGCGACGGGAACGGGTGCCTCCGTCGGCTACGGTCTCGGCCATATCTCCACCGATCCCGACGGGCCGCTGTCCTTTGCCTTATGGGGCGGCGTGGTCGGCTTCGGCGTCGTCTCGATCGCCGTTTACTGGATCCGCGAATACATCCTCTATGTCGTCAAGGCCGGCCATATCGCCGTCATGGTGCATCTGATCGACGGCCGGGATGTCCCCGATGGTCAGAACCAGATCGCCTATGCCAGGCAAGTCGTCACAGAGCGTTTCGCCGAGGCCAACATCCTTTTCGTCATCGACCAGCTGGTCAAGGGCGCCATCCGCGCCATCACCGGCTTGCTCGGCGGCGTTGCCGCCTTCCTTCCTATTCCGGGCCTGAGCGGCTTGGTCTCTTTCCTCAACACGGTGGTCCGCCTGTCGCTGACCTATGTCGACGAGATCATCCTCGGCTACAACATCCGCCTCAATTCGTCCTCGCCGTTCGAGACGGCCAGGCAAGGTGTCGTGCTCTACGCCCAGAACGGCAAGACCATGGTCAAGAACGCCGTCTGGCTGGCAGTCATCATGTGGGGCGTCTCCTTCGTGATTTTCCTGCTGATGCTGGCGCCGGCCGGCGCCATTCTTTTCCTGATGCCCGGCCAACTCGCCGGCTGGGCTTTCGTGCTCGCCATCGTTTTCGCCTGGGCTTTCAAGGCGGCCTTCATCGAACCCTTTGCCATCGCCTGCCTGATGCAGGTCTATTTCAAGACCATCGAGGGCCAGGTGCCCGACCCCGCCTGGGACGACCGGCTGGCCGAGGCGTCGTCGAAGTTCAGGGAGCTCAAGGACAAGGCGCTGGCCTCCTTCGGCGGCTCGCGCTGGGGCACGGCCGGCGCGACATCCTGATCCGCGGGGCTGGCGGTCGCAGGTGCGGGGCTAACCGGGTTGAGGCGCGCCACGGTGGATTTGAGCGGCGCCTCGCCTGGGCCGCCAAAAATCTCGCTCATGATCAATTCGGGCAGCGGCCGCCGCCGCCCCCAGCCATGCGTTTCGAGATCCGGCCTTGGCGCGAACTCCGAGACGCGGCCGACGCAGAGGTAAGCGACCGGCGTCACATGCTCGGGAATCGACAGCAGGCTTTTCAGCGCCTGCGCCTCGATGATGCTGACCCAGCCGACGCCGACGCCTTCGGCGCGCGCCGCCAGCCAGAAATTCTGCACCGCGCAGACCGTGCTGTAGAGATCCATCTCCGGATTGTGCCAGCGCCCAAGCGGCGAGTTCTTCGAGCGCTCGCGGTCGCAGGTGATGCAGATGTTGAGCGCGCTTTCGCAGATGCCTTCCAGCTTGAGCTTGCGATAGAGCGCCTGCCGCTCTGCCGCGATGGCGGGCAATTCCTGTTCGCGCGCCGCCAGGAACAGGTCGCGCACCTCCGCCCGTCGTGCGGCATCGCGAATGACGATGAAATTCCATGGCTGCATGAAGCCGACCGACGGCGCGTGGTGCGCGGCAAGCAGCAGCCGCGCCAGCAATTCGTCGTCGAGCGCTGTGGGCAGGAAATGGCTGCGCACGTCGCGCCGCGTGAACATGGCGCGATAGACCGCGTCGCGCGCCATCTGGTCAAATCCATCGCCCATAGGAGCGGTCATGGTGTCCGGCATCGCTTGTCCCCTTGCGATTGCTATGATGCCAGCCGCCTGACCATGCGGATGACGATGCCTGCCAGGCCGGTCTTCTGGCTCGGGATCAACCCGCGTCCGGTGCCTTCCCGTCATCGACAGTGGCATTTGCCGGCGCGGTCCCCCTTACAGCGTTGGGCACGCCACGGAGTTCAACCGTGTTCCCGATTCTCCCGCTTGCGCGGGCACCAGGCAGTGGCCGCGACCTTACGACGAAGCGCCGGCGCCGCCAATCCCCTCGGCGACATGAACAGGGCTCCGAACCCAGCTTGGCAAAAGGCCTGACGGCGGCCAATGCCGTCGTGCCGACAGCTTTTTGTGCGCCGGCAGCTGTTCACGGTAGGAATTTTTTCCTTGATACCGTGACCGCCGCTATGCTAGATATTCGTCCATGGTGCTGATTTGCGCGAATGACCCACCGCACAGGCGGGTTTTTCGTCTGATGGTTCTCAAACCAGCGCGCCGGCGAACGCTCCGAAGGAACCCGCTAACCCCGATTCGTGCCCTGGCGACAAGAATGGACGCAGGTGCGATTTCCCCAGCCATCAAGCCGCAACGCATGGCCATTGCGCCGTCAGGGCACTAGATAGAAAACATGGCCACCCGTCTCTACACCCATCCGATCTTTCTCGAGCACATCACGCCACCCGGCCACCCCGAGCGGCCTGATCGTTTGCGCGCCATCGAACGGGTGCTCGATGACGAAGCCTTCGCCGCGCTCGACCGCGTCAAGGCGCCTCAAGGCGATGAGGCCACCATCCTCTACGCGCATCCCGCCGACTTCGTCGCGCGCGTGCGCGCCGCCATTCCCGACGAAGGCATAGCTCGCATCGATGCCGACACCACCGCCAGCCCGAAGAGCTGGCAAGCGGCGATCACCGCGATCGGCGCCGCCAACGCTGCCGTCGACGACGTCTTTTCAGATCGCGCCGATAATGTTTTCGTCGCCGCCCGCCCGCCCGGCCACCATGCCGAGAAAACCACCGCGATGGGGTTCTGCCTGTTCAATACCGCTGCGATCGCGGCGCGCTATGCGCAGAAGAAGCATGGCATCGAGCGCGTCGCCATCGTCGACTGGGACGTGCACCACGGCAACGGCACGCAGGACATTTTCTGGGATGATCCGTCGGTGCTCTATTGTTCGACGCACCAGATGCCGCTCTATCCCGGCACCGGCGCGAAGACCGAGACCGGCGCCGGCAACATCGTCAACGCCCCGTTGGCGCCGCAGACCGGCAGCGAGGTCTTTCGCGATGCCTTTCTGTCGCGCGTCCTGCCGGCGCTAGACAATTTCGCGCCCGACCTGATCATCATTTCGGCCGGTTTCGACGCGCACCATCGCGATCCGCTGGCCGAGATCAATCTGACCGAGGACGATTTCGACTGGGCGACCGGCCAACTGATGCAGCGCGCCGCGCGCCACAGCGGCAACCGCCTCGTCAGCCTGCTCGAGGGCGGCTACGATCTGCAGGGATTGGCATTTTCGGTCGCCGCCCATGTCGGGCGACTGATGAAAGGATGAATGATGGCTGATGCGACCAACGAAGACGTCAAGGCGATGAGCTTCGAACAGGCACTCGAGGCGCTGGAGAAGATCGTCGATGACCTCGAGCGCGGCGACGTGCCGCTCGACCAGTCGATCCGGATCTATGAGCGCGGCGAAGCGCTGAAGGTGCATTGCGACCGGCTGCTGAAGTCCGCCGAGGACAAGGTCGAGAAGATAAGGCTGTCGCGCGACGGCAAGCCTGTCGGCACCGAACCGCTGGATGCGGATTGAGGCGTCCCCCAACGACGGTCTCGTCTCACCGACTTTTGGACACCATGATGATTAGGGATAAAGCTCGTCTCGATTGAAACGGCTCCACGGCAAGAGGAGATTAGGAAGCGATGTGCAGAAACATCAAGACCCTGTTCAATTTTGATCCGCCGGCAACCAATGACGAAGTCCGCGATGCGGCACTTCAGTTTGTCCGCAAGCTGAGCGGAACGACGCGGCCCTCGAAGCAGAACCAGCACGCGTTCGACCACGCCGTCGAGGCCATTGCCGCGTCGGCGCGCGAGCTGCTGGATTCGCTCGAAACCCATCAGCATCCCCGCAATCGCGAAGAAGTGGCGGCCAAGCTACGGGCCAAGGCGGCGATCCGGTTTGCCTTATCCGGCCAAGCAGCCATTGGTCGCTGACAAGGAGAGTTCATGAGCTTCTTTCCCGGGAAGGATCCCGAAGTAGGCGACGCCTTTGCCAGCGACCAGATCGAGCTGATGGTCATCCCGAACGCCAAGGATATTGGCGGCTTTGAGGTGCGCCGCGCCCTGCCGACCGCCAAGAGGCGCCTGGTCGGGCCTTTCATCTTTTTCGACCGCATGGGTCCGGCGATCCTGCGCGCCGGCCAGGCGCTCGATGTCCGCCCGCATCCGCATATCGGCCTGTCGACGGTGACTTACCTGTTCGACGGCAAGATCCGCCATCGCGATTCGCTCGGCACCGAGATGGTCATCCAGCCCGGCGACGTGAACCTGATGACAGCCGGCCGCGGCATCGTCCATTCCGAGCGCACGCCGGAAGAACTGCGCGGTGCGCCGATGTCGGTCTCCGGTCTCCAGACGTGGCTGGCGCTGCCGGACGACAAGGAAGAGGTGGCGCCGGTGTTCGAGAACACTGCCGCCTTGCGCCTTCCCGCGATCGATGCCGAGGGCGTCAGCGGGCGCGTCGTCATCGGCGATTTCCAGGGATTGTGGTCTCCGGTCAGGACAGCCTCCGACACGCTTTATGCGGACCTGCGCCTGGCGCCGGGCGCCAGCGTGAAGATCCCGCCCGATGCCGAGGAGCGCGCCATCTACACGCTGGAAGGCGAGGTATCGATTTCAGGCGATGTCTTTCCGGCGGAACGGCTGCTGGTGTTCCGGCCCGGTGACGAGATCGTCGTGTCGTCACAGGGTGGCGCCCATTTCATGCTGTTCGGCGGCGCTTCGCTCGGCTCGAAGCGCTACATCTGGTGGAATTTCGTATCGTCCTCCAAGGAGCGCATCGAACAGGCCAAGCAGGAATGGAAGACAGGCCGCTTCGATATCGTTCCCGGAGATGAGGAAGAATTCATCCCGTTGCCGGAAAGCTAGTGTACGTCGCCCAAAAGTGGCCCCGGTTTTGGGAGAACGACATGCATGAAACAACGACCTAAAGCCTGATCCGCACCGCCGCCAAGCATTTACTTTCGCCGGCCGGCGGCCTATCCCGCCCATGAACATACCGAGCAGGCCTACCCGTGAACGCAACGCCGCATACGCCGCTTCTCGACATGGTCCGCATCCCGGCCGACCTGCGCACGCTTGCCGAGAGCGATCTGCCGCAACTGGCTTCCGAGCTTCGCACCGAGCTGATCGACGCCGTGTCCCGCACCGGCGGCCATCTTGGCGCCGGTCTTGGCGTGGTCGAACTGACGGTGGCGCTGCATTATGTCTTCAACACGCCGGATGACAGGCTGATCTGGGACGTCGGCCATCAGGCCTATCCGCACAAGATCCTGACCGGCCGGCGCGACCGCATCCGCACCTTGCGGCAGGAGGACGGCCTTTCAGGCTTCACCCGTCGCGCCGAAAGCGAGTACGATCCGTTCGGCGCCGCCCACTCGTCGACATCCATATCGGCGGGTCTCGGCATGGCCGCCGCCCGCGATCTCTCCGGCGGCCGCAACAACGTCGTCGCCGTCATCGGCGACGGGGCGATGTCGGCCGGCATGGCCTATGAGGCGATGAACAATGCCGGTGCGCTCGATGCCAGGCTGATCGTCATCCTCAACGACAACGACATGTCGATCGCCCCGCCGACCGGCGCGATGAGCGCCTATCTGGCGCGCCTGGCCTCAGGCAAGGCCTATGTCGGCTTGCGCGACTTCGGCAAGAAACTGACCTCCTATCTCGGCAAGCGCGCCGATCGCGCGATCACCAGGGCGGTCGAGCATGCGCGCGGCTACGTCACGGGCGGTACTCTGTTCGAGGAGCTCGGCTTCTATCATATCGGTCCCATCGACGGTCACAATCTGGAGCATCTGATCCCGGTTCTGAGGAATGTCCGCGACAATGGCAAAGGCCCGGTGCTGATCCATGTCGTCACCCAGAAGGGCAAGGGCTATGCGCCGGCCGAAGCCGCCGCCGACAAATATCACGGCGTCAACAAGTTCGACGTCATCACCGGCGCGCAGGCCAAGGCGCCGGCCAATGCGCCAGCCTACACCAAGGTGTTCGCCGAGAGCCTGATCAGGGAAGGCCGCGAGGACGACCGTATCGTCGCCGTCACCGCGGCAATGCCGAGCGGCACCGGGCTCGACCTGTTCGGCGAAGCGTTCCCGGCCAGGACGTTCGATGTCGGCATCGCCGAGCAGCACGCCGTGACCTTCGCCGCCGGCCTCGCCACCGAAGGCTACAAGCCCTTCGTGGCAATCTATTCGACCTTCCTGCAACGCGCCTACGACCAGGTCGTCCATGACGTCGCGATCCAGAAACTGCCGGTGCGTTTTCCCATCGACCGGGCCGGCTTCGTCGGCGCCGATGGCGCGACGCATTGCGGCGCCTTCGACACCACTTTCCTGGCAACACTGCCTGGCTTCGTCGTCATGGCGGCCGCCGACGAGGCGGAACTGCGCCACATGGTGCGCACCGCGGCAAGCTATGATGACGGCCCGATCGCCTTCCGCTATCCGCGCGGCAACGGCGTCGGCGTCGATATGCCGGAGCGCGGCTCGGTGCTCGAACTTGGCAAGGGCCGCATCGTCAGGGAAGGCACGAAGGTCGCCCTGCTGTCTTTCGGCACCCGGCTGCAGGATTGTCTCATGGCTGCCGAGGAACTTGGCGCAGCTGGACTTTCCACTACGGTTGCCGATGCCCGTTTCGCCAAGCCGCTCGACGAGGATCTGATCCGGCGGCTGGCGCGCTCGCACGAGGTTCTGGTGATGGTGGAAGAGGGCGCCGTCGGCGGCTTCGCCAGTCATGTGCTGCAGTTCCTCGCCCATGAGGGCTTGCTGGAAAGCGGCCTGAAAGTGCGTCCCCTGGTGCTGCCCGACGCGTTCACCGACCATGCCAAGCCGGAAAAAATGTATGCCGATGCCGGTCTCGATGCCGCCGGCATCGTGCGCACCGTTTTCACGGCGCTCGGGCACACGGTCCGCGCCCAGCGCGCCTGACTCAAAACCTCAAGGACATGCCCCGGCTTGCGTCCTTAACGCGTTGGTAATGCTGCCGTTTGGCGTTTTGCTTACCGTGTCTCTTGGCCGTTTTTCAATGGCGCCCTGCTAGATCGGAACCAGGCAGGGAGACAACGACAATGAAGATGCTTCTATGCGGCGCGGCCGTCTTGGCGGTCATCGCGGCACCCGCCGCCGCCGAAACGCGTTACGACCGCAATCTCGAAAAAGCGGCGGTGGGCATCGTCGCCAGCAAGATGGGCGATATCCGCGGCGGTTTTTCCTACAAGCAGGTGCCGCAATTGGTCATCGCGCCGGCCGCGCCGGTCGAGCATCCGCGCAAGGAGGCAGCCGGCGATGTGGACGATGGCCTGTCTCCTGCCGTCGAGCGTCGGGCTTCGCGGAGGATCTTCTAACGCATGTCGCTCAAAAGTGGCTCCGGTTTTGAGACAACGACATGCGTGAAACAAATAGTGCATGTCGCTCAAAAAGTGACCCCGGTTTCGAGACAACGACATGCATGGAGCAAAGACCTGGAGCGCGTCGCATGAATCCGTTTCGACGCGACGCGCGCTAGAACCACATGTCGCCTACGCAGCGGCCATCGCGCGGCAGGTCGTCAAAGGTGTCGAGGCCGTCGAAATAGTCGATCGGCAAGCCGGCGACGGCCTCCGGTGGTGCAAGCCGCACATTGACGGCGATGCGTGTGCGACCGGAGGAATCTGCGCGCAAGCCTCGCCAGGCGACCACGCAGGCGCAAGTCGGACAGAATAGGATTTCGAGCGAAGGCGCTTCCTTTCCGGGGCGCCTATAGCTGCTGACCGGTCCGGCAACGCGGACGCGTTCGTCGACATAGTCGTAGGCCCAGAGCGTGCCATAGCGACGGCAAAGCGTGCAGTTGCAGGCTGTGATCGACCCGGGATCGCCCTCCAGGGTCCAGTGGGTTGCCCCACAGTGGCAGGTTCCCGTCAGCATCCATCCTCCTCCGCACCGAGGTTCCAACGAGCGGTATCTGCTGCTTGAGAGGGGCATTTTTATCGCGCTTGCCGCATGCAGGCGATCTAAAAAAGCTGGCAATGTTACTCCGCGGCCAGCTCTGCTTGTTTCGACGGTTTCTCGGAGCGCCAGGAATTCGTGGCGTGGCGGGCGCGGTCCGCCAGGGCGGCGAGGCGTCCGCGCAGGCTTCGCCCACCCATCACCGACGACAAGATCACCGATTGCGTCGCAAAACGGCGCTTGAAATCCTCCCCGCCGGAGAGAAAGTCGACCGTGGTCAAGCCCCGGTCAAGCGACCACTGGATGTAATCCATCATCAAGACCATGCCCGGCGAGGCCCGCTCGAAGGCCGGATCGTAGGTTGTGACGAAAGCCATCATCGTTCCATACTGCTCGAAATTGATCGAGACGGCGATGATCGCGTCATTGCGTTCGAGCACGAAGATGCGGAGCAATCCGAGTTCGGCCAGGACCGAGACCAGGGCCGCCAGAGCGGCGGAGCCTTCGTCGAAGAGGTCCGAAACACGGCCGTGCTTTGCAAGCCATAGCCGCTTCAGCGCCGCCAAGCGCTCGAGCACCGGCTCGCGGGCTTCGTGCGCATCCATCAGGCGGAAGCGCAGCGCGCCGCCTTCTTCCATGAATTTGCGGCCGCGGCGATAGTTCTGCCGGGTCTTCTTCGATTGGCTTTCGAACCACTGCGCGCCGCTTTGCCCAGCGCCAGCGACACGATAGCTGATCTCGCTGCGGTGGTTTGGCTGCAAGATCCTGCCGCGGCCCGGGGCGGCAGCACTGAGCAGGGCCTGGAACCGGGCATCGGGCAACAGGCGATTGAGATAGACGAGGTCGAAGCCGCCATGGTCGAGAATGCATTGCCAGAGCTGCGGCAGGATGTCCGGGTCGCCATCGGGAGCAAACAGGACATCGCCGTAGTCGCAGTGATCCTTCGCCGCCCATTCCAGGACGCGGATGCCGGAGCGCCTGAAGGTCGCGAGCGCAATGACGGCTTCGAGCCGCTCGCCTCTCCAGACCAACCCGATCCTGAGGTCGCGCCGGTCCCGATGCGACGTCGTGCGCCACCAGGCCGAGATCCAGTCCGGATGCTGGAAAACGAGGCCGCCGGCGCGCTGCCAGAGCGCCGCCCAGGCGGGGGCGATTTCTTGAAGGCGCGCAGCCGAAGTCGCGATTTCGATCCGGTGCGTTCGCGGCAGCCGGTACACGACAGGCGCGTTCAAGGCTCGCTCCTTTGCAACGATTGCCGCGGCTCGGACTTGTCGGTTCGGAAGCGTCTGGCGATCAGCCGCCATATCCGCTTCAGCGGCAGGATGTAGAGGCCCGCCAGCGACTGATAGTCGCGCACGTTGCGTTCGATCAAGCCGAACTTGAAGTCCTCGTCCGGCCTGGGAACGCATAGGGTTCCGAAGAGCCGATCCCAGAACGAGAAAAGCAGGCCGAAGTTCTTGTCGTAATGGCGCGGGTCCGTGCTGTGGTGCAACTGATGCCAGTGCGGGCACAAGATCAGGTTGTTCAGCGGCCCAAACGAGATCTTGAAATGCGTGTGCCTGACGAAATCCATCATCAGGATGTTGCGTATGACGTAGACGTTGACGCCGAAGACCGTCAGCTCGACCAGGTTCAACGAGACCAGCGACCAGATGCCGAAGCAGATGCCGGGAATGACGCCGTCCCAGGCTCGGTTCATCAATTCGTCGAGCGGGTGGACGCGATCCTTGGTGATGCCGACCATCACCTCGGCCGAATGATGCACCTTGTGCAGTTCCCAGAGCACCGGATAGCGGTGCTGGGCGACATGATAAAGATAGTAGGAGATGTCGTAGGCGAGAAACATCGTGATGGTGAAGATCGTCACCGTTACCGGCCCTGCCGGGCCCTCGATCAGGGGCGACTGTATCGCCAGGAGCGTCGAAAGCAGCCAGTTCGTCGCATAACCGACGGCGCCGACGAAAACGATTCCGGCAGGCAGCATGAGGAACGGCATCAGGGCCTTCCTCGTCACCCAGAACAGCAGGTCGGCCCTCGCCGAGGGGTGAGTGATGATTTCCTGCGGGACCGCGAACTCGAAGAATTCTTTCAGGCTCTTTTTCTCGACCGTGCGCCAATAGGCGACGATGGCGCTGGCGAGAGCAGTCAGAAACAGAAGCCCGGTCGCCAGCAGCCCGGCACCGGAAATTCGGTCGAGAGTCTTGTAGACGATATCGATGGCCGTTTCCAAGATTGTCGCCTTTTCATCCCGTTTTACCGGTCTTCTCGATCATAACATTGAAGTCCTCAAGCAAATGCGACGAAAATAGGTTAATAATTCCTTAGGGTTTCTCGAATTCGAAACAGTGGTCTGCAAACGGCGACGTGTCGTGCTTCGACGACGACCAGCCTCCAACGAGTGCAACGCAGGGATTTTCAAAAGAATGGTGGGCGTGACAGAACCATCCAGCATCGTCTCAAAACCCAATATTGCCGCGCATGATGGCGGCAATGGAGACGAAATCCCACCCTTCGATGCCCGCTTAGCGCCTTGCCATCGCCGTCGGCTTTCGCCATGAAGGCCGATGAACTCGCCTCTGCCAGCCAGCACACGCCAGCGGCTCGACGACCTGCTCGTCCAGCGCGGGCTGTTTGCCAGCCGTTCGCGTGCCCGCGACGCGGTGGAACGCGGCACGGTAACGGTCGACGGCGCCATTGCCCGCAAGCCCGGCCAGGCCGTTCAGGCCACCTGCATCATTGCCGTCGATGATCCGGCGCAAGGCTATGTCTCGCGCGCGGCGCTGAAGCTGATCGCCGGGCTCGACCATTTCGGACTCGATCCGGCCGGAAGCGAGGCGCTCGACATCGGCGCCTCGACCGGCGGCTTCACCCAGGTGATGCTGGAGCGTGGCGCGTCCCATGTCACCGCGATCGATGTCGGTCACGGCCAGATGCATCCCGACATTGGCGCGGATGCGCGCGTGACCGTGGTCGAGGGGCTTAACGCCCGCGATCTCACAATCGCCGATCTTGCCGGCCGCATTCCGGATTTCATCGTCTCCGACGTCAGCTTCATCTCGCTGAAACTGGCACTGCCGCCGGCACTCGCCTTTGCCAAGCTGGGTGCCGCCGCGGTGTTTCTGGTCAAGCCGCAATTCGAGGCCGGCAGGGGGGCAATCGGTAAGGGCGGGCTGCTGAAAGATCCGTATGACGCCGCCCGCGTCGCCGGCCTGTTGCAGGATTGGCTGGACACCGTGCCTGGCTGGCGCTCGCTCGGCCTGCATCTGTCGCCTATCGAAGGCAGCGACGGCAATCGCGAATTCCTGCTAGGTGGGGTCAAGGACCGATGAGCGCGCGCTTCACCATCACAAAGCTTGGCGCCCAGGGCGACGGCATCGCCGAGACCGAAAGCGGCGATCTGTTCATTCCCTTCACGCTGCCCGGCGAGGTTGTCACCGCTGCGCGCGAAAGGGATCGCGCCACGCTGATGGCGGTTCTGGAAGCCTCGCCGCTACGCGTCGATCCCGCCTGCCGCCACTTCACCGAATGCGGCGGCTGCGCCCTTCAGCATTTCCAGGCCGAAGCCTATCGCCAGTGGAAACGCGAGAAGGTGGTGCACGCCCTGAAAGGCAAGGGCATCGATTGCCAGATCGGCGAGCTGGTGGCCTGCGCACCGCAGACACGGCGCCGTGTCGTGCTTGCCGCCCGGCGCACCGACAGCGGCATGCTGCTCGGCTTCAATCGCCATCTATCGTCGGAACTCATCTCGATATCGGAATGTCCGATCTCGCTGCCCGAGATCGTCGTCGCGCTCGCCCCGCTGAAGGCGCTCGCCGATTTGATATGCGCCACCACCAAATCGTTCCGGCTGGCGGTCACCGTGACGGGTTCGGGCCTGGACGTGGCCGCTCATGACTCCGGCAAGCTTGGCGAACACCAGCGCCGTGTCGCGGCCAATTTTGTCATGGCTCAAGGCTTTGCAAGGCTGTCCATCGATGACGAGATCATCATCGAACCAAGGAAGCCTGTCGTCATGTTCGGCAGCGTCGCTGTTGCCGTGCCGCCGGGCGCCTTCCTGCAAGCGACCGAGGCCGCCGAACAGGCCATGGCCGATATCGTCGGCGGACATCTGAGGCGCGCCAAGAAGGTCGCTGATCTTTTCGCCGGGTGCGGCAGCTTTGCGCTCCGGCTTGCAGCGAAATCGGAAGTCCACGCCGTGGAAGGCGATGCGGCCGCACTTTCGGCGCTCGACCGGGGATCACGCTTCGCCACCGGCTTGAAGCGGGTGACGAGCGAACGTCGCGACCTGTTTCGCCGTCCGCTGACGTTCAAGGAATTGAACGCCTTCGACGGCCTCGTCTTCGATCCGCCGCGGGCGGGCGCCGAGGACCAGTCGAAGCAGATAGCCCGCTCGGATGTCCCGTTCGTCGCCGCGGTGTCCTGTAACCCGGTGACGCTGGCGCGGGATTTGCGCATCCTGCTCGACGGCGGCTACGCGCTGAAAAGCGTGACGCCGATCGACCAGTTCCTCTGGTCGCCGCATGTCGAGGCGGTGGCACTGCTGGAGAAGCCGAAGCGGCGGCGATAGGACGCGCCGCACTGCGCGTCGATAAGTAGTGTCGTCGGTCAGCGCCGCCCCTCATTGCCCTGCTGGGCATTTCTCCCCGTATAGTGACGGGGAGAAAGGGACCCTGCGCCAAAGCCGTCGCCAATTACCCGCTGTAGGAAGAGTCCGGCACACGGTCTGCGTCTTCTCCCCGTCCCTATACGGGGAGAAGGTGCCGGCAGGCGGATGAGGGGCAGCGCTACTCCAACTGCAACAAATCGACCGGCGGACAAATCAAACCCGGGTGCCGCCCACCGTCATCTGGTTCATCCGGAGATGCGGCTGGCCGACGCCGACCGGCACGCCTTGGCCGGCCTTGCCGCACATGCCGATGCCGGTGTCGAGCTTCATGTCGTTGCCGATCATGGAAACACGGTGCATGGCGTCAGGCCCGTTGCCGATCAGCATGGCGCCCTTGATCGGCTGCGTCACCTTGCCGTTCTCGATCATGTAGGCCTCGGTGCAGCCGAAGACGAATTTGCCGGAGGTGATGTCGACCTGGCCGCCGCCGAAGGAGACGGCGTAGATGCCGTTCTTGACCGAGGCGATGATCTCGTCCGGCTCCATGTCGCCTGCGGTCATGTAGGTGTTGGTCATGCGCGGCATCGGCTGATGCGCGTAGCCTTCGCGCCGGCCGTTGCCAGTCGCCTTCATGCCCATCAGCCGGGCGTTCTGGCGATCCTGCATGTAACCGACCAGTTTGCCGTCCTCGATCAGCACGTTGCGGGCCGACGGCGTGCCTTCGTCGTCGACGGTAAGCGAGCCGCGCCGCTCCGGCATGGTGCCGTCATCGACGACGGTGACCCCCTTGGCGGCGACCTGCTGGCCGAGCAGGCCGGCGAACGCCGAGGTCTTCTTGCGGTTGAAGTCGCCTTCGAGTCCATGGCCGACGGCCTCGTGCAGCATGACGCCCGGCCAGCCGCTGGACAGCACGATATCGAAGGTGCCCGCCGGCGCCGGAACGGCTTCCAGGTTGACCAGCGCCTGCCTGAGCGCCTCCTTGGCGGCGTGCTTCCAGCTGTCCTCGATCAGGAAGTCGCCAAACGCCTTGCGTCCGCCCATGCCGTAGGAGCCGCTCTCCTGGCGGTCGCCGTCGCCGACGACGACCGAGACGCTGACCCGGACCAGCGGGCGGATGTCGCGCACCGTTTGGCCGTCGGCGCGCACGATCTCGACATGCTGCCAAGATGAGGTCAACGAGGCTGACACCTGGCGCACCCGTGGGTCCTCGGCGCGCAGCCAGGCGTCGATTTCCTGCAAAAGCTTTGCCTTGACCTCGAATGAAGGCGAGGGGATCGGGTTCTCTTCGCCATAGAGATGGCGGTTGGTGCGGGCGGGTGCCGCGGCGAGCGTGCCGGAATAGCCGCCCTTGACGGTCGACACGGCATCGGCGGCGCGCAGCAGCGAGGCTTCGGACAGATCGCTGGAATGGGCGTAGCCGCTGGCCTCACCGGCGACTGCACGCAGGCCGAAACCCTGGTCGGTGTTGAAATTGGCGGTCTTCAGCCGGCCATTGTCGAACATCAGCGCTTCGCTCTCGCTGTATTCGAGAAACAGTTCGCCATCGTCGGCGCCGTTGATGGTCTCGGCGACGATCTGCTTGATGCGATCGTCTGAAATGTCGAATTGGCCGATCAGGCTGTTCATGGCGCGTGCCCTTCAGTAAGCGGTTCTACCGGCATGTAGGCGTCAGCGCGCCATTCGGCAATCTTTGCGATCGAATACGGCAGATGCTAAGCCAGGCGTCGCGCCATCATGATTTCGTCGACCTCTCGGCCTTCATGAAGCAGGGCGCCAGGTATGCGGCCGATTTCGTGAAACCCCTCGCGTAGATAGAATCGGATGGCCGCCTGATTTTCCGCACTTACGGCCAGTTCGACCTGCCTTATGTCCAATGCGCGGGCGTGATCGAGCAGCAGATCGAGCATCGCGACCGCATGCCCGCCGCCACGCTCCGAGCCACGCAAATAGACCATGACGATGGTGGCGCGATGCGCCATCTTGCTGGCCTGCTGCCGCATCAGGCCCATTAGGCCGACGGGCTCCTGGTCTTGAAAGCTGACGACGACCGGGGTGTCCGTCAGGCGCCGCCGCCATTCCTCGTCCGGCAGGCCTTCCCAATCCGCTGCGCTGCTGGCGAAGGCTTCGGGAACTGTGCGCAAGGCCTCCATGCGAATTCGCTTGAAGATCTCGAAGTCGTCCGGATCGAGCAGTTTCAAGGCCAAACGGGGAGCCTCAGGGCAGGGCGGCAAAACCGTCGGCGAAACCCTTGAGGTCGACCGGGATGCCGATGCCTTCTTCGGGGGTCTGGAAGACGATGAAGGTGGCGGACGTGCCGGTCTTCAACGTGTCGAGCAGCGGCTTTTCGAGAATGACCTCGGCATAGCAGCCGTCCTGGAAGCAGCGCACGAAATAGGCGCGGCCGATATCCTTGCCGTCGACGTTGAGGCCGAGCCCGTTGGGCAACAGCACGCCGAGCGGTGCCAGCACGCGCAGGATCTCGGCCTTGTTGTCGGCTGTGCGCAGCACGACGACCGACAGCCCCATCTCCGGGCGGTCCTCGGCGACGACGTTTTGCATCATCACGCATTGTTCCGAGGTGGCGCCGGCGGGCGTGTCGCAGATGATCGACCACGCCCCATGCGTCGAGCGCACGGTGCCGCTCGGCTGCGCCGCATTGGCCGTGCCTGAAAAGACCATTGCGGACAGGCCGATTGCGGACAGGGCGGCGAGGAAGCGGATCATCGCCAAGCTTCTCGAAAGCCCAAATCCCGAAAGCCAAGAGTTCATGACGGCTCCATTGCGAATCACGGCACTTTAAGCCGCGCCAAAGCCAAGTAAAGGACGAGACCGCGGCCGGTCTGCCCTGAAAAAGCCAACCCGGCGCTTTTCCTTGCCAATTTCGCCCGAATTGCGACGCCCCGCACGTAGAGCCCACAGGAATGTGGTGATAGCCCGACCATACGCGATTCGAGGCTGTCGCCGCAGCCTTTCAGGGTGCATCGTGGCTTGCGCGCAAAAATGCCGCACGGTTTCGCCCGCTCCTTTCTTGCGGTGGGAAAAAGAGTGTGGTTTGAACCAGCTTGAAACTGTCGGGATTCCCGTCCCGGCATTGTTCGTTATTCTCGCGCACACAGCCGCGAGGAACTGGGAGACGAAGAGGGCGATGAGAAATTTCCTGGCAAACGCCAAGTTTCCAGCAAGTGCCAAGTTTCTAAGCACTTGTGCCGCTATTACGCTTTTCGCCGGCACATCCGCTCACGCCGATCAACCCGTGGATTGGGAGACGACCTTCCAGCCGCCGGCGACCGATATGATGCGGCAGATCGAGTGGTTCGGGAACTACACGATGTGGTTCATCGTCCCGGTCACCGTGCTGGTGTTGCTTCTCCTCGCCTACTGCATCGTGAAATTCCGCGCGAGCGCAAATCCGGTTCCCTCCAAGACAAGCCACAACACGCTGATCGAGGTGATCTGGACCGTCGGCCCGGTCGTGATCCTGCTGTGTCTCGCAATTCCCTCGTTCCAGCTGCTGACGGCGCAGTACACGCCGCCGGAAGAAGCCAAGCTGACGGTCAAGGCGACCGGAAACCAGTGGAACTGGGACTACGAATATCAGACCGAGAACACGCTCTCCTTCAACTCCGCCATCCTGCAAGACGGCGACCGTTCGGCCGCCGGCAAGGAAGATCGCAAGGTCTATCCGCGCCTGCTCGCCGTCGACAATGAATTGGTGGTGCCGGTCAACACGATGACCCGCGTGCTCGTCACCGCGACCGACGTGATCCACTCCTTCGCCATGCCCTCCTTCGGCATCAAGATCGACGCCATTCCGGGACGCACCAACGAGACCTGGTTCAAGGCGGAGAAGGAAGGTCTTTACTACGGCCAGTGTTCGCAGCTCTGCGGCAAGGACCATGCGTTCATGCCGATCGCCATTCGCGTGGTCTCCGACGCACAGTTCAAGACCTGGCTGGCGGCGGCCAAGACCGATCTGCCCGGCGCCAACAGGACGCTGATGGCTGCGGTCGACGGCCAGAACAAGATAGCTGTCGCCGGCAACTGAAGCCTGCGGCCAGAAAAGATCAGGGAACGGAGCGGAACATGGCAGACGCTGCAGCTCACGACGGGCACGACCACAAACCTTACCGTGGTTGGGTGCGCTGGGTTTATTCGACCAACCACAAGGACATCGGCACGCTCTATCTGATCTTCGCGATCATGGCCGGCGTCATCGGCGGCGCCCTGTCCGTCGCCATCCGCATGGAGCTGCAGGAGCCCGGCATCCAGATCTTCAGCGGTCTGGCGCAGATGGTCTACGGCATGAACGGCGATGCCGCGGTCGACGGCGGCAAGAGCATGTACAATGCCTTCGCCACCGCGCACGCCCTGATCATGATCTTCTTCATGGTCATGCCGGCACTGATCGGCGGCTTTGCCAACTGGATGGTTCCGATCATGATCGGCGCGCCCGACATGGCGTTCCCGCGCATGAACAACATCTCGTTCTGGCTTCTGCCTCCGGCTTTCATCTTGCTGCTCACCTCGATGTTCGTGCCGAGCGCGCCGGGCGCCTTTGGCGTCGGCGGCGGCTGGACGCTTTATCCGCCGCTCTCGACCTCCGGCCAGCCCGGACCGGCCATGGATCTGGCGATCCTGTCGATTCACATCGCCGGTGCTTCCTCGATCCTCGGCGCCATCAACTTCATCACCACCATCTTCAATATGCGCGCGCCTGGCATGACGCTGCACAAGATGCCGCTGTTTGCCTGGTCGGTGCTGATCACCGCCTTCCTGCTGCTTTTGTCGTTGCCTGTCCTGGCCGGCGGCATCACCATGCTGCTCACCGATCGCAACTTCGGCACCACCTTCTTTGCTCCCGATGGCGGCGGCGACCCGCTCCTGTTCCAGCACCTGTTCTGGTTCTTCGGCCATCCGGAAGTCTACATTCTGATCCTGCCGGGCTTCGGCATCATCAGCCATATCGTCTCGACCTTCTCGAGGAAGCCGGTGTTCGGTTATCTCGGCATGGCCTATGCCATGGTCGCGATCGGCGCCGTCGGCTTCATCGTCTGGGCGCACCACATGTACACGACCGGCCTGTCGCTCGACACGCAGCGCTATTTCGTCTTCGCCACCATGGTCATCGCGGTGCCGACGGGCGTGAAGATCTTCTCGTGGATCGCGACGATGTGGGGCGGGTCGATCTCGTTCAAGACGCCCATGCTGTGGGCGCTGGGCTTCATCTTCCTGTTCACCATCGGCGGCGTCACCGGCGTTCAGCTGGCAAATGCCGGCCTCGACCGCTCGCTGCATGACACCTACTTCGTCATCGCGCACTTCCATTACGTGCTGTCGCTGGGTGCGGTGTTCGCCATCTTCGCCGGCTGGTACTACTGGTTCCCGAAGATGACCGGCTACATGTATTCGCCGGTTATCGCCAACACCCACTTCTGGGTCACGTTTGTCGGCGTCAACCTGATCTTCTTCCCGCAGCATTTCCTCGGGCTGGCCGGCATGCCGCGCCGCACCATCGACTATCCGGACGCGTTTGCCGGCTGGAACATGGTTTCGTCCTACGGTTCGTATATTTCGGCCGTCGGCGTGGCGATCTTTCTCTACGGCGTGTTCGAGGCCTTCCAGAAGAAGCGGATCGCCGGCGCCAATCCGTGGGGCGAAGGCGCGACGACGCTCGAATGGCAGTTGCCTTCGCCGCCGCCCTTCCACCAGTGGGAGCAGTTGCCGAAGATCAGGTGAAGCGGCGCCCGCTCGAATACGAAACCGCCGGCACGCCGGCGGTTTTGGCCAACGGAATAATGGACTTGAGTACGCATGGCCCTAGTCGACGAAACCAGCATTGACGAAGCGGGCTTCCGCATGTCGGAAGCGACGGCGGGCGATTTCTTCGCCCTGCTGAAGCCGCGCGTCATGTCGCTGGTGGTGTTCACCGCCTTTGTCGGCCTGGTCGCGGCGCCCGTCACCATCAATCCGCTGCTGGCGGTGATCGCCATCCTGGCGATCGCCATCGGCGCCGGAGCGTCGGGCGCTCTCAACATGTGGTACGACGCCGACATCGACGCGGTCATGACCAGGACCGCCAGCCGTCCGGTTCCGGCCGGCCGCATCCAGCCGCACGAGGCGCTGAGCTTCGGCCTGGTGCTTTCGGTGCTGTCGGTGATGACGCTCGGCGTGCTGGTCAACTGGCTGTCGGCGACGCTGCTGGCCTTCACCATCTTCTTCTATGCCGTCGTCTATACAATGTGGCTGAAACGCTGGACGCCGCAGAACATCGTCATCGGCGGTGCCGCCGGCGCCATTCCGCCTGTCATCGGCTGGGCCGCGGTCACCGGCACGGTCAGCCTCGAAAGCCTGATCCTGTTCCTGATCATCTTCCTGTGGACGCCGCCGCATTTCTGGGCGTTGGCGCTGTTCAAGTCCGAGGACTACCAACGCGCCGGCATCCCGATGATGCCTGTTATCGCCGGCCACGCCTCGACCCGCCGCCAGATCTTCGCCTACGCGCTGGTGCTGGCCCCGGTCGGCGTGCTGCCATGGCTGCTTGGCTATACCACGCCGGTCTATGGCGTGGCCGCTGTGCTGCTTGGGGTCGGCTTCGTCTGGTATGCGTGGAAGGTGCTCGGCATGGCCGACACCGACCGCGTCATGAAGCCGGCAAAGGCCTTGTTCGGTTATTCGCTGCTCTATCTCTTCGCCATCTTCGCCGTCTATCTGGCGGACAGCGTCCTCGAGCGCGCGCTTGCCGTGGGTGGAGTATGACCATGATCGAGGAAAAGCTCGAGACGGTAACGTTGACCGAGCGTCAGAAGAAGGCCCGGCGCAGCCGTTCCGTTGCCATCGGCGTGGCGCTGGCCGTGCTGGTCGTCATCTTCTATGTCGCGACGATCGTGAAGTTCGGGCACAATTTGTCGGGCACGATGTGATGAGCCTCGAGACGTCTGAAAAGCCGGCCGGGAGGAACAGCAACCGCATCGTCGCGGCGGTCTGCCTTGCCTTCTTCAGCGGCATGATCGGCATGGCCTATGCGGCGGTGCCGCTCTACAAGATGTTCTGCCAGGCGACAGGCTATGGCGGCACGACGCAACGCGTCGAGAAGCAGTATGCCGGCCGCGTGCTCGACCGCGAGATCACGGTGCGCTTCGACGCCAATATTGCCGGCGTGCCCTGGGAGTTTCAGCCGGTCCAGCGCTCGATGACCATGAAGATCGGTGAGACCGTACAGGCGCATTATCAGGCCACCAACAAGTTCGATCGCCCCGTCACCGGCCGCGCCACTTTCAACGTGCAGCCGGAACTGGCGGGTCCCTATTTCAACAAGGTCGAGTGCTTCTGCTTCACCGATACGACGCTGAAGCCCGGCGAGACGCTCGATATGCCGGTCCTGTTCTATGTCGACCCCGACATCGTGAACGTGCCCGAACTGAAGGACGTCAAGACGATTACCTTGTCCTACACGATGTTCCCGGTCGAGAAGAACAAGCCGGTCGCCTCGTCGGAGCCGGTCAAAGTGAATAGCAAGACAGTTTCGGATACCGAAGGAAATCTCGGGGGTTGATATGGCAGACGCGCACGCAAAAAATCACGACTATCATCTCGTCGATCCGAGCCCGTGGCCTTTCCTGGGATCGGTAGGGGCGCTTGTTACCGCATTCGGCGGCGTTTGCCTGATGGAATACCTGAAGGGCGGCAGCTTTCCGATCTTCGGCTTCAACATCGCCAATCCCTGGCTGTTCTTCATCGGCCTCGTAATCGTGCTCTACACCATGTTCGCCTGGTGGTCCGACACGATCAAGGAAGCGCATGAGGGCCATCACACGCGCGTCGTATCGCTCCACCTGCGCTACGGCATGATCATGTTCATCGCCTCGGAGGTGATGTTTTTCGTTGCCTGGTTCTGGGCCTATTTCGACGCCAGCCTGTTTCCGAGCGAGGCGCAGCAATATGCCCGAACCGCGTTTACCGGCGGCGTCTGGCCGCCGAAGGGCATGGAAGTTCTCGATCCCTTCCATCTGCCGCTCTACAATACCGTCATCCTGCTCCTGTCGGGCACCACGGTCACCTGGGCGCACCATTCGCTCATCCACGGCGACCGCAAGGGGCTGATCAACGGCCTGGTGCTGACCGTCGGCCTCGGCATGCTGTTCACCATGGTCCAGGCCTACGAGTACATGCACGCTCCGTTCGCCTTCAAGGATTCCATCTACGGCGCCACCTTCTTCATGGCGACCGGCTTCCACGGTTTCCACGTCATCATCGGCACCATCTTCCTGGCTGTCTGCCTGATCCGGGCGATGAAGGGCGACTTCACCCCCAAGCAGCATTTCGGCTTCGAGGCGGCTGCCTGGTACTGGCACTTCGTCGACGTGGTCTGGCTGTTCCTGTTCACATCGATCTACGTCTGGGGATCGGTCGGCGCGGTCATCGAAGCCCACTGATACCAGTCGGCTGATATCGATCCGGGGAGGGCGGCCGCGGCGACGTGGCCGCCTTCTTCTGCTTCAATTGGTCGACTGGACCGACGGCTGCATTGCAGCTACGGACTCCGACACGGACGAAACCTGGGCAATGGCGGTCGATGGGATATCCATCGAGATTGAGCGGTAAGCAATGAGCGACGACGCTTCCATGAGTGAAGACAAGGCGATCTGGCCTCCGATCGACCCGATTTCGGCCGGCCTGCATGGTCGCTGCCCGCGCTGCGGCGAGGGGCGGCTGTTTTCGGCCTTTCTCACCGTCGGCAAACGCTGCACCAATTGCGGCCTCGATTATTCCTATGCCGATGCCGGCGACGGGCCCGCGGTCTTCGTCATCCTGATCATCGGCTTTATCATCGTCGGCCTGGCGCTTTGGGTTGAAGTGACGCTGAGCCCGCCGCTCTGGCTGCATCTGCTGGTCTGGATCCCGCTGGCCGTGGTGCTGTGCCTGACGGCGCTCCGGCTGATCAAGGGCGTTCTGCTCACGCTGCAGTACCGCAACAAGGCTGCCGAGGGCCGGCTGGACCGCGGCGAATGACCGACATGTCCGCCAAGGACGGCGGCCGTTCGCGGCCGGGATCGGTATTGCTGCTCGGCCTTGGCCTGGTTCTGCTGCTGATCCTGCTCGCGCTCGGCACCTGGCAGGTGCAGCGTCTGCACTGGAAGGAAGGTCTTCTCCAGACCATCGATCAGCGCACCCACTCGGCGCCGCGGCCGCTGGCCGAAGTCGAGAAGGAATTCGCCTCGACCGGTGATGTCGATTATACGCCGGTGACCGTCAGCGGCACGTTCCTGCATTCGGGCGAACGGCATTTCTATGCGACATGGGAAGGTGACGCGGGCTTCAACGTCTACACACCGCTGGCCCTCGACGATGGCCGCTTCGTCCTGATCAATCGCGGTTTCGTATCCTACGACCTCAAGGACGCCGCCAAGCGCGCCAAGGGACAGGTCGCTGGCAAGGTGACGGTCACCGGGCTCGCCCGCAATCCGCTGCCGGCAAAGCCGTCGATGATGCTTCCAGACAATGACGTGCCGAAGAACATCTTCTACTGGAAAGACCGCGACGCTATGGCGGCGAGCGCCGGCCTGCCGGCGGGCGCGACGCTGGTGCCGATCTTCATCGACGCCGACAAGACGCCGAACCCGGGCGGTTTGCCCATCGGCGGTGTTACCATCATGGACCTGCCGAACAGCCATCTGCAATATGCGATGACCTGGTATGGGCTTGCCGCGGCCCTCGCGGCTATTCTCGTCCTGCGGCTTCGCAAGCCCGCGAAAGCGGAATGAGCGCCACCGACACCTTGACAGGGCCATCGCCCTTGACAGGACGGGGGTAGGCACCTCATTTCGGCTCTGTTCAACCGGCCCGGATTAAATGCTTCAGACCACGACAAAGCCTCCCCTGACGATCCGGCTCTGCCAGCCGCGCGGTTTTTGCGCGGGCGTCGACCGTGCCATCCAGATCGTCGTGCTGGCGCTGAAAAAATATGGCGCGCCGGTCTATGTCCGCCACGAGATCGTGCACAACCGCTATGTCGTCGAAGGGCTGCAAAGCCTTGGCGCTGTCTTCATCGAGGAGCTCTCCGAGATCCCCGCCGAACATCGGCAGTCGCCGGTCGTCTTCTCGGCGCATGGCGTGCCGAAATCGGTGCCGGCGGATGCCCAGGCGCGCAACCTGTTCTATCTCGATGCCACCTGTCCGCTGGTCTCGAAGGTCCACAAGCAGGCGATGCGCCACCAGCGGCTCGGCCGCCATGTGCTCCTGATCGGCCATGCCGGACATCCCGAGGTGATCGGCACCATGGGACAATTGCCGGAAGGCGCGGTAACGCTGATCGAGACCGAAGCCGATGCCGCGAGGCTTGCGCCGGCCGACCCGAAGGCGCTCGGCTTCGTCACCCAGACCACGCTTTCGGTCGAGGACACCGCCGGCATCATCCGGGCGCTGCAGGACCGCTTTCCCGACCTGCGGGCGCCGGCCGCGGAATCGATCTGCTATGCCACCACCAATCGCCAGGAAGCGGTCAAGGACACCGCCGCGGGCGCCGATCTCTACCTGATCGTCGGCGCGCCCAATTCCTCCAATTCGCGGCGTC
Organism: Mesorhizobium sp. M0152; assembly: GCF_040322415.1. NCBI lineage: Bacteria > Pseudomonadati > Pseudomonadota > Alphaproteobacteria > Hyphomicrobiales > Phyllobacteriaceae > Mesorhizobium > Mesorhizobium sp. M0152. The sequence goes on from NZ_JAMYTH010000002.1 coordinate 57,435, forward strand.
TCGTCGAAGTGGCGGAGCGCGCCGGCGCCACCATGTCGCTTCTCGTGCAGCGAGCCGCCGAGATTCCGTGGGACGACATCGGCGACATCTCGACGCTCGGCCTGTCGGCGGGGGCGTCGGCGCCGGAGATCATTGTCGACGAGATCATCGATGCGTTCCGCCAGCGCTTCGATGTCACGATCGACCTGGCCATCACGGCCACCGAAACGGAGGATTTTCCCGTCATGCGGGTACTGCGCGATGTCGAACTGACGGCGGCCGACATGGCCTTCGTCAACGGGGCCGCGTAAGGCGCATGGCGGTCTATACCGACGTTGCGGAAGGCGAGCTCGGCGCATTCCTGAAGCGCTACCCGGTCGGCAATCTCCTGTCCTACAAGGGCATAGCCGAGGGCACCGAGAACTCGAATTTCCTGCTGCACACCTCCAGCGGTTCCTACATCCTGACGCTCTACGAAAAGCGGGTCGAGAAGGCCGACCTGCCGTTTTTCCTCGGGCTGATGGGTCATCTCGCCAAAAAGGGCGTGTCCTGCCCGCTGCCGGTGACCGCGCATGACGGCAGCGTCATCGGCACGCTGGCCGGGAGGCCGGCCGTCATCATCACCTTCCTCGAGGGGCTCTCGCTCCGGCGGCCGGCATCGATCCATTGCGCCGAGGTCGGCAAGGCGCTGGCCGCGCTACATCTGGCCGGAGCCGATTTTCCAATGACCCGTCCGAATGCGCTCGCCATCGATGGCTGGCGCAAGCTTTGGGCGGCAGCCCGCGACCGTGCCGACGAGGTCGAGCCGGGCCTCGCGGCCGAAGTCGACGCCGACTTCACCGATTTCGAGCGGAACTGGCCGAAGGGCCTCCCGGAAGGCATCATCCATGCGGATCTTTTCCCGGACAATGTTTTCTTTCTCGGCGAGAAGCTCTCCGGCCTGATCGACTTCTATTTCGCCTGCAACGACCTTTACGCCTACGACGTCGCCACATGCCTGAACGCCTGGTGCTTCGAGAAGGATTTTTCCTTCAATCTCACCAAGGGCAAGGCATTGCTTGCCGGTTATCAGAGCGTGCGGCCCCTGAGCGATCAGGAAAAGGCAGCACTGCCGATGCTGGCGCGCGGATCGGCGCTGCGTTTCATGCTGACCCGGCTGTACGACTGGCTGACAGTTCCCGATGGCGGACTGGTGATGAAACGCGATCCGACCGAATATATCCGCAGGATGCGGTTTCATCGGGCAATCAGGTCTGCTTCGGAATATGGATTGGCATGAGCAAAAACGTTGAGATATTCACCGACGGCGCCTGTTCGGGCAATCCAGGCCCTGGCGGCTGGGGCGCCATCCTGCGCTTCAACGGCGCCACCAGGGAACTGTCCGGTGGCGAGGCCGAGACGACCAACAACCGCATGGAACTGCTTGCGGCCATCTCGGCGCTGAACGCGCTGAAAGAGCCTTGCACGGTCGCTCTTCATACCGACAGCAAATATGTCATGGACGGCATTTCCAAATGGATCCATGGCTGGAAGAAGAACGGCTGGAAGACCGCCGACAAGAAGCCGGTCAAGAACGGTGAACTCTGGCAGGCGCTGGATGAGGCCAACCGGCGTCACAAGGTCACCTGGATCTGGGTCAAGGGCCATGCCGGCCATATCGAAAACGAACGCGCCGACGAACTCGCGCGTGAAGGCATGGCGCCGTTCAAGAAAGGCCCGGCCAAACTTGTTGCCGCTCCACGGCAGGCAGTCACGCAGACCAAGCAACCGGCGGTGGCAAAGGTGCGGCGCTCGACCCAGAGCTATTGAATCGGGGTGCGGAACCATCGTGCCGGTGCCGCGCCGTAACAGTTGACTTGACTAGCGGATCAGCAGCGCCGTGCCGTAGAGCCCGAGCGCGAATACCGTGTGCGACACCAGATTGAGCGCACGGATCTTCGTCGGATTGGGCCGCTTCGAGGCGGCCCAGCCGGCACCCATGCCGGGCGCCAGCAGGAACCAGCCGGCGCCGACAGTGACGATGCCGAGGATGAAGGCGGGCAGGAATGTCGGCGCTGTCAGCCAGCTCGCTCCGGCCACCACGACCAGAATGATGCCGTAGACGATGCCGACGAAATAATGAAAGGCCCAGCCCAGCGCCGATTCATGCGCGTAGGGCGCCGCATCGCCGATATCGTCGTGGAAGACCTTGTCGCGAAGATGCCAGACCCAGCGTCCGACCGGCGCCCAGTTCGGCCGTTGCTGGCCGAACACTTTGTAGAGGAGGGCGGCCCAGAGATCCATCAGCACGGTGGCGCCGATGCCGATCGCGATGCTGCGCCAGATGATGTCAGACATCGTTGAAGTTCCTTGAAAAACCGGCGGTTCTGGAGTGCAGGTGCGACGCCGGGACCGTTTGCGGGTCCCAAAGCCCGGCGCAATCTCTGACGTTCAGAGCTGTCCGAGGATATGAGCCGCGCCCGACTCGTCGACACCGGGCTTGGTCTCGACATTGAGCGCGGTGACCTTGCCATCATCGACGATCATCGAAAAACGCTTGGAGCGCAGCCCCATGCCGCCTGCGGAAAGGTCGTTGTCGAGGCCGACCGCCTTGGCGAAATCGCCACTGCCATCGGCGAGATAGAGGATCTTGCCTTCACCGCCGGTAAAGTGCGCCCATGCGCCCATGACGTGGACGTCGTTGACCGAAACGACGGCGATGGTGTCGACGCCGCGCGCCAGGATGGCGTCATGGTTCTCGAGATAGCCGGGCAGGTGGTTGTTGCTGCAAGTCGGCGTGAAGGCGCCGGGAACGCCGAATAGAACCACCTTCTTTCCCGGGAATATCTCGGCCGTCGTGATCGCCTTCGCGCCATCGGCGGTCATCGTCTTGAAGGTCGCGTCAGGCAGCTTGTCGCCAACAGAAATGGTCATGAGTTCCTCGCTTGGGGATGGGGAAGGACGTGTCCTTGCCTAGCGAACTCGGCGATTTCCCGCAACCGTCCGGGCCAGCTGGATCAAGGGAAAGGCAGAAGTCCTTCGACCGCGCCCGCCGAACTCGTCAGCGTATAATGAAGTCCGCCATCCGTGGGTTTCGTCGAAGGGCGATCGAGGATCGGCACCGTGAAGATCAGCTTGCCGTCCTTTTCGCTGCGGGAAGGGGCGCCGAACATGTAATCCCGCTCGGCGGCGACGAAGAAATCCGCTGCCGCCGGATCGCCGGGAAAGCTCGCCTCGACAACCAGTGTCTCATGATCGCCCGGCAGCACATTGATGCCGAAATCGGATCTTGCCGGCGCCGGCAACGCCGCGAAACTTGCCTTCACCAGTGCCGCGTCATCGACATTGTCCGGGTCGGAGCCGGGGTCGACGCTCAGCCGCGTCTGCACCGGTATGCAGATCGTTTCGCAAATACCAAGAAAGATATCGGCATCGATGACCGCCGGGTCCTTGGTCGCCGACAGCGTGAACACCACCGGCAGCGAGACCGGATAATCGTAGCCCGCCCATTTGCCGTAGCCGTCGTCATGGCGCCGCGGCGCCGGGAAGGACAACCGGGCGTCGGCGATGTTCGTGCTGGCCGAAATGTCGAGCTGCGGCGGCACGCCCGCATCGCCGGGGTCGCGCCAATAGGTTTTCCAGCCGGGCTTTAGCGCTATGTCGAGAACGCCCTGGATGCGGCCGGCATCGTCCGGCTTGCCGCTGGTTACCAGCCGCACCTTGCCGCCTTCGCTGTTATACCAGCCGGACGAGGAGGCGGAGGCGGGGAGGACGGTCGCCGATCCGATAGCGGCACCGAGCAACAGGATTTTCAAGCTTCGCATGGTCTTGATTTGATCGTCCGTTCGTGGCCGCGCAATGATTTCACCGGCTTGTCGATATCATATTTGCGTGACCTTCGCGCGCAAGTCGCCGCAGCCCGGCAATATGGGCTTTGATCGATTCCGGTATGGTGCACCTTTTCGGCGCCTGGGAAACGCGTTACGCTCTCGGTATGGACTTGTTGCGCCATAAGAAGACGGAAGCCCGCCGCGGTTTTCTCGACGACCAGTTTCTGATTGCCATGCCTGGCATGAAGGACGACCGCTTCACGCGCTCGGTCATCTACATCTGCGCCCACAGCGATGAAGGCGCGATGGGCCTGATCATCAACCAGACACAGCAGATGCTGTTTCCGGACTTGTTGGTACAGCTCGGCATCATGAACGAGCAGGAGGCGATCCGCCTGCCGGCACAGGCGCGCGATTTCGTCGTGCGCAATGGCGGGCCCGTCGACCGCAGCCGGGGTTTCGTCCTGCATTCGGGCGACTATCGTGTGGAATCCTCGCTGACCGTTTCCGACGACATCTGCCTGACCGCGACGGTGGACATATTGCGCGCCATATCGACGGGCCGCGGCCCCCGCCATGCGCTGATGGCGCTGGGCTACTCGGGCTGGGGCGCCGGCCAGCTGGAGACCGAGATCGCCGAGAATGGCTGGCTGACCTGCCCGGCCAGCGCCGAGCTTCTGTTCGACACCGACATCGAGCGCAAATACGACCGGATTCTCGCCTCGATCGGCATCAATCTCGCGCATCTCAGCCTCGCCGCCGGTCACGCGTGAATCGCAAGCATTCGAAATGGCCGAAAGCCGCCCCCTAACCTCGTCATCCTAGGGGTCTGCGCCGCGTCGCTGCGCTCCGTGCTCCGCCCCAGGATGACGAGGTGACGGTAACCAAGGCAGGAGTTCGCCTACGAGGCCTCTAAGCCTGGGTCAGCGGATACTGCTCCTTCAGCGTCTTCAGCACCTGGTCTCCAGGCATTGGCGCGCCGAACATGAAGCTCTGCACGTATTCGCAGCCCATCTGGCGCAGTTCCAGCGCATCGCGTTCATCCGAGATGCCCTCGGCCACCACCGACAGGCCGAGCTCATGCGCCATGTTGACCATGGATTTGAGCAGCACCGCGCGTTTGGGCGTGTTGTCGTCGACGAAGCTCTTGTCGATCTTGATGGTGTCGAAAGGGAACCGTGTCAGATAGGCGAGCGAGGAATAGCCGGTGCCGAAATCGTCCAGCGACAGGCCGATGCCGAGCTGTTTCAGCTTGGTCAGTACGTGCGCGGTCTGCTCGGGATTGTCCATCACCAGCGATTCCGTGAGTTCCAGCCGGAAGCAGCGCGGCTTCAGATTGGCCCTTGCGATGACGGAGCGGACGTCGCTGACGAGGTCGCGGCGGATGAGCTGGCGGCTCGACAAATTGACCGAGACCGACAGCGGCGCGTCGCCGATCTGCTTTTGCCATCCGGCAAGATCCTCGGCCGCTTGCTGCATGGCGAACAGCCCAAGCTGCACGATCAGCCCGCAGCTCTCGGCGACCGGGATGAAATCCGCCGGCGGGATCATGCCGCGGCGCGGATGGTCCCAGCGCAGCAAGGCCTCGAAGCCGGCGACGCTGCCGTCCTCCAACCGCACGATCGGCTGGTAGGCAAGCGTGAATTCGCGCCGTTCTATGGCGCGCCGCAGGTCGGATTCGAACTGCAGCCGGTCGGTTCCGACGGTGCGGAACGCCGGGCGGAACGGTTCGATCCTGTCGCCGCCGAAGCGCTTGGCCTGATGCATGGCAAGCTCGGCGTCCTTGACCATGTCCTCGGCCGACGTCTGCGCCGAGGTCCAGGTGATCAGGCCGATCGAGGCGGTCAGCACGATCTCGCGCTTGGCAAAGGTGATCGGGTTGTTGATCGCATGCTTGATCGCATCCGCCACCCCGGCGATGCGGGCGGGGTCCTGCTCGGAAAGCAGCATCAGGGCGAACTGGTCGCCGGCAAAACGCGACAGCGAATCCTTCGGCTTCAGGAGCCGGTGCAGGCGCCGCGCTATGGTGAGCAGGATGGTGTCGCCGGCCGAGATGCCGAGCCCGTCATTGACCTGCTTGAAGCGGTCGATGTCGATGACGAAGACGGTCGGGCGCACCTTCTCTTCGGTCCGCGCGATCGAAATGATCGCCTCGAGCCGGTTCATGAACAATTCACGGTTCGGCAGCCCGGTCAAATTGTCGTGCACGGCGTCGTGCAGCAGTCTTTCCTCGGATTTCTTCTGCTCGGTGACGTCGACCATGGTGCCGACGCAGCGTATGACCTCGCCGTCCGATCCGATCACCGGCCGAGCCCGCAAGGCGAACCAGTGATAATGCCCGTCGGCGCCGCGCAGCCGGAAATTCTGCGACACCCGCCCGCGCCGGTGTTCCAGCACCACGTCGAGCGTGGTGCGGAAAGTGTCGCGGTCGTCGGCATGCAGCACCGGCAGCCAGTTGCGCGCCGCACCGCCGAGGCTGTTCGGCGCAAGGCCGAGTTGCAGGCTGACATCGGGCTTGGTGACGACGCGGTCGCGCAGCACGTCCCAGTCCCACACGGTATCGCCGGATCCGGCGACGGCCAGCGCCTGCCGTTCCAGATCGGAGAACAGCCCCTGGTGCAGCGCGCCGCCGGCAAAAGCGTGCTGCATGACGGTGAAGCCGATCAACAGGATGATCAGGATCAGCCCGCCGCCCAACGCCGGCTGGGCGATGTCGTTGTCCAGCATGCCGGTGATCGCCATCCACGATCCGCATAGCCACAACAGCACCATCACCCAACTGGGCACAAGCATGATGGCGCGGTCGTAGCCGCGTATGCCGAGGAAGACGATCAAGCCGAGCCCGGTGAGAGCCGTGGCGGCGAAGGACAGCCTGGCGATGCCGGCGGCGACCGCCGGATCGACGATCGCCACACCGGCGATCAGCAAGAGCCCGAGGATCCAGACCAGCGCGCCATAGCTGAAATGGCCGTGCCATCGGTTGAGGTTGAGATAGGCGAACAGGAACACCACGAAGGTCGCCGCGAGCGCCACCTCCGTTCCCGCCCGCCACATCTGCTCGTTGCCGGGCGAGATCTCGATGATCTTGTTGAGGAAGCCGAAATCGACGCAGATATAGGCAAGCACCGCCCACGCAAGCGCCGCGGTCGCCGGGAACATCGACGTTCCCTTGACCACGAACAGGATGGTCAGGAACAGCGCCAGCAGGCCGGCGATGCCGATGACGATGCCGCGAAACAGCGTGTAGGAATTGACCGAATCCTTGTAGGATTCGGGATCCCACAAATAGACCTGCGGCAGCTTCGGCGAGGCGAGTTCGGCGATGAAGGTGATCACCGTGCCGGGGTTCAGCGTCACCCGGAACACGTCGGCGTCGGGACTTGTCTGGCGATCGAGCGCGAAGCCTTCGCTGGGCGTGATGGCGGCGATGCGCGTCGAGCCGAGATCAGGCCAGAAGATGCCCGAATTCACCAGCCGGAAATGCGGCGCCACGATCAGCCTGTCGAGCTGCTGGTCGGTGGTGTTGGCGAGCGCGAACACCGCCCAGTCGCCGGTCGAGCGGGCATCGTTGGCCTCGACCTCGATGCGCCGCACGATGCCGTCCGGCCCGGGCGCGGTCGACACCTGGAAATTCTCACCCTGGTTGCGGTAGATCTCGACGGCGCCCGAAAGGTCGAGGGCGATGTCGTCGCGGGCGATCTTGATCGGCTCGACGGCAAAGGCGGACGAAGCCGCGCACAGCATCAGGATTGTCGCGAGGACAAAAGCGAACAACGGCCCGTTTCGCAGGAAATTCGTCAAAATCAGTCCTTCGTTTCCGCGCTTGGCGGATCGTCCGCGATCCGGGCGTAGAGGTAGTGGTCCTGCCAAATGCCGTTGATCCTGAGGTAGGATCGAAGAAGTCCTTCGCGCCGGAATCCGGCTTTTTCAAGCACGCGGATCGACCTGATGTTGTCGGGGATACAGGCCGCTTCGATCCGGTGCAATCTCAGCGTATCGAAGGCGAAGCGGGTCACGACCTTGACGGCGTCGGTCATCAGGCCGCGGCCGCCGAAACGTTCGCCGATCCAGTAGCCGACATGGCCGCTCTGCGAGACGCCGTGGCGTATGTTGCCGAGCGTAATGCCGCCCGCCAGCCTGCCGCTGCTCTTCTCGAAGATGAAGAAGGCGATCGCGGTTCCCTGCGCATAGTCCTCGCGGTAGCGGCTGATGCGCAGCCGCCATGCCGTGCGGTCGAGTTCGTCGGGAGTCCAGCGTGGCTCCCACGGTTCGAGGAAGGCGCGGCTCTCGCCGCGCAGCGCCGACCATTCGCGATAGTCGTTGGTCAGCGGCACCCGCAATGTCACGCGCTCGCCTTTCAGCGCCGGCAGGTCACGGCGAAAGAAAGGGAGCGCGAACACGACGCTTTGGGGCTTAGACGGCGAGCTTGCGGGCCGCGGTCTGCGTGCCCGCAAGCGAATCAAGGACCGCTTCGTATGGCGCCAGAGTACCCACGGGCCCGACAGCGGTAAGCGTCGGCTTGGTCGAGAACAGCCGCGACGACAGGTCGGTCAGTCGCTCGACCGTCAGCGCCGCCAGACGCTCCATCAGTTCCTCCTTGGCGATCGGCCGGCCGAAGAGCAGCAATTGCCGGGCAATCTGCGAAGCGCGGCTGGCCGGGCTTTCGGCCGACATGATCAGTCCGGCGCGATATTGGGCGCGAGCGCGGTCGAGCTCTTCCTGGAGGATGTTTTCCCCCACCTTCTGCAACTCGTCGATGATGACGGGCACCAGCTTGGCGATGTCGCTCTGCCCGGTTGCGGCGTGGACGCCGAAAATGCCGGTATCGGAGAAGCCCCAGTGGAAAGCATAGACGGAATAGCAAAGGCCGCGCTTCTCGCGGACTTCCTGGAAAAGGCGCGACGACATGCCGCCGCCGAGGATCATCGACAGCACCTGCGAGGCGTAGAAGTCGCGCACATGGTAGGCGCGGCCTTCGAAACCGAGCACGATCTGCGCGTCCATCAGGTCGCGATCCTCGCGGAAATCGCCACCGACATATTGCGCGTATTGCGGGATGGTGCTGTCGGCCTTGGCACGGAAGCCGCCGAGCTGCTTTTCGACCTCGCGCACGAACTTGTCATGCTTGATGTCGCCGGCAGCCACGATCACCATCCGCTCGGCGCCATACTGGCGTCCGATGAAATCGTGCAACTGCTTGGAGGTGAAGGATTTGACGGTTTCCGGCGTGCCCAGGATGGAGCGGCCGATCGTCTGGTGGCGAAACGCCGTCTCGGTGAACCGGTCGAAGACGATGTCGTCGGGCGTATCGTGCGCGGCGCCGATCTCCTGCAGAATGACGTGCTGCTCGCGTTCGAGCTCCTGCGGGTCGAATTCGGACTCCTGCAATATGTCGGCAAGGATGTCGACGGCCAGCGGCACGTCGTCGGACAGCACCCTTGCATAATAGGAGGTGGTCTCGACGCTGGTGGCGGCGTTGATCTCGCCCCCTACATCCTCGATTTCCGAGGCGATTTCGAAGGCGGTTCGCCGTTTCGTGCCCTTGAACGCCATGTGCTCGAGCAGATGGGCCATGCCATGCTCTTCGTCACGTTCGTTGCGGGCGCCGGACTTGACCCAGGCACCCAGGGCAACCGATTCGATGCTTGGAAGGGTTTCGGTCGCGACTGTCAGGCCGTTCGACAGACGGCTTACCTCAACACCCATATGGCTCGTACTCCCTAACGCGCCGCTCGCGCGTGGCGGCTGACGTAATCTTCCACCATTTTGAGGTCGGATGGAAGTACCGTGTATTTTTCATCCGCCGTCATCAACCCACCTAGCCATGCGGGCAGTGCGGGCAAGACGCCGCTGGCGGCCTCCACGGCGGCAGGAAATTTTGCCGGATGGGCGGTGCCCAGCACCACCATCGGCACGGCATTCGCGGCCTTGCCAGCCGCCACATGCACGGCCGCCGCCGTATGCGGATCAAGCAGGTAGTTGCTGGCGGCGAGCGTCGAGCGGATGGTGGAGGCGACCTCGTCCATATCAGCGCGGCCGGCGTCGAATTCGGTCCGCATTGCAGCGATTTCGGCGGCTTCGATGGTGAAGGCGCCGGACTGCTTCAGGCCCGCCATGTAGCGACGCACGGTCGCCGCGTCACGGTTGGAGGCCTCGAACAGCAGGCGCTCGAAATTGGACGACACCTGGATGTCCATCGACGGCGAAGTGGTCGCAAAGACGCCCTTGGTGCGGTATTCGCCGGTCGCGAAGGTGCGCGCCAGGATATCGTTGTCGTTGGTGGCGATCACCAGCCGCTCGATGGGCAGGCCCATCTTCTTGGCGGCGTAGCCGGCGAAGATATCGCCGAAATTGCCGGTCGGCACCGTGAAGGATACCGGCCTGTCCGGCGCGCCGAGCGACAGCGCCGAGGAGAAATAGTAGACGATCTGGGCCATGATGCGGGCCCAGTTGATCGAATTGACCCCCGACAGCGCCACCCGGTCGCGGAAACCGTGGTCGTTGAACATGTCCTTGAGCAGGCCCTGGCAGTCGTCGAAATTGCCTTCGACCGCCAGCGCGTGGACGTTTTGCGCGCTCGACGTCGTCATCTGCCGCTGCTGCACCGGCGAGACGCGGCCATGCGGGAAAAGGATGAAGATGTCGGTGCGGCTGCGCCCGGCGAAGGCATCGATGGCCGCGCCGCCGGTATCGCCCGACGTGGCGCTGACAATGGTGGCGTGCTGGTCGCGTTCGGCGAGCACATGGTCCATCAGCCTGGCCAGCAACTGCATCGCCACGTCCTTGAACGCCAGCGTGGGTCCATGGAAGAGTTCGAGGATAAAAGTATTGGGGCCGGTTTGCACCAGCGGGCAGACGGCCTCGTGGCGGAAGGTGGCATAGGCCTCGCGTACCAAGCGTTCGAAGACCGGGGCCGCGATTTCGCCGCCGAGAAACGGCGTCAGCACGCGGATCGCAAGATCGGGATAGGCAAGGCCGCGCATGGCGCGGATCTCGGAAACGGAAAATTGCGGCCACTCGCGCGGCACGTAGAGGCCGCCGTCGCGCGCCAGGCCCGCCAGAACGGCGTCGGAAAAACCAAGCGCGGGCGCTTCCCCGCGGGTACTCACATATTGCATCGTCACAGATCCATTACTGCTTGGCTTTTCCGTTCACCACAAGGTGGTTAATTTCTGCGCTCGCTCAGTCGCATTTTTGCCGCGCGGTTGATATACGTCACCAGCTTTGCGAGAGGGAAGTGCAGTTTCATGGCGTTTCATACATTCAGCGGTCGCTTTTTGGCGGGTCTTGCGCTCACCGGCTTTATGCTTGCCGCCGCCGGCTGCCAATCGGGCGACAATGGCATCCTGAACCTCGGCTTCGGCAAAAAGGATCCGACTGCGCCTCCGCCGCCGCAGGATCCCAAGGTGCTGGCCAGCCAGTTGCAGGCCTATTGCCCGAAGGTGGCGGTGCGCGACGGCACGGCATTCTTCAACACCTACGCCAAGACGGCCGCTCCGAAGCCGAAGAAAAAGGCCGACGTCGCGCAAGACGTCCAGGCCGCGGCCGATGCGGCCGCCGCTCCGCCCGACGATTCGGCCAAGATCATCTACCAGGCGTCGATTTCCGACGTCACCCGCGATTGCAGCCGCGCCAACGGGCAACTGACGATGAAGATCGCGGTCGCCGGCAAGATCGTGCCTGGACCGATGTTCTCGCCCGGCACCATCACCATGCCGATACGCACCGCCGTGATGCACGGCACCGAGGTGCTTTACTCGCAGCTTCACCAGCACCAGGTCCAGGTCACCGATCCTTCCGTCGCCACCCAGTTCGTCTTCACCGATTCCAGCGTCGTCGTGCCCGAGCCGACGGCGCAGGACTACCAAGCCTATGCCGGCTATGACGAGACCGCGCCGAAGGCGGACAAGCCAAAGAAGAATACCCACAGGAAGAAAGCCGCGGCGACGAACTGAGTCTCGGTGTTGCCTGAGACGTGCGCCGCGAAGGGCGCGTCTCAGGCATCCGCCGACCACTCCGACAAGGCCGCGATCACGCTTTTCAGTTCCGCCCAGCGGCGGATCACCGTCTCGGCACCGGCCTCCGTCAACGCATCGGCGTGGCCGGGATAGCTGTGGCCGGCGCCGGTGAAGCCGATCACGCGCATTCCGGCCGCCCTGGCGCCGTGGACGCCGTGCACGGAATCCTCGATGACGAAAGTGTTCGCCGGGTCGGCGTTGAGCTTATCCGCCGCGACCAGGAACACGTCGGGCGCAGGCTTGGTCTTCCCGGTAGGTGTTTCCTTCGCGGAAAAGATGCGCCCCTTGAAGAACGGCAGCAGATGCACCTTCTCCAGCATGAATTCGATCCGTTCGGAGCGTGAATTCGAGCAGATGCAGCGCGGCGCCGTGACCGCGGCGACCGCCTCTCGCACGCCCTCGATGGCGCGCACGTCGCTGCGCAATTTGCGGTCGACCAGCTCTTCGGCGCGGTCGATCAGCGACACCTGGAACGGGATAGTGGACTTCTCCTCGACCCGCATCATGATGTCCTTGAAGGTCAGTCCGGCGTAGGTCTCGGCGAGTTCCTCGGCCGATATTTCATATCCGGCCAAGGTCAGCAATTCCGCCTCGACCCGTGCGGCGATGATTTCGGAATCGACGAGCACGCCGTCGCAATCGAAGATGACAAGGTCTGGCTGGGGCATAGCAATCCGGGACATGGGAGGATGAGCGAGCCTCCACGGGCTCAGGCGGCGCGGCATACACCAACGGCCCGGTCTTCGCAAACCCGGCGGCCATCCTCAGCTCTTCACCGAATATTTACGCTGATCGGTAACCATAACAGTCAGTAAAAACAGTAACGCGTGCCTTGGGTGTCAGAATGTCTGCCGTGCGTCTTCTCGACGAGCTTTCCCACGCTCCCCAGCGATCCGAATGGCTGGACACGATCCTCAAGGGCGACTGCGTCGCGGCGCTCGACCGGCTGCCCGAAAAATCCATCGACGTCATCTTCGCCGATCCGCCCTATAACCTGCAGCTCGACGGTGATCTGCATCGCCCCGACCAGTCCAAGGTCGACGCGGTCGACGACGATTGGGACCGGTTCGAGAGCTTTGAGACCTACGACGCCTTCACCCGCGCCTGGCTGCTGGCGGCGCGCCGGGTCCTGAAGCCCAACGGCACCATCTGGGTCATCGGCTCCTATCACAACATCTTCCGGGTCGGCGCCAAGATGCAGGATCTGGGGTTCTGGATCCTTAACGACGTGGTCTGGCGCAAGACCAATCCGATGCCGAATTTCCGCGGCCGCCGCTTCCAGAACGCCCATGAGACGATGATCTGGGCCTCGCGTGACCAGAAGGGCAAGGGCTACACCTTCAATTACGAAGCGCTGAAGGCGTCGAACGACGACATCCAGATGCGCTCCGACTGGCTGTTCCCGATCTGCACCGGCGCCGAGCGGCTGAAGAACGACAATGGCGACAAGCTGCACCCGACGCAGAAGCCGGAAGCGCTGCTAGCCCGCATCATGATGGCCTCGACCAAGCCCGGCGACGTCGTGCTCGATCCCTTCTTCGGCTCCGGCACCACCGGGGCCGTGGCCAAGCGTCTCGGCCGCCATTTCGTCGGTATCGAGCGCGAGCAGGCCTATATCGACGCCGCCAACGAGCGCATCGACGCGGTGCGGCCGCTCGACGGCGCCGATCTCACCGTGCTGACCGGCAAGCGCGCGGAGCCGCGCGTTGCCTTCGTCAGCCTGATCGATACCGGGCTGGTGGCGCCGGGCGCGACGCTCTACGACGCCAAGAAGCGTTGGGCGGCCAAGGTCCGCGCCGACGGCACGGTGGCGATCGGCGACAGCGCCGGCTCGATCCACAAGATCGGCGCCGAGGTGCAGGGCCTCGACGCCTGCAACGGCTGGACCTTCTGGCACTATGAGCGCAGCGGCGGGCTCACCCCGATCGACGAACTTCGCCGCATCGCCCGGCTTGGCATGGAACGGGCAGGGGCCTGAGCCCCTGCCGTTCGTATCGTTGATGCAAAGCCTCAGGAAAACGCTGGAAGCGATTCAGATCACGCTCTGATTCCAAGGCGTTGAAGATCTGCCTGAAGTGTCTTGGCATCGGTGAACAGCACCGATTGCCAGCCGGCCGCCCTGGCGCCGTCGACATTCTTCTGGCTGTCGTCGATGAACAGCGTGGCGGATGGTTCGAGCCCGAACGCAGCCACGTGATGGTCGTAGATGTCGCGGTCCGGCTTGATCTTGCCGATCTCGCCGGAGATGGTGACGCCGCGCGGACGATCGAGGAAATCGAAGCGCTTGCGGGCTTCGGCCAGCGTGTCGGAGGCGAAGTTCGTCAGCATGGTCACGTCGTGGCCGCTGTCGATCAGGCCGACCATGATGGCGACGCTGTCGTCGTAGGCGTGCGGCACCATGTCGTGCCAATGACGGCGGAAATTGCGGATGTTTTCCGCGTGATCGGGATGATCCGCGATCAGCAGCGCCTCGGCGTCTTCCCATTTCCGCCCGCGATCCTGCTCGATGTTCCAATCATGCGTGCAGACATTGTCGAAGAACCATTTCCGCTCTTTCTCGTCGGGAATCAGCCGGCTGAACGGAATGTTGGGATCGTAGTGGATCAGCACCCTGCCGATGTCGAAGACGATGTGGCGGATTTCAGTCATGGGGCCTCTTTGCACTGTGTGGCGACGGTTTCTTCGTCGCGCCGGGTATCGCAGCCTCGATTGCCTTTTTCATGACGGTCGGCAGCGCCTCCCCGGAAATCTCGTGGGCCAGCGACCAGAAATGCCCTTCTGGCGCACCGCCTTCGATGTGGGCATGAAAGACTTCGAGTTCGAGCGCGAAATGGGTGAAGACATGCCCGATCGTTCCGGCGCGCCGCCAGCCGGCCGGAAACGGCGCTGCCGCCTGCGTGGTCGCTCCGTCCGCCCGCGCCGTCCAGGCCGTGGTCGGCACCTCGGTCATGCCGCCGAGCAGGCCCTTTTCCGGCCGCTTGCGCAACAGGATGGCACCGTCGTCGCGCATGGCCACGAAAGCAGCACCACGCCGCAGCGGCTTGTCCGCCTTGGGCAGGCGGACCGGGAAACGCTCCGGATCGCCCGACAGGATCGCGCTGCAGCCCTCGCGCAGCGGGCACAGCATGCAGCGTGGCCGGCGCGGGGTGCAGACCGTGGCGCCAAGATCCATCATCGCCTGGGCGAAGTCGCCGGGCCTTGCCGCCGGCACCATGGGCTCGACATGGGCGCGTATCTCGGCCTTGGCTTCGCTGAGCGGTGTCGTGATCGAAAACAGGCGGGAAACGACCCGCTCGACATTGCCGTCGACAACGGCGGCACGCCGGTCGAAGGCGATCGCCGCGATCGCCGCCGACGTATAGGCGCCGATGCCGGGCAAGTCTTTCAAGCCGGCCTCGGTGTCGGGAAACCGGCCACCGCGCTGGGCGACGAGGTTGGCACAAGTCTTGAGATTGCGGGCGCGGGAGTAATAGCCGAGCCCCGCCCAGGCCTTCATCACGTCCTCGGTCGGCGCCGCGGCCAGTGCCTCGACATCGGGCCATTTCTCGACGAAGGCGCGGAAATAGGACTTTACCGCCTCGACCGTGGTCTGCTGCAGCATGACTTCGGACAGCCAGATACGATAGGGATCGGGCCGAACGCCGCGCGCGTGCTCGCTCGGGGCGACGCGCCAGGGCAGCTCGCGATGATGCGCGTCATACCAGGCCAGAAGGCGCGACGCCGTATCGTCGGGCATCGCTGTGCTGATCTGGGCCTTGCGGGTCTGGTCTGCTGGTGCCATTGATCTTGTGTTGGCCTGGCCGGTATCTGGTGAGGTCGTGGCTGGAGAACGTACATGGCAGGGAGAACGCCCTACGGCAATCCCGTCCCGGTGAGCGATCTTGCCACCAAAATCCTCGATCCGGTGTTGCGCAAGCGGGCCGGCATTTCGATCGGTCTCGTCCAGTCATGGGAAGAGATCGCCGGCCCACGGCTGGCCAGCCGCTCGCGCCCCGAAAAAATCCAATGGCCGCGCCGCATGCATGAAGACGATCCGTTCGAGCCGGCGGTGCTGGTCATCGCCTGCGAAGGCATGGCGGCGCTTCATCTCCAGCATGAGACCGGCGAGATCATCAACCGGGTCAATGCCTTCCTCGGCTTCAACGCTATCGGGCGCATCAGGATCGTGCAAAAACCGGTAATGTCGGACAAGGTGCGTCCGAAGCCTGCTCCAAGACCGCTGACCGAGGCCGAGAAAGCAAAGCTGTCCGGCACCGTCGCACTGATCGAGGATGATGGGCTGCGTGCCTCGCTGGAAAGGCTTGGCGCAACCATTTTGGGTGAAAGGAAGCCGAAAACCCCTTGATCGAAGTCATGGATTCGTCGTCGACATCTCGCATTCGTGATCGCCTCTGTCAGGTTTGGCGATTGGCTTGGGGATGGAGATGCCTTAATTCGCGCCAACTCTCGCTTTTTCGTGCCATTGCATTGCAAAATCCAACCCTTGTCAGGTGATTCGTATGAACCGTCCCCCGTTTGGCAAAAGTCTGTCTCGCAGAAACGTCCTGTCTTCGCTGGCCGCCATTCCCGCGGTGGCCCTGCTCGCCGCCTGCAGCGACTCCAGCGAGGAGGCCAAGGCGGCGGACGTGAAACCCGCGTCTCCAGCGACCCCTGCGACACCGGTAACGCCGGCCGCGGCCAAGGCGCCGGAAGCGCAAGGCACGGTCGACGTGGCGGAATTGATGAAGCCGGGCGCGCTGCCCGACAAGCAACTCGGCAAGGACGACGCCAAGGTCACCATCGTCGAATACGCTTCGATGACCTGTCCGCACTGCGCGCATTTCGCCGAGACCACTTTTCCGGAACTGAAGACGAAGTACATCGACACCGGCAAGGCCCGCTACATCCTGCGCGAATTCCCGTTCGATCCGAGCGCCGAGGCCGGTTTCATGCTGGCGCGTTGCGCCAAGGACAACTATTTCCCGATGGTCGACGTCTTGTTCCGGCAGCAGGCGAACTGGGTCGGCGTCTCCAACACCAAGGATGCGCTGTTGCAAATCTCGAAGCTTGCTGGTTTTACACAGGAGTCATTCGAGGCCTGCTTGACGGACCAGAAACTTCTGGACGATGTGAGATCGGTCCAGAAGCGCGGCGCCAATGAATTCAAGGTCGACTCGACGCCGACCTTCTTCATCAACGGTAAGACCTACAAAGGGGCGATGTCGATTGAGGAAATGTCGGCAATCATCGACCCTCTGCTCTGACGCTCGTTCAGCGCCGAAGCGGCAGCATTCGGCGCTGGCGGCCGTTTCGTCTTGCCGCGGAGTCACGCCGCAAAACGGCGGAACGCTTTTGCGGAACCCGCTGACAGGGCGGCGTGAATGAAGTTTTCGCGCCTTCGCCTCCTCGGTTTCAAGTCCTTCGTCGAGCCCGGCGAGTTCGTCATCGAACGCGGCCTGACCGGTATTGTCGGGCCGAACGGCTGCGGCAAGTCGAACCTTGTGGAGGCGCTGCGCTGGGTGATGGGCGAAAGCTCCTACAAGAACATGCGCGCGTCCGGCATGGACGACGTCATCTTTTCCGGTTCGGGCACGCGCCCGGCGCGCAACACCGCCGAAGTCACGCTTTTCCTCGACAACAGCGACCGCTCGGCGCCCGCCGCCTTCAACGACGCGGATGAATTGCAGGTGTCGCGCCGCATCGAGCGCGAGGCCGGCTCGCTTTACCGCATCAACGGCAAGGAAGCCCGCGCCAAGGACGTGCAGCTTCTGTTCGCCGACCAGTCGACCGGCGCGCGCTCGCCATCGATGGTCGGGCAGGGCCGTATCGGCGAGCTGATCCAGGCCAAGCCGCAGGCGCGGCGCGCCCTGCTGGAAGAGGCGGCGGGCATTTCGGGCCTGCATACACGGCGCCACGAGGCCGAACTGAGGCTGAAGGCGGCCGAGCAAAATCTCGAACGGCTGGACGATGTCGTCGGCGAGCTGGAAAGCCAGATCGAAAGCCTCAAGCGCCAGGCGCGCCAGGCGTCCCGCT
The DNA here is from genome assembly GCF_040322415.1 of Mesorhizobium sp. M0152. Classification (NCBI taxonomy): domain Bacteria; kingdom Pseudomonadati; phylum Pseudomonadota; class Alphaproteobacteria; order Hyphomicrobiales; family Phyllobacteriaceae; genus Mesorhizobium; species Mesorhizobium sp. M0152. The sequence continues at coordinate 75,253 of NZ_JAMYTH010000002.1, forward strand.
TCAAGAACCTGTCGGCCGACATCCGCAAGGCCGAAGCGACATTGCTGCATCTGCGTTGGACGCTGGCCAAGACCCAGGAAGGCGAGGCGCGTTCGGCTTTGGCCGTCGCCACCGCACTGGTTGGCGACCGCGCCGCCGCGCAGATGAACGCGGCCAGGGAGCAAGGCATCGGCGCTCACCGCTTGCCCGACCTTCGCGATGCGGAAGCCGCCGCCGCCGCTGCCTTCCAGCGCCTGTCCATCGCCAGATCGCAGGTCGAGGAGGAGGCCGGGCGCATACGCAGCCGCCAGGCGGAACTCGAGCGCCGGTTGCAGCAGCTCGACGGCGACATCGCCCGCGAGGAGCGGATGGTGCGCGACAATGCCGACGTTCTCGAACGCCTGCGCACCGAAGAAGCCACGCTGAATTCCGAGAACGCCGGCGCCGCCGAGCGCGAGGCCACCACCCGGGCCGTCTTCGAACAGGCCGCCTCGACGCTTTCGCAGAGCGAGGCAAGACTGGCCGCGCTGACCGCCGAGCGAGCCGAAGCCGCCGCCTCGCGCCACCAGATCGAACGCACCTTGCGCGAGACCGCCGAGCGCCGCGACCGCTTCGCCCGCCAGCTCGCCGAGGTCGACCGGGAATTGTCCGACATCCTTTCCAAGGTGGCCGGCCTGCCGGATCCGGCCGAAAAACGGGTTCTGGTCGAACAGGCCATTGCGCTGCTGGAGGAAGCCGAGGCTGCCGTGTCGCAGGCCGAGCAGTCGGTCATCGATGCCCGCGTCGTTGAAAGCGCTGCCCGGCCGCCGCTCCAGGACGCCAGGGCCGAGCTAGCGCGGATCGAGACCGAAGCGCGCACGCTGGCCAAGATCCTCAACGCCGCCAGCGGCGATCTCTTTCCTTCGGTGCTGGAGCAGATCAGCGTCGAGCGCGGCTTCGAGACGGCGCTGGGCGCGGCACTTGGCGAAGACCTTGACGTGCCGCTCGACCGCAGCGCGCCGGTGCATTGGGGCGGGAGCGAAATCCAGTCCGGTGACGCCGCGCTGCCGGAAGGCATCAAAAGCCTTGCCAGCGTGGTTCGCGCCCCGGCGCAGCTTGCCCGCCGCCTGGCGCAGATCGGCATTGTCGAGGCCGCAGACGGCAGCCGGCTGCAGGCGCTGCTGGCGCCCGGCCAGAGACTGGTGAGCCGTGAGGGCGCGCTCTGGCGCTGGGACGGCCTTGCCGCCAGCGCCGATGCGCCGACCGCGGCCGCCCAGCGGCTGGCACAGAAGAACCGGCTGGCCGAACTCGATGCCGAGGCCGTGCAGGCGACGCTCGTCCTGCGCCAGGCCGAGGAGGCGCTGGCACAGGCCGAGCAGGCGCTCCGCCTGGCAAGCGAGACCGAGCGCAACGCGCGCCAGGCCGGGCGCGACGCCCAGCATCGGCTCGACGCTGCCCGCAACGCGCTGGCCGAGGCCGAGAAGGCCGGCGGCGAATTGTCGAGCCGGCGCGCCGCACTGGACGAGGCGCGCGCCCGCATCGTCGACAGCCATGAAGAGACGTCGGCTGCGTTCGTCGAGGCCGAAATGCTTTTGCAGGACGCGCCCGATCTCGGCGACCTGCAATTGCAGCTCGAACAGTCCTCGGCCAATGTCGCGCGCGACCGCGCCGCGCTTGCCGATGCGCGTGCCGTCCATGAAGGGTTGCGGCGCGAGGCCGAGGCCCGCGCGCGCCGGCTCGATGCCATTGGCGTCGAGCGCAGCAACTGGCAGGAACGTGCCGAAAACGCCTCCACGCAGATCGCGTCGCTCGGTGAACGCAAGGCCGAGGCCGAGGCCGAACGCGAGAGACTGGCCGATGCTCCCGACGAAATCGACGCCAAACGGCGCGCATTGCTGTCGCAGCTCACCGAGGCCGAGACCTTGCGCAAGGCGGCCGCCGACCGTTTGCAGGAGGCCGAGAGCAGGCAGGCCGAACTGGACAAGGCGGCCACCGGTGCCATCCAGTCGCTGGCCGAGGCCCGCGAGACGCGTGCCCGCACCGAGGAACGGCTGACCGCGGCCGACGAACGCCGGCTGGAAGTCGAGGCGCGCATCCAGGAAACGCTGAACACGCCTCCACATCTGGTCATCCGCCACACCGGCCTGGAGGCCGATGACGCAATGCCTGAAATGCCCGAGATCGAGCGCCAGCTCGACCGGCTGAAGATCGAGCGCGAGCGGCTCGGCGCCGTTAACCTGCGCGCCGAGGAGGAGCAGAAGGAGCTTTCCGACCGGCTGGAGGCGATCGTTTCGGAGCGCGAGGACATCATCGAGGCGATCCGCAAGCTGAGACAGGCGATCCAGAGCCTCAATCGCGAGGGCCGCGAGCGGCTGCTGGCCGCTTTCGACGTGGTCAACAGCCATTTCCAGCGGCTGTTCTCGCATCTCTTCGGCGGTGGCACGGCGGAATTGCAGCTGATCGAGTCCGACGACCCGCTCGAGGCGGGGCTTGAAATCCTCGCCCGCCCGCCTGGCAAGAAGCCTCAGACCATGACGCTTCTATCGGGCGGCGAACAGGCGTTGACGGCGATGTCGCTGATCTTCGCGGTGTTCCTGACCAACCCTGCGCCGATCTGCGTGCTCGACGAAGTCGATGCGCCGCTCGACGACCACAATGTCGAGCGTTTCTGCAATCTCATGGACGAGATGTCCAGGACCACCGAGACGCGCTTCGTCATCATCACGCACAACCCGATCACCATGGCGCGCATGGACCGGCTGTTCGGCGTGACCATGGCCGAGCAGGGCGTCAGCCAGCTGGTGTCGGTCGACCTGCAAGCCGCCGAGGCGATGCGCGAGGCGAGCTGACGCGCCGCGCCGGCTCGTCTAGAAATAAGTTCTCGGCGTGACAAGGTTCTTCTGCTGGCGAAGATAGAAACAATAGAAGCCGAATGCAGCAGCGAACCACATATAGGCCTCGCCGATCGACAGCCGGTTGTTCGAATTGCTGAGGATGGTGATGGCGAAGAAGACCAGCGTCGAGATGTAGCAGGACCATGCGGCCGGAGCGATAAGCTTGGCCCGCATGGCCAGCAGGACCTGCCTGGACGACCAGGTGTAGAGAAATACGAAGAACGCCAGCCCGACCACACCGTAGCGCACGGCTATCTCCAGATAGCCGTTGTGGAAGACGTTGAAGATCATGGGATGATAGGTCCTGCTCTGCCATTCGGTGAGCCAGTTGGAACTGGCTCCAAGGATCGGGTGGCGTTTCCAGACCTCGATCGCATCGGCCCACAACATCAGCCGTTCCCTGGCCGCAAGCGGAATCGTGTCGCTCGCGATGGCACGGTCGAAGGCCGGCAGGATGCCATGGCTCAAAACATCCGAAATCAAGCTCTTGACGAAGACCATGGTGTCGCCGGCAGTCGACCAGAAGATGTTTTGCGTGGCGACAACGCCGGCTGCCACGATCGCCAGCACGCCGCCCCCGACGATCAGCTCGCGGCGATGCCCTCTCGCCAGGGTCATGACCGCCAACAGCAGCAGGACGAGCGCGAGCGCAAGCCAGACGCCCTTTGATCGCAGCGCAATGATGTTGACCAGGGCAAGCAGGAGGACGGCTGCCGACAGCGCCCAGTGCAGGCTCCTGGTTGCTGTTTTCAGGTCCGTTCTATGGGCCGTGTATGCCATGAATTGCAGCGTACACAGGAAGATGAAGCCAGCCGCCACCGACGCGTGAATGGGATTGTTGAAAAGCCACGGCTCCGGTTTGATGCCGTGAAGTATGTCGGAATAGCCGGTGTCCGCCGCCAGGAAGACGAGACTGAGGATCATGAACCAGAGGACGAACCGCGCGGGCCGCCTGACAAACAGCAAGAGGGCGAAGCCGGTCGTCGCATAAAACATCGGAAACAGGTAGATGCCTTCGGCGGCACCCAACTGGTGGGTGCCGAAATAGACGATCGCCAGTCGGATGAAGACATAGAACGACCAACCCAGGCACAGAACGCCGACCCATCCGATCAGCGGTTTGCTGTAGGTCCATAGATCCCGCCTGAACCAGCGGATGGCTGCGGCCAGGGCGAGGGCAATCCCCGCATAGCGATAGGTGTCGGCCTCACGCCAGACCGAGGAGACCAGGGCGAAGACGGCGAGTGCCGCAAGCAACAGAAGCAAGGTGCTGCGCGGCGCGTCGTCCCTGGCGTAGTCAGGGGTTTCCCGCGGCAAGGGCGGCGGGAGGAGGACGTGATGCAGGCGGCTCAGTTCGTCCCTGGCCCGCAACGCCACGGCGCTCCAGCGGCTCGGCCAGGCAAGCCTTGCGAATTTGTAGCTGCCCGAGGGGCCGGCTATGCCCGAGGTCTCACTGCTCTTGGCGAAGCCAAGCACGTTTTGGCGGACCGAATAGACTTTCAGGCCGGTATCCCAAAATCGTTCGATCGCGACGTCCCACGGCATTTTCATCACCGCGAGCGCCGACAACAGCCCCCGCGCGCCCTCCCTCGTCACCAGATAGGCGGCGGCCGAGCCTTGCGGGCCATGCAGCGCGCGACCGATCTCGTCGCCTTCGGTCGTCTCGAGGGCGCGCATGAAAAAGCTCATGCGGTGGTTGTTCAGCTTGATGACGTCGAAATCCGGGACCGCCGCGATGATGGCCTCGATGCGCCGCATGATGTTTTCGCTGAAGAGGACATCATCCTCGACAATCAGGCCATGGGCGCCGCCACCGGCCAGGAAGGTTTCCAGTGCCTTGATATGGCTGCGGTAACAGGCATACTCGCCGGGCAGAATGGCGCGCCCGCTTAGCTTGCGCGCGGCCGGAAGATCGATCTCCGTCCATTCCTCTTTAGCGAGGGCGCTGCCGTCGATGGCGGCAATGCGCTGCAAGCTCAGGCCGGCCGCTTCGGCGCTGGCGCGCAATTCGCTCCAGCGACCGGTCTCGCGATCGAGATTGATGGCGAAGATAGGAAGGTTCATTGAAGGTCCATCTTGGAGCGCCACCCCTCTTGGCCGAATCTTCGACGACCTTGTATGGAAAAGAGGGAGATGTTCAAGGCGATACAGACCATTTGCAGTGAGCGGCCGCGCTCGGCATGCACTGTCCAGCAGAGCGCCGCACGCTATCACCGCGCATTTACGCCGGCCTGCCCGATCTCGATTATCCGTTTCACCACAAGGCCGTCACCATCACCACCTGCGGCCGCATCTGCTACAATCGTAAGAAGATCAACCTCAGCCTCGTCTTTGCCGGCCAGACCGTTGGCATCAAACATATCGAGAACCACATCTGGCTGGTTAGCTTCATCGACTATGATCTGGGATATTTCGACGATGAGACATGCAGGCTCGAACCACTCCAAAACCCCTTCGGGCCAAAAGTGTTACCCATGTCTTAGGTACAATCTGTTACCTATGTGTCCGGGCTGGACACGGAACGGGTGGCTGGGGCGCCAGGATTCGAACCTGGGAATGTCGGTACCAAAAACCGATGCCTTACCACTTGGCGACGCCCCAACAGCCGGCACATGTCCGCTGCGCGCGGCCTTATAAGACGAGCCGTTGGAAAGCTCAATGCTGGAGATTGCGACATTCCGGCTGATCACCACGCCTGGCCTACTCGCTCCAGACGGCCAGCTCGTTGCCGGCCGGATCGACAAAGTGGAAGCGTCGGCCGCCGGGGAACGCGAAGATCGACTTGACGATCGTGCCGCCGGCACTTTCGACCGCGGCGAGGGTTTTCTCCAGTTCCCTGCTGTAGAGCACGGGCAGTGGCTTGGCCGGCGCTTCCGCGGCATCGGCCTGAAAGCCTCCGTCCAGGCCCGCGGCAAAGGTCGAATAGGTCGGCCCATAATCGGTGAACGACCAGGCGAAGGCGGCGCTGTAGAAAGCCTTCAGCCGGTCCAGCGTTCCACCGGTCGCCGGCATTTCCAGATAGTCGAGTTTTCCGGACAGTTTCATGGGAGCCTCATTTGTTCATGTTATGTTCTAAACCAAAACGCCGGAAATAGCAAGTCTTTTTGCCGCATTCCCGGACATCGCTTTCCCTTAATCGATTGTAGCGGCCGGCGGGCTTTGCGACGCCTTGCCTTTCGCAGTGCAGCATCATATCGCTCCAAGGTAGGACACGGCGGAATATCGTTTCGCCAATCTTTCCAATCTCCTGCAACCGGAGAGCAGGCATGACCAAATGGGTTTTCACCTTTGGCGATGGCGCGGCGGAAGGCCGTGCCGGCGACAGGAACCTTCTGGGTGGCAAGGGTGCCAATCTGGCCGAAATGTGCAGCCTGGGCCTGCCGGTGCCGCCGGGCTTCACCATCACCACCGAGGTCTGCAATGCCTTTTACGCCAGTGGCCGCACCTATCCGGCCGGCCTGGAAGCCGATGTCGCGGTCGCGCTCGATCACATCGGGCGCCTGACCGGCCGCCGCTTCGGCGATCCGTCGAAGCTGCTCCTGGTGTCGGTGCGTTCGGGGGCCCGCGCATCGATGCCGGGTATGATGGACACCGTGCTCAATCTCGGACTGAACGACGAGACGGTCGAGGCGCTGGCCGCCGATTCCGGCGATGCGCGCTTTGCCTATGACAGCTACCGCCGGTTCATCCAGATGTACTCCGACGTCGTCATGGGCCTCGATCACGAGGTGTTCGAGGAAATCCTCGAGGACCAGAAGGCCAGCCTCGGCCATGAGCTCGACACCGAGCTGACGGCCATCGAATGGCAAGGCGTGATCGCGCTCTACAAGGCCAAGGTCGAGGAAGAGCTCGGCAGGCCGTTCCCGCAGGATCCGCACGAGCAGCTCTGGGGCGCGATCGGCGCGGTGTTTTCGAGCTGGATGAACAACCGCGCAATCACCTATCGGCGTCTGCATGATATCCCCGAAAGCTGGGGTACGGCGGTCAACGTCCAGGCCATGGTGTTCGGCAATATGGGCGAAACCTCGGCCACCGGGGTCGCCTTCACCCGCAATCCATCGACCGGCGAAAAGCAGCTCTATGGCGAGTTCCTGGTCAACGCGCAGGGCGAGGATGTCGTCGCCGGCATCCGCACGCCGCAGAACATCACCGAGGCCGCCCGCATCGGCGCCGGCTCGGACAAGCCGTCCTTGCAGAAGCTGATGCCGGACGCCTTCCAGTCCTTCGTCACCATCTCCGACAGGCTGGAAAAGCACTACCGCGACATGCAGGACCTCGAATTCACCATCGAGCGCGGCAAATTGTGGATGCTGCAGACCCGGTCCGGCAAGCGCACCGCCAAGGCGGCGCTCAGGATCGCCGTCGAGATGGCAAGGGATGGCCTGATCACGAAGGAGGAGGCCGTCGCCCGCATCGATCCCGCCTCGCTCGACCAGTTGCTGCACCCGACCATCGACCCGAAGGCGGCGCGCGACGTCATCGGCGTCGGCCTGCCGGCATCGCCCGGCGCGGCGACCGGCGAGATCGTATTTTCCTCCGCCGATGCCGAGGAACTGAAGACGCAAGGGCGCAAGGCGATCCTGGTGCGCATCGAGACCAGCCCCGAAGACATCCACGGCATGCACGCGGCCGAGGGCATCCTGACCACGCGCGGCGGCATGACCAGCCACGCGGCCGTCGTGGCGCGCGGCATGGGCAAGCCTTGCGTGTCGGGCGCCGGCTCGCTGCGCGTCGACTACAAGGCCGGCACGCTGATCTCGATGGGGCAGATCTTCCGCAAGGGCGACATCATCACCATCGACGGCGGCAACGGCCAGGTGCTCAAGGGCGCCGTGGCGATGCTGCAGCCGGAACTTTCGGGCGATTTCGCCGCCATCATGGAATGGGCCGACGCGGCGCGGCGCATGAAGGTGCGCACCAATGCCGAAACGCCGCTCGATGCGCGCATGGCGCGCTCCTTCGGCGCCGAGGGCATCGGGCTTTGTCGCACCGAGCACATGTTCTTCGATGGTGCCCGCATCGTCGCCATGCGCGAGATGATCCTGGCCGACACCGAGAAGGATCGCCGCACGGCCCTTGCCAAGCTCCTGCCCATGCAGCGCTCGGATTTCCTCGAACTGTTCGAGATCATGGCCGGCCTGCCGGTGACGATCCGCCTGCTCGACCCGCCGCTGCACGAATTCCTGCCCAAGACCGAGGCCGAAATCGCCGAGGTTGCCGCCGCCATGAATGTCTCGCCCGGCAAGCTTCGGCAGCGCACCGAGGCGCTGCACGAATTCAACCCGATGCTCGGCCATCGCGGCTGCCGGCTGGCGGTCTCCTATCCCGAGATCGCCGAGATGCAGGCGCGCGCCATTTTCGAGGCCGCCGTCGAGGCCGGCAAGAAAGCCGGCGCCCTGGTGGTGCCAGAGATCATGGTGCCGCTGGTCGGTCTCGCGAAGGAACTCGACTACGTCAAGGCGCGCATCGATGCGGTCGCCAAAAGCGTCATGGACGAGACCGGCGTCAACATCGAATATCTGACCGGAACCATGATTGAGCTCCCCCGCGCGGCGATCCGCGCCCATATCATCGCGGAATACGCCGAGTTCTTCTCCTTCGGCACCAACGACCTCACCCAGACCACCTTCGGCATCTCGCGCGACGATGCCGCCTCGTTCCTGGAGACCTACCGCCAGAAGGGCATCATCGAGCAGGATCCGTTCGTCTCGCTGGACATAGACGGCGTCGGCGAACTGGTGCGCATGGCCGCCGAAAAGGGCAGGAAGACGCGGCCGGCCATCAAGCTCGGCATCTGCGGCGAACACGGCGGCGATCCGGCGTCGATCCGTTTCTGCGAGGAGGTCGGGCTCGATTATGTCTCCTGCTCGCCCTACCGCGTGCCGATCGCCAGGCTGGCGGCCGCGCAGGCGGCGGTGCGGGGTAGCAAATGAGAGGGCGCGAACACGAGGCTTAGGCCCGGATCAAGGCTTACGGTTTCCTATGCAAGTTCACGCGAACGTGCTGGAAGAATCGGCTAAACTCGACATTATTTTAGCCCAATTCGCGAATAAGCCGAAATTACCCCCGCAAAAAACAGACGCTGTAGACCCGTGCCGTTCCAATCGATCTTGATCATTCAAACGAAGTATATTGGCGACATTGTTCTCGTCTCGCCACTCGCCAAGAACCTGCTGCTCGAATTCCCAGGCGCCAAGATCGTGCTTCTCTGCGAGGCTCAACTCGAGAGCTTCGTGATCGAGCACGGCATCGCTTCCGATGTGGTGACGTTCAGGCGGTCCCGCATGCGCGGCACGCCGCTGGAGCGCGCAAAAGAACTCTATGGGGTAGTGCGGGCGCTGCGCCGCTTCCGCTTCGACCTGACGATCGACGTGACCGATTCCAAGACCTCGCGCATACTCAGCGGGCTGGTCAACGCAACGACCCGTGTCGGCTACAATCCCACCGAGCGTCCCTTGCGGCTGCTGGAGAGGCAGCCCGCCAACGTGTTTGCCAAACCGTACGGTTTTGGTGGCCAGCACTTCGTCTACCGCTATCTCTCGCCGCTTGAAGCGCTTGGCGTCGATTTGCGCGTGACGGTGCCGGACATTCAGCCGCTGCCGGCTGAGACCGCGAAAATGTCGGCGCTTCTGGACAAGCACGATCTCCATCCGAACGCCTTCATCGCCGTGCATGCCGGCGCCAGTTTCAAGGGCCGACGATGGCAGCCCGAACGGTTCGCCGCGGCGATCGACGAGATCGCCGGAGAGACCGGATTGGGTGTCGTCCTAGTGGGAGGGCCGGACGAACGCGAGACCGCCGGACAGATCCTGGCCAACACGAAGTCGCCGGTCGTCGACCTTGTCGGAGCGCTGTCGCTCGGCAGCCTGCTGGCCGTGCTGAAACAGGCCAGGCTGTTTCTCGGCAACGAGAGTGGCCCGATGCATATGGCCGCTGCCGTGGGCACGCCGGTGGTCGGGCTTTTCGGTTTGACGAATCCGGCGCGCTGGGGGCCTGTCGGCGTGCCCAGCATTGCGCTGCGGCCGCCGATGCCATGCGAGTGCGTTGCCAAGGACTTGTGCCGCTGGCCGGACCCCAGCAGGGTGTGCTGCGTCTGGCGTGTGGAGGTCAAGCCCGTTGTCGACGCGGTCCGCGAGGTCCTTGCGCGCACCGATTTGAAGCGGGAGCGCGCTGTCTGAACCCCGCCCCGGGGCGGCCGTTCAGGGCTGTCGTCGAATGGTTCTTTCACCAAGTGGACGGTCAAATCGCCGCGCCAGGCATTTTCCTGCTAGGCACCGTCCCGATTTCCGCCTTGATGCGGGTCTTGGGGTACCCGCCTGAAATCACCGGCCACGGAATTCGTTTGATGCGCCTGCTGCGAAAATATCTCTGGGCGGTCGCCATGTCGTTGGCCGTGGCAACGGGCGGCCATGCCGCGCCGCTGGTCGAGCCGATTTTGCACATCAAGCCCGATGCCAGCGGAGCCGGCCGCGTCGCGCTGACGCTCGATGCCTGCGGCGGACGGACCGACACCCGCATTCTCTCGGCGCTGGTGGAAAACAAGATCCCCGCCACCATTTTCGTCACCGGCATCTGGCTCAAGCGGAACGCCGCGGCCGTCGCAATCATGCGGGCGCATCCGGAGCTGTTCGAGCTGGAAAATCATGGCGGCCGGCATATTCCTGCGGTCGACACGCCTCAGAAGATCTACGGCATACGCAGCGCCGGCAGCCCGCAGGCCGTGCTGGCCGAGGTCGAATCGGGTGCCGCGGCTCTTGCCGGGACAGGCGAGCCGGCGCCGAAATGGTTTCGTGGCGCCACCGCCGAATACAGCCCCGCGGCAATCGCGATGATCCGCAAGCTCGGCTTCAAGATCGCCGGCTTCTCGATCAATGGCGACGGCGGCTCGCTGCTTGGCGCCAGGGAAACCACCCGGCGCATCGCCGCGGCCAAGGACGGTGACGTCATCATCGCCCACATCAACCAGCCGACCCATGCCGCCGGCGAGGGCGTGGTGCAAGGCCTGCTCGCGCTCAAGGACAAGGGCATGACCTTTGTGCGGCTCGACGATGCCGACGGGTTCGGCAACAACGGCACCACCGACTGAAAACGCCCCGGGGTGCCTTCAAGCCCAGGCGCTCAGTCCGGCTTGGCCTCTATGCTGACCTTGCTGGCGTAGAACGCGCCGTGGTCGCGTATCTCGGCCATTTCGTCGAAGGGCCGCCGATAGGCCCACATCGCGTCCTTGCCCGCCTCTCCGGCAGGCAGCACGCTCCAATAGCTCGCATCGCCCTTGTAGGGGCAATGGGTCTGATGCTCCGTGGCACGGAGTTTGCCGAAATCGATATCCGCGAACGGGATGTAGAAGGCCGCGGGGTAGGGAGCCTCGGTCAGCACCTTGGCTTTTCCGGACGAGGCGATGACCGTATCGCCGGCGCGCACGGTGACAGTGCCGTCATACGGCTCGATGGTGATGATCTTGTCGGGATTGCGCTGGAAGCCGGGTGCCGGGTTGGCGATCTTGTCCATGCTGGTTCCTCCTTTGCCCGACCTTAAGGTGTGGCGGACAGGTGGATTGCGCAAGACCCGTTGTCGCTGAAAACGGAAGCCGTTTCCCAGGCTCTGCCGATCGCGCCTTTGCGTGTTCAGGCGGCGGTTTTGAATGCGTCCATCAGTCCCGCATAGGCGGCCGCGATGCCTGCCACCGGATTGCTGCTTCTCGAAACGGTCTCGACTTTCAGCGAGCCGCCGCCGGTCGGCAGGGTGAGCAGCAGGAACTGGCGGTTGCCGCCGTCGCCGACGGATGCGGCCGCGACGTGCTGGCCTTCGCCGTCGCTCTGGACGCACATCTTGAACAGCAGCGTGCCGCCGACCGCTTCAAGCGCGCCGCCGACGACTTCAACGAATTCATCTTCGGAAACAGCCTTCGTGTCCGGCTCCAGATCGACCAGGCTTTCGGCAAGTGTACTCTCGAGGGTTTTGTCGTCGAGCTGCGCGTTCATGCGAACCTCTTTCAGTCGCCAATCGCACCCCTTTGCCCGTTAACGAAACTTAACGCCGACGATGGCCGGATTGTGGCGGTTTTCCCGGTCATTTCGACCAATACGGCGCCGAATTGGTGGATGGCTGGACAATCCGCCGGTTCGCTTCACAATGGAACAAAAAGCACGACGTAAAAACAGGGAGGAACGAGATGCTGGGCCTGATGCAGGAATGGCCGCTGCTGTGCCACAAGCTCATCGACAACGCCGAACGGCAGCATGGCGTGCGCGAAATCGTGTCGCGCTCGATCGAGGGACCGATCGTGCGCACCACCTATGCCGACATCCATCGCCGTTCTCTCAAGGTCGCCCAGCGGCTGGAACGCGACGGTTATCGCCTGGGCGACCGCATCGCCACGCTGGCCTGGAACACCGCGCGCCATATCGAGGCCTGGTACGGCATCATGGGCATCGGCGCGATCTATCATACGCTCAATCCGCGCCTGTTCCCCGAGCAGATCGTCTGGATCATGAACCATGCCGAGGACAAGGCCGTCTTCGTCGACCTGACCTTCATGCCGCTGCTCGAGAAGATCTCCGGCGCCGTCAAATCGCTGAAACAGGTAATCGTGCTGACCGACAAGGCGCACATGCCGCCGACGACGTTGCCCAATGTCGTCGCCTACGAAGACTGGCTCGATGAGGCCGATGGCGACTTCGCCTGGAAGACCTTCGACGAAGGCACCGCCGCCGGCATGTGCTACACGTCGGGGACGACCGGCGATCCCAAGGGCGTCGTCTACAGCCACCGCTCGAACGTGCTGCACGCCATGATCGCCGCCATGCCCGACGCGATGGGCCTGTCGTCGCGCGACACGATCCTGCCGGTCGTGCCGATGTTCCATGCCAATGCCTGGGGCCTTGGCCAGAGTGCGCCGATGATCGGCGCCAAGCTGGTCATGCCCGGTTGCAAGATGGACGGCGCCTCCATCTATGAATTGCTCGACACCGAGAAAGTGACCTTCAGCGCCGCCGTGCCGACCGTGTGGATGATGCTGCTGCAGCATCTGGAGGAGACCGGCAAGACGCTTCCCCACCTGAACAAGGTCGTCATCGGCGGTTCGTCCTGCCCGCGCGCGATCATGACGAAATTCCAGGACAATTACGGCGTCCAGGTCATCCATGCCTGGGGCATGACCGAAATGTCGCCGCTCGGCACGCTGTGCACCTTGAAGCCGGAATATGCCGGGCTCGAGGGTGAGGCACGGCTCGATGTTCAGGGCAAGCAGGGCTATCCGCCCTTCGGCGTCGAAATGAAGGTCACGGACGACGACAACAATGCGCAACCCTGGGACGGCAGGACGTTTGGCCGGCTGAAGGTGCGCGGGCCCGCCGTCGCCCGCGCCTATTACGGCGGCGCCGCCCCGGAGCAGTTCGACGAGGATGGCTGGTTCGACACCGGAGACGTCGCCCACATCGACGCCGGCGGCTACATGCAGATCACCGATCGCGCCAAGGACGTCATCAAGTCCGGCGGTGAATGGATTTCGACCATCGACCTGGAAAACCTGGCCGTCGGCCACCCGGACGTCGCGGAAGCGGCGGCCATCGGCGTCCAGCATTCGAAGTGGGGCGAGCGGCCATTGCTGGTGATCGTCGCCAAGCCGGGCAAGGAGCCGAGCAAGGCTGACATACTCGGCTTCATGGACGGCAAGGTGGCCAAATGGTGGATGCCCGACGATGTCGCCTTCGTCGGCGAGATACCGCATACCGCCACCGGCAAGATCCAGAAGATAACCTTGCGCCAGCAGTTCAAGGACTACCGTCTGCCGACGGATTGACGGAACGTTGCGGGTTTCGGCTTCAACCCGCCGTCAAAACGTTCTAAGTCTCCGTTCGGGTTGGGCAGCGCAGAGAATAATGGTCAGCATTCCGGAACGGCAAACCTCGAAGGCGGCCGGATGGTCGCGCCGCACCGCCGCCTTTTCGGCCGTGCTCTTGCTGACCGTCTTCGCCGGCCATTATCTCGGTCTCGTCGAGACACCGGTATTCCTGTGGGTGCTGGCGATCGTCGGGCTGCTGGCGGCGCTGGCGCTGCTGTTTGCCGCCTTTGCGTTTTCGAGGCTGTGGAATTTCGGCGATCGCGGCGGCCATGACATCGCTGTCGCCGTCTTGCTGGCGCTGCTGGTGCTTTCCCCCTACGGCGTTGCCGTCTATTGGGCCGCAACTTTTCCGCCGCTCCGCGACATCTCGACCGATTTCGACGATCCGCCGGTACTCGACGTCGGCGACCGGACGAAGGACATGAACGTGCTTTCCCCGTCGACGCCAGGCGAACAGCGGCTGCAGACGGAAAGTTATCCGCTGGTCACCGCCCGCAGCTACGACCTGCCGTTCGAGACCGTCGTCAATGCCGTCGAAACCGTGCTCGACCGGCGCAACTGGGATCTTTCCGAACCTTATCCCGAGCTCGCCGGGCAAAGCGAAGTGACCATTACCGCCGTCGCCCGGAGCTTCGTGCTCGCCCTGCCCGCCGACGTGGCGATCCGCGTGACCGATGACGGCGATACCGTCATCGTCGACATGCGGTCGGCCTCGCGCTACGGCCGTCACGACCTTGGCGACAACGCCGCGCGCGTCACCGACTTCCTGGCGGAACTGGACCAGGAAGTCGCCGGCCAGGTTGGCGCGACCTCCGCCGAGTAGCTCTGTCGAACCGCCTAAGGCGCAGGCGTGAAGATGCCGTCGATGGCCGGAGCGGCGCCTGTCGCCACCAGGCCGCGCGCCACAAGGTCCTCCAGATGGGCAAGCACCGACAGTCCGGCAGCACCATGCAGACGCGGGTCGGTATCCCTGTAGATCGCCTTGACCATGGCGGCGATCGTCCGGTCGCCGGCCCTGACCCGCTCCAGTATGGCGCGCTCGCGCATCTTGCGATGCGTCTTCAGCCCGCGCATGAAATCGCGCGGCGCCGTGACCGGTCCGCCGTGGCCGGGCAGCAGCAGGCGGTCGCCGCGTTCGATCAGCCGGTCCAGCGACGCCATGTAATCGGCCATCGCCCCGTCCGGCGGCGCGACTATGGACGTCGCCCACGCCATCACGTGATCGGCCGAAAACAGGATGCCGGTCCCTTCCAGCGCGAATGCCGCGTGGTTGGCGGTGTGGCCGGGGGTCAAGACAGCGCGGATCGCCCAGCCGTCGCCGTCGACCACCGTGTTGTCCGGCAGCGTGATGTCGGGAGCGAAAGCGGTGTCGGCGCTGGCGTCGAGCGCATTGACCTCACCGGTATCCAGGGGTCTTGCCGGCCGGTGCGGGCCTTCCGCCAGCACTGTGGCGCCGGTGCGCTCCTTCAGCCTTGCCGCCAGCGGAGAATGGTCGCGGTGTGTGTGGCTGACGAAGATATGGCTGACCGGCCGGCCGGCGATCACGCCGAGCAGCGTCTCGAGATGCGCCTCGTCATCGGGGCCCGGATCGATCACCGCCAGCGTGTCGCGCCCGACGATGTAGCTGTTGGTGCCGTGAAAGGTGAACGGGCTCGGGTTTTGGGCCGTGACGCGCCGCACGCCGGGGGCCATGTCCACCCCTTGGCCGTAGCTGGGATCGAAGCTGGTGTCGAATTTGAGAGCCATGGTGTCGGCGCATTGTTCCGGTGGACGGCAAAACTGATTGCCGCATAGCACGTGAGCCAATATAGGAAAACGCAAGACCGCGATCATCGGATGGCGGCAAATCGGATTGGGAAAGAACCATGGCAACTGCAACGACGATGCGCCCGCTTGTTTCTCTGGCTCTGCCGCAGGAGAGTGCGGCCCGCCTCGCGACACAGTTTTTGCTGGCGATCGGCGGTACGCTGCTGCTGGCCTTGTCGGCCAAGACCAAGGTGGTGCTGGGGCCCGTCGACATTTCCATGCAGACGCTCGCCGTCCTGCTGATCGCCGCCGCCTTCGGCATGCGCCTTGGCGTCGCCACCCTGCTGCTCTACATGGCGGAGGGCGCGATGGGCTTTCCGGTCTTCCAGGGCACGCCTGAAAAAGGCGTTGGCATTGCCTACATGCTCGGCTCGACAGGCGGCTATCTCGCCGGCTTCGTGGTCATGGCGGCAATCGTCGGTTGGGCCGCCGATCGCGGCTGGGATCGCCATCCAATCAAGCTTTTCAACGCCATGCTGGTTGCCGAGGTGGTGATGATGGCGATGGGCTTTGCCTGGCTGGCGCTGCTCATCGGCCCGGAAAAATCCTGGCAGTTCGGCGTCGTGCCGTTCATCGTCGGCGATCTCATTAAGGTTGCGCTCGCGGCAAGCCTGGTTCCGGCCGTCTGGTCGTTGCTGAAGCGCTCCTGAGATTTGAGGACATCCCGGGGCCGAATTTGTTTCGGGCCTACGAAGGGCGATCAGAACGGGCCCCGTAGTGCCTCAGTTTGAAATTTGACGCCCCGTTTGTCGCGATCAGGGCCGAACTCCTATAAGCTTACCGCAAAGCCTTGGAGGTTTCATGCCCTACGCTGTCGCTACATGCCCAGACGACGTTGAAAGGCTAAAAACGCTTCTCCATAGCCTGGGTGAAGAGGGAAGCCGGATCATCAACGTGATTTGGCAGCCAACACGTGATGTTTCGACGGAGAACGGTCCATTCACAGAGCCATCTGGCTATGTGATCGTTTTGGAGTACCCACGCTAATATCCATCGGACCTGTAGGCCAGAAGCGCTCCAAGATGGACGCCGGTGCGCTAAAGCAAGTGCGGCCCTTACACTATCTCGGACCCAGGTGAATCGACAGGTGCTTTCATGGCGCCTGGCCGGCGCCAAAAAATTTTGACGTCCAGATCGAGCTCGGACAACAGAGCCCTTTATTAGCTGTGAATAATAAATCGGGCTGTTAGCTTCGGCTTTTCGATCGCACCGAATAATGCCGTCGATCAAAAGACCTACTAACTGTTGCTATGAAAATAAATACTTGCTGATGCAGTAGCACTGGCGTAGCCATTGATCCTCGACTGAGTCGAATGCCGTCGATGACGAGATGCCTGGTTCGCTTTGCAGGCCCAGGTGCGTCATGGCAAAGGCAATCGCTGACACGGCAACTTCCGGGGAGGGGAAGAAGTTGAATGTCGCAGCATCAACTCTTGTGGGAAGCCGGCATTTCCTGTTCAGAATTCGATTTCAGCTCCTTGGTGGGCTGACTTTCGCGATTTTTGCACCGGCGATCATCCGGATTGCCTTCAATCCCGAGGTTATCTACACGATTAATCTTCAGGTGACGGTAGCCGCCGCGGTGATGGCGCATCTGGCCGGCTTTCTTGCGCATCGCCGCATCGGGAATTTCCCGGGCGTGGCCGCTGCCAGCTATATCTTGCCGACTTTTGCCTTGTCTTATGGCGCCGTTTTCCTGACGATCTTCTTTTTTCGCTTCGAGTACAGCCGCTTCCAGGCCGCCGCCAGTTTCACGCAGTCCACGCTCTGGTATTTTGGCCTGAGCCTCGTCGCGCGGCGTCTCGACCCATACCGCCTCGTCGTCGTTCCCGGCGGTGATGTCGAGCGCCTCAGGGCACTGCAGGGCGTGCATTGGTTCTGGATCCAGTCGACCAACGTCATCGTCGAAAAGGCAAACGGTGTGGTTGCCGATCTGCGTGCCGATCTCGGCGACGAATGGGAGAGATACATCGCCGATCGGGCCCTTTCGGGCACGCCCGTCTACCATGTCAAGCAGGTCAGCGAGTCGTTGACCGGCCGAGTCGAGATAGAGCATCTGTCTGAAAACACGCTTGGTTCGCTCAATCCGAACCAGGCCTATCTCAAGATCAAGCAGGCAGCCGACTGGGCTTCCGCGCTTGTGCTGGTTTTTGCTCTTGCTCCTGCCCTGGCGCTGATCGCGCTGCTGATCCGGCTGGATTCTGACGGTCCCGCGCTGTTCCGGCAGCGGCGCGTGGGCTACCGGGGCAAGATCTACACCGTCTACAAGTTCCGTTCGATGAGGACCGAGCCTGATACCGGCAGCGACAAGAACAGCGTGATCACCAAGCGTGACGACGACCGCATCACTCCGATGGGGCGTGTCCTGCGCAAGTTCAGGATCGATGAACTGCCGCAAGCCATCAACATTCTGCGCGGCGAAATGAGCTGGATCGGGCCACGGCCGGAGGCCGTGGTGCTGTCGAAAATGTATGAGACCGAGTTGCCGTTCTATCGCTATAGGCACATCGTCAGGCCCGGTATCAGCGGGTGGGCACAAGTAAACCAGGGGCACGTTGCGGCGATTGACGATGTGATGGAGAAATTACATTACGACTTTTATTACATCAAGAATTTCTCGCCCTGGCTGGATGTCTTGATCGTTCTTAGAACTGTGAAAACGATGCTTACCGGTTTCGGCGCACGATAACCGACGCCGAGGCTTGGGTCGATTGCGGGCGCGGGAACCGGATGGACATCGCCTCCAGGAAGATAGCGATCATCGGGCTTGGCTATGTCGGCCTGCCATTGGCGGTAGCCTTCGGCGCGAACAGGGATGTCGTCGGTTTCGACATCAGCCAGGCGCGTGTCGATGCACTGCGGCGCGGTGACGACCACACACTCGAGGCCAGCAGGGAAGAAATCGCTGCCGCATCGCGACTGAAGTTCACGAGCGACAAGGCTGATCTCCGCGATTGCGGGGTTTTCATCGTCACGGTGCCGACGCCGATCGACAGGGCCAACCGGCCGGATCTGCGGTCGCTGATCATGGCGTCGACGACGGTCGGCGAGGTGATGTCCGCGGGCGCGGTGGTGGTCATCGAATCGACCGTCTATCCCGGCTGCACGCAAGAGGTGTGCGCACCGCTGATAGAGAAACATTCGGGTCTGCGCTTCAACGAGGATTTCTTCCTCGGCTACAGTCCCGAGCGCATCAATCCGGGTGACCGCGAGCATCGCCTTCAGACCATCGTCAAGATCACCAGCGGCTCGACGCCGGAGGCGGCTGAAGCCATCGACGCGCTCTATGCCTCGATCGTGCCGGCGGGCACGCACCGGGCCTCCAGCATTGCGGTGGCCGAAGCGGCCAAAGTGATCGAGAACACGCAACGCGACCTCAACATCGCGCTGATGAACGAGCTGTCGCTGATCTTCGGCAAGCTGGGCATCGATACGGCGGAAGTGCTGGAGGCAGCCGGCACAAAGTGGAATTTCCTGCGTTTCACGCCCGGTCTTGTCGGCGGGCACTGCATCGGCGTCGATCCCTATTATCTCACTCACAAGGCTCAGGAACTCGGTTATCATCCGGAGGTGATTCTTGCCGGCCGCCGCATCAATGACGGCATGGGCCAGCACGCGGCGGACCAGACGGCCCGCCTGATGATGCGCAAGGGCATCCCTGTCGTTGGTAGCCGGATTTTGGTCATGGGCGCGGCCTTCAAGGAAAACTGTCCGGACCTGAGAAATTCCAGGGTCGCCGACGTCGTCGCGCAACTGCGGCAATACAATGCCGAGATCGACATCTGGGACCCTTGGGTCGACGCGCAGGAATGCGCGGACGCCTTCGGCGTGACGAGCATGAAGGACACACCCGCCGAACGCTATGACGGTGTCGTCGTCGCCGTCGCGCACAGGCAGTTTCATGCACTGGGCGTTGCCGGCCTGCAGGCGCTTTGCAAGAACCCGGGTGTCATATATGACATCAAGGGTCTGTTTCCGAGGGACATCACGGACGGGCGGTTCTGATGAGAATTCTAGTTACCGGCGCCGCCGGCTTCATAGGCTATCATGTGGCCAGGCGCCTCCTGGAGCGCGGCGACGACGTTGTCGGCATCGACAGCATCAACGACTACTACGATCCGCGGATCAAGCAGGCGCGGCTCGGGCTGCTGGGCGAGGCAAGCCGCAAGACCAATTCGGGCTATCAGTTCATCCACGGCAATCTCGCCGACAGAGACGTCGTGGACGGCTGCTTTGCCGACCATGCCTTCGACCGGGTGATCCACCTCGCCGCCCAGGCCGGGGTTCGCTACAGCCTGGAAAACCCGCGCGCCTATGTCGAAAGCAACATCGTCGCCTACACCAACATGCTGGAGGCCTGCCGCAGCGGCCGCGTGGCGCACCTGACCTATGCCAGCACGTCGAGCGTCTACGGCGCCAACACGGACATGCCGTTTTCCGAGCATCGCCCGGCCGATCATCCGCTGCAATTCTACGCCGCCACCAAGCGCGCCAACGAACTGATGGCGCACAGCTACAGCCATCTGTTCGGCCTGCCGACCACCGGGCTTCGCTTCTTCACCGTCTACGGCCCCTGGGGCAGGCCGGACATGGCGCTGTTCCTGTTCACCAGGAACATTCTTGCCGGCGAGCCGATCAAGCTGTTCAACAACGGCAACCACACGCGCGACTTCACCTATGTCGAGGACATCGCCGAAGGGGTGATCCGGGCCAGCGACAGCCCCGCTGCCGCCAACCCCGCCTGGGATTCCGGCCACCCGGATCCGGCCACGAGCAGCGCGCCCTGGCGCATCTTCAACATCGGCAACAGCAATCCGGTCAAGCTGACCGCCTATGTCGAGGCGCTCGAAAACGCGCTCGGCCGCAAGGCCATCGTCGAGCTGCTGCCGCTGCAGGCGGGCGACGTGCCCGACACGTTTGCCGATACCTCCGCCCTGGAGCGGGCGGTCGGCTATCGCCCCGGCACATCGGTGACCGAGGGGATAGGGCGGTTCGTCGACTGGTACAAATCGTATTTTGAGCGGGGCTAGAGAGGTCACTTTTTGCGCGCCAAACCGATGGTGAGATAGTGTCGCTGCTGCGCCGAGGCGAAACAATGCCCAGCAGCCACTCAGTGCATATAGCCGTTTTTATCCCTTCCCTTCGTGCCGGAGGCACCGAGCGGGCCATGCTTACTCTGGCCCGCGAATTTGACAGGCGCGGACTGCTGACCGATCTGGTGCTCGGGCGCGCGACGGGTGACTATCTCGCCTTGGTTCCCGACGGCGTAAGGGTCAGCGACCTCCAGGCCTCGCGCTTGCTCTTTTCCATAGTCGGCCTGATCCGATACCTGAGGAAAGAGCAGCCACGGGTGATGCTGACGGCTTTGCCGCACGCGAATATCCTGGGAATAGTTTCGTCTGTTTTCTCATCGCACAAGGTACGGATAGTCATCTCTGAAAGGAGCAACCTGTCCAGGACGATCGCCGATACGAAACTGGTTCGTGAAAGGTTTTTGCCATTTTTCATGCGGCTGACTTACGGTCATGCCGACAAGATCATCGCCGTATCGCGTGGTGTTGCGGAAGACCTCATTCGAAGCGTCGGGGTCGATCGGAATTGCATCGAAACGATCCACAATCCTTTGGATATCAAATACATCGAGGCACAGGCGGACGAGCCCGTCCGTCATGCCTTCGCGGATGAGGACGGCAGGGCCTTGTTGGTGGCCGTCGGTCGTCTCGATTTCGCAAAAGACCACGCCACGCTCATCCGCAGCTTTTCGCGGGTCGCAAGGACGAGGCCCGTCAAACTGGCGATTGTCGGAGAAGGGCCATTGCGTGCATCGCTGCAAACGATGATCGACGAACTCGGGCTGAACTCTTCGGTCGCCCTGGTCGGCTTTTCGAAGAACCCATATCCATGGATGCGGCACGCCGCGTTGTTCCTTCAGTCGTCCCGCCGGGAAGGATTCCCGAACACCATCATCGAGGCGATGGCTTGCGGAACACCGGTGGTGAGCACGAATTGCGAAAGCGGGCCGTCCGAAATTCTGGAGGACGGCAAGTGGGGACGGCTTGTTCCTGTGGGCGACGCCCAAGGCTTCGCGGCCGCGATATTGGCGACTCTTGATGAAACCGACCGCCCGGATGTGAGACGCCGGGCGCAGGATTTCAGCGTCGAAAAGATTGCCGACGCCTATTTGCTCGCGATGGGTGTGGACCCGACGAACGCCGTGGCGAAGGAGCGACCGCATTAAGGTCCTGCACATCATCACGGGACTTCAGAATGGCGGCGCCGAGGCGGCCCTGTTTCGTCTCTGCACGGCCGAGCGCAGCCATTCGCATTTCGTCGTTTCGCTTTCTGGCGAGGGAAAATATGGGCCGCTGCTTCGTGAGGCCGGGATATCCCTGGTTTGTCTGTCGATGCCGAAGGGGAGGTTGAGCCTCAAGGGCCTCGCAACGCTTCGGCGCATATTCGCGACCTATCGGCCGGATGTGGTTCAGTGCTGGATGTACCACGCCAATCTGGTCGGAGGCGTCCTGGCGCGTCTTTTCGGCATCAAGCCGATCCTTTGGGGGATGCATAGTTCCGGACTGGACCCACGTGCAGCCCCCTTCGCCACCAGGGCGGTGGACAGGATATGCGCATCGATATCCGGAGCGGTTCCCGCCCGGATCGTGAGCTGTTCGGAGCAGGCATCACAGCGCCATGTCCGCGCGGGGTACTCAAGCTCGAAGTGGACAATAATACCGAATGGCTATGATCTGGCTGTTTTCGAACCGGATGGGAAAGCCCGTGCACGATTGCGCCAGGGCTGGTCGATAGAGGCCGACCGGTTCATCATTGGAAATGTTGCGCGCTGGCACCCGGACAAGGATCACAAGAACCTTGTCGCCGCCTTATCCGCGCTGTCCGCGCGCACCAGGCTTCCCTTCCAGTGCATTCTTGTCGGTCCGGGGATCACGGCCGAAAATGCCGAGCTTGTCGGATTGCTGGATCACCATGGCGTTCGCGACAAGGTGATGCTTCTCGGGCCGCGCGACGACATTGCCGATCTGATGAACGCGTTCGACATTCACGTCCTCGCCTCCAGCAGCGAAGCATTTCCCAATGTGATCGCGGAGGCAATGGCGTGCGGTACGCCCTGTGTTGCGACGGATGTTGGAGATGTGGGGTTGCTTGTCGGGAACGTGGGATTCGTCGTTCCCGAGCGGGATCCCGAGGCGCTCTCGCGCTCCATGGAGATCATGGCTTTGGAGATGCGGGATTCGGCTTCCTGGACAATCAGGCGGCAGGCATCTCGGGATCGTATCGCGTCTCGGTTTTCACTTGAGCGGATGGCAAAATCATATGGCGCGCTGTGGGAGAGATTGTCCATTGAAGACCAGGCGCGACATGCATGATCATATCAGCGAAGCTGTCATCGCTTCGATTTAAAGCATTGGATCGAAAAGTGGGGCGGATCGGCAGGGATTATCTGGTTTCACCATTTGCGCTGACCCCGCAAATGCTCCTGTTCATATCCAGCTTGGTCTATTTCGTCCCATACGTTGTTGGAGGGTTCCAATACGTCGACGTCGGCGGGCGAAAATACGATTTCATCTACCATGCGGGGACTGGATACGCCATTCTCCTGTCTCTTTCCTGCATCGCCGCGGCGATGGCTCTCTTTCTGCCTCGAACCCAGAGTTTCGAGGTCGCGCACGATAGCCGGGGAGAGGCGGTAACAATAATAGCGATGCTGCTGGTCTTTGGCGGCATTTCGATAGCGACCCCCGCACTGTTTTCCGCGTCAAAAGCAGACGTCTTATCGTCGACCGGAAGATTTCAGTACATATTCTACAATACCTGCATAATCGGTGTCGTATTCGGCGTGCTGTCCGGTTGGCGTAAATCCAAGCTGGTCATAGCGTTGAGCTGCCTTGGATTGGCCTTGACGCTCTACGTCGGGCATCGTTCTTCCATCGCCGTAGCTATCTTGTCGTTCGCCTATGTGAAATACAGAAACAAATCATTATTTCTGGTCAAGAAGAGATATCTACTCGGAGGAATTTTATCGTTCTGTTTTCTGGCGGTATACAAGTCGGTATACGCGGCGATAAAGTCCGGAAATTTTGAGCTGGTAGGCCAGAGAATACAGTTCGACCAATTGTCGGATTCTGCGCTGGTAGGGTTGGAGCAATTCTTAACGTTGGCACACCTGGATCTGATCGTAAGGTATGATTACACCTTGCCTTGCTCGAACCTTTGGTTGGTGCCTCTTTCCTTCATTCCGTTCTCGGACATGGTCTTTGGCAAGGACGGATGCACTTACAACGAGCAGGTCCAGCCATTTCTCTTTCCCGGCTACAGCGGTGGTGTCGCCGCAAACATCTGGGCGGAGTTCTACGCCAATTTCGGGTATGCCGGGTTTCCGCTGCTCGTCATCATTCTTTCGCTCGTCTGCGTCGCCATTGAAGCGATAGTCCGCAATGTCCGCAGTGCGGCCCTGAAGGCGGGGCTGATCGTGAGCATCATCCACTTCACGTTCTACATTCAGCGCAAGGAGCTGCTCGGCGCGTTCATCTCCGCCAAGCGAGCCGTTCTTGTGTCGTTTTTCATATTCGGCGTGGTTTACGTTCACCGAAAATGTTTTCCGCAAGCCCCTGCCGAGGTGATGATGCGTCCCCAGGGAGCGCCGGTCCTGCGCCGAGACAATGGTTGAGAACGTGGCGGTGGCCGCCCAGCCTTCCGGGTGGGCGCGCGCACGGCGGGTCGTGCGGGATGCGACGCTGACGACATCCTCGAGCGCGGTGGCAGCTCTATGTTCCATCCTCGCGCTGGCGCTCAACGCACGGTCGCTGGGGCCGGGAGATTTTGGTACCCTTGCCGTAACACAGGCTTACGCCACGTTCATCTCCGGCCTTTGCACGTTTGAGAGTTGGCAGCCTGTGATCAGGCTATGCGCGAAGTCGCGCCGACGTCTCGGGCCAGCCGCATCTTGCGGGATCGCTCTCGACATTTCGGCCGCGCTTTTCGCCACCGTCGTGGCGATCGGCGGAATTCTGCTGTTTGGAGAGGCTATTGGCGTGTCGCGGGACAATCGTCTCCTGGCGGCAATCTACAGCCTTACCTTGCTGGCCAGTCTTTCGGGCACCCCAAAAGGCATGCTTCGGC
The DNA here is from genome assembly GCF_040322415.1 of Mesorhizobium sp. M0152. Classification (NCBI taxonomy): domain Bacteria; kingdom Pseudomonadati; phylum Pseudomonadota; class Alphaproteobacteria; order Hyphomicrobiales; family Phyllobacteriaceae; genus Mesorhizobium; species Mesorhizobium sp. M0152. The sequence continues at coordinate 99,892 of NZ_JAMYTH010000002.1, forward strand.
TGGACGGCCGATACGACGTCATTGCCGGCAATCAAGTCGCGCAAGGGGCTGCGATGGTGATCGTCTCGCTCGTGCTTTGGGCTGTCGATGCGTCATTGCTCGCCTATGTGACCGTGTTGGCTGCCGCCGGCGCATTCTACAATCTGACGCTGTTCGTCCGGCTGCTCTTCCGTGCCAGGCGGGAAAACATCGGCCTGTTCAATCCGCTTGGTTCACGATCCAGACGGCGTTTCTTCCGGATTTTTCTTGCCATGGCGACCGGGACCAGTTTGGTCTCCACGCTTGTGGGCGCCAGGCGACATGTCGGATTGTTCCTGGTGGCATCTCTTTTGGGAGAAGTCGCCGCCGGGTCCTATTCCGTGGCATCGCGCCTCGCGACGATGGTCTCTCGGCTGACTGGTCCATTGAACCAGGTGATCTTTCCCGAAATTGCCAGACTGTCCAACGCCGAGCCCCCCGATCGGCTATTCAGATTGAACAACCATGTCACCGTGCTTTCGGCGTGTGCTGCCGGTGGAATGACGGTTGTCGCGATATTGCTGCAAAAAGTCGTCGTCCTTCTGGCTGTCGGCGCGGCCTATGCCGAAGCGCCGCAACTGTTTGCTATTCTGTTCGCGGCGGAATGCTTCGGCCTGGCCGGCATGCACTTCAATCCGTTGATCCAGGTTCTGGCCGGGACGAAGCCGCTTCTCAAAATCCTGACGCTTGCGACCATCGTCTACCTCCCCCTTTCCCTGGCTCTATCCGGCTGGATCGGGATTTCGGGCATAGCCTGGGCAGGTTTGATCGTATCGGCTGCGATCTACGCGGCAATGGCAATGGCTTCGCGATCGCTGCTGAAAAGGCGGGTCCGCATGGCGGAAGGGCCGACGGTTTGAGGTACCTGTTTTGCCTGCCGAGATACCATACCAACGCCGTGCCGTGGGTTCGCATACTGACGTCGGCGGGGCATCACGTCGCGGTCGATGTCGTCGAAACCGGCCCCACCGAGAACCACACCCTGCTTTCTCCCAATGTCATGGCCCCGTCCGCTCTGTCGCGGAGGATTATGCGCCGACGTTCGAGCGGCATTCCGAATTCGCCCTTTTCCTTTCCCAGTTTGATTTCGTACTGGAGACATCTGCGCGCCGAGGATCCGGATGTGGTGATCGTTCGAGGTGTGACGCGCTGGTTTTGCAGGGTCGCGGCATTATGCACGGTCCTGCAAGGGCGCAGATTGGTCATCTACGATCAGGAGGATGCCACGCCTCCGGCATGGAGCAGCACATGGGTTCGCCGAACGGTGTTCCAGTGCTTGGGGATTCCACATTTTACGTCGCGGCTCTCATCGAACCATGCTCGCGTCGGCACTGGCGCTGCCGTGTCGCTGCCATTCGGAAGCCCTTTCGGGCCGGCGCAAGTCGAAGAGCTGCGGAAGAGACGATTGCAGTGGCCGCCTCGCATCCTGATGGTCGCAAAATACCGGGAGCGAAAGGGGCACAGCGCTCTTCTAAGAGCTTTGGCGGCGATATCGGAATCACAGTTCTCGGTAACATTCTGTGGCGAGGAGGCAACGCAGTCCGACGCCGCTTTCTGTCAGGCTTTGGTACAGGAGGCCCAGACTCTTGGACTGGCGGACAGGCTCCAGTTTCGGAACAATGTAGCTCATGACGAGATGCTCTCGGTTTTCTCCAGCCACGATCTCCTGATATTGCCCTCGCGGAGGGAGCCCGCGGCGATATCCCCCATCGAGGCGGCCTGGGCGGGGTGTGCTGTACTGATCTCGCGCGACAGCGGCACCAGAGGCTACATTCCTGAGGGTCGCGCCTATGATTTCGATGCCGAAGATCCGGCTGACATCGCGCGGGCAATAGCGTCGCTTCTCGCTCGCCCCGAAGATCTGTCGCTTGCAAGGGATGTCTGCTTTTCGCGCATCTCATCTGTCGCCAATGACGATGAGATCCTGCGCCTGTTCAAGGCTTTCGCGACGAAGCGGATGCGACGATGGCGGTTGGTGTGAGGCATGCGAGCAGTGGTGCAGGCATCCAGGAGGCCCGGAAAAATGCGTGAAAAGCGTGCAGTGTTCCCGATCTAGCCTAGATATGATAGTGTTTAATCCTATTGAGAACGTCCCCGTGGCAGGAGATTTCAATGCGCAGCACGCAACAATTTAGCATCACGTTGCCGAACGAAATGGCGCAGATGGTCAAGACCAAGGTTTCTTCGGGCGAGTATGCCAGTGAGAGCGAGGTGATCCGCGATGGCTTGCGAGCCTTGCAGGCGCGCGACAAGGCCCTTGATACCTGGCTACGCACCGAGGTAGCCGGCGCCTACGACAAACTGAAAACCGATCCAGGCCGGGCGCGCAGTGTGACACAGGTGCGTCAGCACCTTGCGGACAAGCGCAAGCGGCCAACCTCGGAGTGACCCATACTGTTCGTTTCACCCCGGAAGCTCTCAACCAGCTTGATGAGTTGGAGGGCCATATAGCGGAGGCGGGGTCGCCCGCCGTGGCGGCACGATATGTTGATGCTATTGTGGACTATTGCGAGAATCTGGGAACCTTCCCGCACCGGGGCACCCGGCGCGATGATATTCGGCCGCGCCTGAGGATGCTCGGGTATCGCCACCGCGTAACGATCGCATTCGAGGTGGCGGAGAAGACGGTGAATATTATTGGCGTTTATTACGGTGGTCAGGATTATGAGGCAGATTTGCGGAATGGCGAAGAATAGCAGGCCAGTGGGGGCCTCCATTCGGCCCTACTATACCCGACCACGATGGAATATTGGGGTGGTATGCACGATAAACGAGCAGCAACGGTGGGTTGTGACGGCATGTGAGCATCCGAAGGGGCATGGGCGATGCTTGAGAAAAAGGTGTTCATCTCGGTCAACACATCCTGGAACGTGGTCAATTTCCGGAAGGGCCTGATCGAGGCATTGCAGGGGCAGGGTTATGACGTTGTCATTGCCGCACCCAGGGATGCCTATTCTTCCCTGATATCGGACATGGGCTGCCGCTACATTCAGGTCGAAATGGACAATTCCGGCACGTCGCCGTTTCGCGACATGATGCTTCTGTGGCGCTACTGGCGCATGCTGCGCCGCGAGAACCCGCTCGCGTTTGTAAGCTTTACGATCAAGCCAAATGTCTTCGGTTCGATTGCTGCAAATTTCGCCGGCGTCCCGGCCATCAACAACATCTCCGGTCTTGGCACGGCTTTCGCCCGTGGCGGCCTTCTTCAGGAAATTGCCAAGACCTTGTACCGGGTGGCGCTGGCACGTTCGAAAACGGTCTTCTTTCAAAATGACGACGACAGGATGCTGTTCGTCAACGAGCGCCTGGTTCGCAAGAACCAGACCGCGCTGCTGCCCGGCTCCGGTGTCGATCTCGCGCGTTTCTCGCCGCCGCCTGGTCAGCGCCCGCGGTCCGGTGCCATCGTCTTTCTGCTTGTGGCCCGGCTCCTCTGGGACAAGGGCGTCGGAGAGTTCATCGAAGCTGCCCGCCTGGTCCGCAGCAAGGTGCCTGCGGCACGTTTCCAGCTCCTCGGGTTTCTTGATGTCGAGAACCGCACAGCGGTCGGTCGTGCGCGGGTCGAGCAATGGGTCGAGGAGGGATTGATCGAGCATTTGGGCGCCACTGACGATGTGCGTCCCTTTTTGACCGCGGCCGATTGTATCGTTCTGCCGTCTTACAGGGAGGGCACGCCGCGCGCTCTGCTCGAAGCGGCCGCGATGGGCAAGCCGCTGATCGCGACCGATGTGCCCGGCTGCAAGGAGGTGGTGGATCACGCCGTCAACGGCTTCCTTTGCAAGGTGAGGGATGCCGGTGACCTGGCGAACAGGATGATCGAGTTCGCGATGATGGATGATGCCGCCAAGGACCGGATGGGGATGGAGAGCAGGAAGAAGGTCGAGCGGCAGTTTTCCGAGCGGATCGTCATCGAGAAGTACTTGCGGCAGATGGAGGAACTCGTTGCGCTCACAGCGAAATGAGGGAGTGATCTGGCTCGTAAGCACACCGACGCCGCAATGCGGGCGATTGCAATGACAGCGTTGTTCGTCGTAGCCATTGCGACCGCTTGATTTCAGAGGAGACGCAGCATGGACCGATTCACCGGCGGTTGCCTGTGCGGCGACGTCCGGATTGTGGCGTCAGGGCTCCCATACCGGGTCGGCATTTGTCACTGTCTTGACTGCCGCAAGCATCATGGCGCCCTTTTTTACGCTGCCGCGGTGTTTCCTCGGGATGCGGTGACGATCGAGGGCGAAACACGCGACTACGCCGGCCGCTTTTTCTGCCCCCACTGCGGCTCGTCCGTTTTCGCAGGCAGCGCAGACGAAATCGAAGTGCATCTGGGATCCCTGGATGCCCCTGACCAGCTGATACCAACTTACGAAAGCTGGACCGTCCGTCGCGAGTCCTGGTTGCCGCCGTTTCCGGTCACGAGACGATACGAGCGCGATCGTGACGCCACGGGTCGCTTCGAGGAGTAAGTGGCGCGGACGGCAGGAAGGCGTCGTGACGAGGAGACCGGCGGCGCCTCACTCCGGAAGACCGGCCTTGCGGAAGCCATCGACGAAATGGTCGAGCATCGCCGTATCGCGGAAAGGCTCCGTCCAGACCCAGTGGCTGGTGGTGAAATGCGGATTGCCGACGAGAAACAGTTCCACTTCCGTGCGCGCCTCGTCGAGCCGGCCGAGCTGCGCGAGGCTGGCCGCCAGGAAGCGGCGTGAGCTCGTTCGATAAGTCTCGTCGCGGCGCAACGTCTCGACGGCGGCCTCGTAGTCGCGCGCCGCATATTGCGCCGCGCCGAGCGTCAGATAGTACCAGCTTGCCGGAAACGGGTTGAGCCGAAACGCCTTGCGGATCTGTTCGAGCCCCTCCTCGACCCATCCGGCGAGCACGGAGATGTCAGACAACGTCGCCCAGGCATCGGCCTCGTTGGGGTCGAGCTCGAAGGCCCTGGCGAATTCGGCATCCGACTCGGCGAAGTTGCGCTCATAGGCAAGCAGGTTACCGAGCACCCAGCGGCAGCCGGCGTCGTTGGGATCGATAGCCACCGCCTTGTGCGCCAGCTCCAGGGCAATGCGGCGGTTAGGTTCCACCGGCTCGCCCCAATGCACCCATCCCATCCAGTGGTTCATAGCAAGCCAGCGATAGGCCTCGGCGTATTCCGGATCCAGCGAAACAGCCCGCGTGAGCATCAGATGCGCCTCCCGCGCCGTCTGCGGCGAATCGTCGATCAGCTTGCGCGCCCGCACGCACAGATCGTAGGCCTCGAGATTCTTGGGCCGATTGCGCGGCGGCGGCGCGCGCAGCCGGCCGAGCAATGCCTCCACGATCTTGGCTGTGACCTCGTCCTGGACGGCAAAGACATCTTCCAGGCTGCGATCGAACCGTTCCGCCCACAGGTGATCGCCGCTCACCGCGTCGACCAGTTGGGCATTGATGCGCACGCGCCCCGCGGCACGTCTTGCGCTGCCCTCCAGGAGGTAGCGTACGCCAAGCTCCCGTGCGATGTCGCGCACGTCCATCGCCTTACCCCTATAGGCAAAGGCCGAGTTGCGCGCGATTACGAACAGGCCGGAGCTCCTGGACAAGTCGGTGATCAGGTCTTCGGTCAATCCGTCCGCGAAGGATTCCTGCTCCGGATCATTGCTGAGATTGACGAAAGGCAGCACGGCTATCGACGGCTTGTCGGGCAGCGGCAAAGGTTTTCGCTTCGTGCCATCGAGGAGTTCGACGATCCCCGTGAAGCGGTAGCCGACGCGCGGGACCGTGGCGATCCATTCACCGCTGTCGTCGGCCGGACCAAGCAGCTTCCGCAATTGGGCGATCTGGACGGTGAGGTTGCCTTCCTCGACGGCCATGCCCGGCCATGCCGCGTCCATCAACTCGGCCTTCCCAAGGATCTCGCCGGCCCGTCCAACCAGCGCCGCAAGCAGCTTCAAACCACGGTAGCCAACGGCAACGGGGAGGTCGTTCCGAAGCAGCGTTCCCGCACCCGGATCAAGTACAAACGGACCGAAGGCAAAGCGCTCTCCCTGCATAGCGCGCATCTATAGCCCGTTTGGAACTTTTGAGAACTATTTGGGAGACCTTAATTACGGCGCTGTTCGTATCCGGCAGAATCCATCCTCTTTCAGGTCGAGGGCAAAGGCCCTCAGGCCAAATGGAGGTTGCGATGACCAATACTCTTGCGTCAGCCCCGGATCAGGCAGCGCGGCCGGGAATGCTCATAGAGCCGGCGTCGGATCGGCACCTGACTGTCCAGCGAAGCATTGTCGCCATCTGGCGGGAGCGAAGGACCTTGCGCGAGCGGATGCGCTTTCGCTGGCAACTCGGGCAAATGTTGAAGAACAATCCGCATCTCATCGACGACATCGGTCTGACGAAACAGCAGGCCGAGGCAGAGATCGCCAAGCGTTTCTGGCAACCATAGGGCGCTGCAAAAGCACCGACCGCGGCGACAGACTCGCATACCAACTCGCCGCCGCGGGAACAGGACAAACGGCCCTATCGCTCTTCGGCAAAGTGTCAGATGAACGCGCAATGATTCCGCAAAGGTGGAATGACGCTGCCGTATCGCGGCGAAGGCGCATTGCAGCATTCCAGACTAGCGTTGCTTGATCTGTCTGCCGCTGACGCGGTGATCGCCCAGTCTTTGGCCAGGTTTGATGAAATCGCATCACGGATCACGTCATCAGTTTTTCAGATCCTGATCAGGTTCCATTCGGGCGCAGTCGTGGTGAAAGAGAAATTTCAATTTCTTCTTGGAGGATAAGAAATCCTCCCCCGCAATCAGAACTGTTCATGCCTATTCGCTGGTATCTTACATTCCTAAGGGCACGTCACTGGTCAAAATTGCTGCGTTGCGCGAATTGGGTTGGAATTGTGGCCAAAAACTGCTAGGCGCTGATATCACCATCTTTTTTGCATCTTGAAAGGTGGCGGGAGGAAACAGGACAAACGGATGTATCTCGTTATCAGGCTGGTGGGTTCGGAGTAGGCAGCTGTCAGCCGTCCGCTGGGGGATTTTCGCTGGTGCGCTGCCGACCGTCGGCGTGCTGACTTCGACGCAGGATAGGAGAACGCTGTCTGCGGCTGAGCGACGGCCAATTGCCGCGGTGGCCGCCATACGTTGAATACGACTGGAAGATGTTCTTGTTGAGTACGTTGACCATATCGCCTTTTTTTAGGTTTGAAGTGCGTGAGCGATTTTTCGGGGGCGGATCGCTGATTTTCGAGGGGCGGAAATGAGGGTTCGTTACGGGGTCGAGTCTGTTTTTGCTTTCGCGACGCTCACCGCGGGAGGCGCCCTGTTTTCTGCGTCCGGTGCTTTTGCCCAGACTGCGCAGACCTGTTCCTGCCTCGCCGCCATGCCGATATCCGCTGGTCCGGTCGGTCAGCTGACGCAAGTTCGTGGTGATGTGCAGGTGTCGCAGGCCGGCGGCTACGCCGGAGTAGGCGCCGAAGCGCCGGTCTATCTGGGCGCGCGCATCATGACAGGGGCGCAAGCTTCCGCTTCGCTCACCGTGGGTGCCAATTGCGCGCTCGATATTCCAGCGAATATGACCGTGAAGATCGATCCCGTCGAGGATGGCATGTGCGTGTCAGTCGATGCGCCCCAGGCCGCCATGGTGCCGGCCGGTTCTGAATCTAGCGTCTTGCCGGTTCTGCTGGGCGCCGGCGCCGTTGGCGGCGGGGCGGCAGTTCTTCTTGGCCTGCAACATGATGATGATGCCGTCAGCCGGTAGTCGAGGGGCTGACGTCCGCCGTTTTGTATACGCCTGCGAGATGCGGCCAATCGAAAAGTGGCGCATTCGAAGGTGAATGTGAAGAAGCCGGGCGCCGGCAGTGCCAGCCGTTTCGGCGTATCGGGACGGCTATTCAGGAGCGGGGGCTCGGCGATGGGCATTTTCGATCTTGCAAGACACAGTGCAGGCACGCCCGTGCTGCTCGCATTGCTTGCGCTTTCTGCTTGCGCGAGCAGTTCGTCCACGCCTTCCACCAGCTCCGTCGATGCGCCGCGGCCGAGGTCGTCTTCGTCGGCGCTTGCCGGCGGTGGCGCGTTGCGGATGGTGAAGGATCTGCCGGCGCCGCGGAACACGCAAAATGGTAGCGAGCAGCCGCTGTCGGCCAACGACGTGCTCGAAGTCAGCGTATTCCAGGTCGACAATCTGAACAGGACCGTTCAGGTCGACGCCAGTGGGCAGATTTCCCTTCCGCTCATCGGTACGATGACCGCGGCCGGCAAAACCGTTCGTCAGCTCGAAAAGGAAATCGAGACCGCCTACGGCGAAAAATACCTGCAATCGCCGGATGTGACGATCTTCGTCAAGGAATCGGCCGGCCAGCGCATTACCGTCGATGGTGAGGTGAACAGGGCCGGCATTTATCCGGTTTCCAGCAGCGCGTCATTGCTGGATGCGGTCGCGCTTGCCGGAGGCTTCAACCCGGTGAGTGATGCCGGCAAGGTCTTCGTCTATCGCAATGTCGGTCAAAGCGAGCTGGTCGCAAACTACAATGTCGAGGAAATCCGCGCCGGCAGGAATCGCAATCCGCGCATTTATGGCGGCGATGTGATCGTCGTTTTTGCTTCGAAGTCGAAAATCGCGATGAACAATCTGAAGGATGCCCTTGGCCTCGCCTCAAGCGCGGCCCGCATCGCGGTCATTCCCTAGGGTCACCAGCGTCATGCTCGATCGCAACAGGCAGCATCAAATCGCCGATCCCGGACCTGGCCGGGCCCCGTTCGCGGACTTCTATTACGATGGAGCGCAGAACTATGGCCCTTACGGTCGCGACCATGCCGCTCAGGACGAGGGCTTCAACCCGCTCAAACTGCTTTTCTACCTGGTCCAATACCGCTGGCTGATCGTCATGATGACCATGGCTGGCCTCGTCGCCGGTGTCGTCGTGACGATGATGCAGACGCCGAAGTATCAGGCAACGACGCAACTGGAAGTTCTGGTTCCTTCGGCAAAGGTTTTCCAGGACATCGAAGTGGTTTCCGAAAACAGCGACATCCGCACCTTCCTGACCGCACGCGAGAAGCTGAAGAGCCGGGCGCTGGCGCAGCGCGTGGTGTTTCAGCTCGGGCTTGCCGACAAGCCCGATTTCCTGTTCCCGACCTCGAGCTTCTCGCTCAGCAACATCTTCTATCGTGCATTCAGAATTTCCAAATCGCCCTCGATCCAGGAAAAGACCCCCGAAGAGCGCGAGGCAATGGCGATCAGGCGCGTCCTGGATGATCTCACGGTCAATCTGGTGACGAACACAAGTCTGCTGTCGATCACCTTTATCGACCAGAAGCCGAAATATGCGAGCGATGTCGCCAATCAGGTCGCGCAGAGTTTCATCGATCAACGCATCGACCAGACCAGCGAGACATCGGACTTGGCAAGGCAGTTCATCCAGGAACAGGTCTTACAGGTCAAGCAGAAGCTGCAGACTTCCGAGGAGGAACTGGTAACCTATGCAAAGTATGCCGGCATCACCGTCACCGGCGACGACAAATCGCTGATCGGATCAAATATCGAGGCCATCAACACGGCGCTGGCAACCGCCGTCCAGGATCGTCTCGATGCCGGCCGGGTGGTGGACCAGATAGACAAGGGGCGCGGCTCGAGCCTGGGGCCGGTTCTGGAAAGCGATGGTCTGCTGAAGCTCCGCGACAAGCTCGCGGATCTGACAAGCCAATATCAGCAGAAGCTGGGTATCCTGAAGCCCGGCTTTCCGGAAATGCAGCAGCTGCGGTCGCAGATCAAGGAGTTGCAGCGCCTCTACGACAATGGCGTGCTGGCGATAACCGATTCCCTGCGGCTGAAGTACCAGGAAGCGCAGGACAAGGAAGCCGATCTCGGCGCCAAGCTCGCGGAACTGGAAAAGCAACAGGGCGTCTTCAACGACAAGAACATCAAATACACCATCCTCAAGCGCGAGGTGGATTCCAACCGATCGCAATATGACAGCCTGATCGCCAAGCTGAATGAAGTTGGGGTGAGCTCGGAGCTGAAAACGCAAAGCGCTGCGATCGTCGATTTCGCGACGCGGCCCCTGAGTCCCTATTCTCCTCGCCTCAGCATCAATCTCGCGATCGCGCTGGCGCTTTTCATGGCGCTGAGCGGGTCGATCATCTACATCGTCGAATTACTGAACAACACCTTCACCAACCCCGAGCAGATCGAAAAAGAACTCGGACTGGCCGTGCTCGGCATATTGCCGCTCGTTGGCGACCGCGAACTCCTGGCCAGCATCGCCGATCAGAAATCCGGGCTTTCGGAAGCCTATCGATCGCTGCGGACGTCGCTGCAATTCTCCGGTGCCGAAGGCGCGCCGCGGTCGCTCCTGGTGACCAGTTCCGAGCCGTCCGAAGGCAAGTCGACCACCTCGTTCAAGCTTGGTCAGGATTTTGCCGCCCTCGGCGCAAGGGTTCTGCTTGTCGATGGCGATCTGCGCAAACCGAACCTGCATCGGCTGCTCGGTCTCGACAACACGATCGGGCTGAGCAATCTCCTGACAAACACCGTCCGCAAGGAAGATGTGGCGGGCATCTTCAGGACGACGAAATACCCAAACGTGACTGTTCTCACATCTGGAACGATCCCGCCGAATCCGGCGGATCTGCTCTCTTCGCCTAAAATGGCACTGATCGTCACCAATCTTGGCAAACGCTTCGATCTGGTCATCATCGATGCGCCGCCGGTAGTCGGCCTCTCGGATGCGCCCATTCTCAGCCGACTTGCGGAAGGTACGCTGATGGTCATCTCCACCAACCAGGTGACGCGCAAATCGGCCAAGATGGCGCTGAAACGGCTGCGTGCGGCCGGCGCGAACGTGATCGGGGCGGCGATATCGAAATTCGCGGCGAACAAGTTCGACCACAACTACGCCTATGGGTACGTGAACTACCACTATTACGACTACAGCACGAATACCCCAGAAATCGAGGGCAAAGTCGATGAAGGAGCAGGCCAGCCCGCTCATCCAAAATCTCCTGTGTTCAAGCGTCTGGTTCGTCGCCTCCGTTCTGGTGTTGATGGCTTCGTCGATCGGGCTAAGTCGGCTCCTTGAGGCCGCGACGCCAACCGTCTCTCTCGCTCTGGATCCATTGAACGTAGATGCCTTGATCGGCGACATCGCGGGCGAACTGAACGAAACCAACAATGCTCCCGATCTTGATGCGTTGGCCGTCAAGGCCAGCAACGCACTTCGTTTCGATGTCGCGGACGCACGGCTCTACAGCCTGATCGGCGAGATCAGGTATCGGCAGGGCGAAACAGACGCTGCCTTCGAACTCTTCGACAGGGCTCGAATGCTGTCCAAGACCGAGCTGCACGCGTTGCAGCGATCGATCGATCGCTCGGTCGAAACGGGCGATCTGGCAAAGGCGGTGGGCGAGATCGACATCTTGCTGCGCCGGTGGCCGGCCCGGTTCTCGGCCATCGCCCCGGGCTGGCCGGCCATTCTCTCCAATCCGGATGGATATCGGGCCGTGCTGGCGGCCGTCCGGTCCGAGGCACCATGGCGAGGCAAGCTTTTTTCCACCCTTGGCCAGAATCCCCAGGGCCTGCCGGCCGCAAACCGGCTGCTGCTTGATCTCGCGGGATCCAACGCGCCGCCGACTTCGAGCGAATTGTCTGCCGTGATCGACGGCTATATCAGGCAGAAAGAGTACGGGCCGGCCTATCGGCTGTTTCTTTTCAGCCTGTCCGACCAGGAGCGCAAGCTCGGTGGCTATATTTTCAATGGCGGCTTCGAACCGGTCTATAGCAGCAAGCCATTCGACTGGACGCTTCACGATCGCTCGGGCCTTGAAATCACTTTCGCCGGATCACAAGGCACGGATGAAGGCGATCGGGGAGCGACGTTTCGGTTTCTGAATACCCCCGTCAGGAACGCCGCGCTTCAGCAATATGTTCAATTGCCGCCCGGCTCTTACCGGATCTCGCTGACTGCGTCCGCGACGAACCTGAAGCTGCCCAAGGAGCTGTTCTGGTCCCTCAGATGCATCGATCCGTCAAACGAGATAGCGCGCTTCGACATACCGGAAGGCACGTTCAACCGGCGCAGTCTGAGCCTTGATTTCACGGTCGGGCCGACCGGCTGTCCGATGCAGGTGCTGAGGCTGGAAACAGCCGCAATTGCCCAGAGTTGGCGATTTCGCTACGTCGGGACGTTGGTCATGCACCGACTGAGCATCGAAAGAGTGGCATCGTGAGGGAGCGGTCACGACGGCCGGGAGGGTGGGACAGGTACCTGCTTGGCTCGGTTCTCTTTCTGTCGCTGCTGATCGGGGGCGGCACCGCAAGCGGCCTCTACACAGAAACGCTGATCGAGATCGCGGCGATTGTCTCGGCCGCGGCCGTTCTCTCTCGGCCGTCGGAACAGACGATCCCTCGCGCCGTGCTGTGGCTGCTTGCTTCTGTGGTCGTCGTGTTTTGTTTTCAGATCATTCCTTTGCCAGCGACCCTGCTGGACGGATGGCGGCCCGAGATACTGCTTGCAAATCCATGGTTGGGCGAGGAAAGCCGGTTGCGCTTCGTCAGCGTCGGAGTGGGGCGCACGATCGAGTGTCTTTTGTATTTCGCCGCGACGGCCGCTTTCTTCCTCGGCGTCATGCGCCTGCGCCCCGAGCAGGTCTATGGTCTCCTTCCCTTCTTTTTCATGGGTGTCGTCTGCAACGGCCTGGCCGCGGCGATCCAGTATTCGCTGTCGGATACCGTCGCCATGGATGGATTGTTGCCGTTCACGATCAATGCGGGCCTGTTTGCCAATCAGAATCATTTCTCGGCCCTGCTCTTCGTCTCCATCCCCTTCATAGTCTATTACGGCCTGTCCCGCGGGCAGCTTCTGTCTGGGGCGCTCGGCTTGATGCTGCTGCTGTTGCTGCTTCTGGCCGCGGGCTCGCGGGCCGGCATTCTGATCGGGCTGGCGATCACCGCGATATCCGTTGTTTTCCTGTCCGCTCGCTCGAGAGTGGGCGGATATGGCATCCCCGCGGTTTTCATCGGCCTTTCGATCTTTACGATAGGCGCGTGGACAAAGATCGACGCGAAAGTGGTCGATCCGGCCTTCGGCAGGGCGGAATTTGCCCGCACCACGATCGAGGGGATCGAACGGAATTGGGTGACTGGCGTTGGCTTCGGGGCTTTCCCGAAGGTTTATCAGATATACGAGAAAGGCAGTATGATCTTCAAATCATATGTGAACCACGCTCATAACGATTATCTGGAGATTGTTCTCGAGGGTGGAGTGCCAACATTTCTGTTGATATTCGCGTATGCAGCATTGCTTGTGGCCTGCTCTGCGAAGATTCGCCTGGATCCTCTCCGGAAGGCTTCTTTCCTCTCGATATTGTTTCTGCTTGTCCACTCTCTTGTCGACTATCCCTTGCGAACCGCAGCGCTTGCAATGACGTTTGCCTATTTGAATGGGATTGTCTTTCACAAGGGTGCCGCTGATCGGCTGAACCGAAGGGACGACCGGACTGGCCATCCAGACGATGGTGATTTCCTTGTTCCCGCCAAGCCGTCGGCCTTGCCGACGTAGGAGCCGCCGGCTCGGTCGCAATGGCAGGCACCCGTCACCGGCCCTGCACCGAACGCAGTCCGATCGTTTGCCCAACGCCGCGATTGACAAGCCATTACAGGGAACCTAAGCACAGGCGCTCAAGGCCGGGGGGCTTTGGCATTTCAAGGAGAGCTTCTTGAAAGGGATTATCCTTGCTGGAGGCAGTGGAACGCGTCTTTATCCACTAACATTAGCGGTCTCTAAGCAAATCCTCCCAATATACGACAAGCCGATGATTTATTATCCGCTGAGCGTGCTGATGCTCGCGGGTATCCGCGAGATTCTGATCATTTCGACACCGCGTGACCTGCCGGCTTTCCGCAGTCTGCTCGGCGACGGATCGGAGTTCGGGCTGGAGCTGTCCTATGCCGAGCAACCGCAGCCCAACGGGCTCGCGGAAGCCTTTATTATCGGCCGGGATTTCATAGGCAAGGACAGCGTGTCGATGATACTGGGCGACAACATCTATTTCGGTGACGGGCTGTCGCAGCTTTGCCGCACCGCCGCAGCGCGCCAAAGCGGTGCTTCGGTGTTCGCCTACCATGTCGAGGATCCCGAACGCTACGGCGTGGTGTCCTTCGACAAGGCCACGGGAACGGCGCTTACGATCGAGGAAAAGCCGCAAACGCCGAAATCCAACTGGGCCGTTACCGGCCTGTACTTCTATGACAATGAGGTCGTCGACATTGCGCCCACGATACGGCCTTCGGCGCGCGGCGAGATCGAGATCACGGCCATCAACAACGTTTATCTCGAGCGCGGCCAGCTGCATGTGCACCGGTTGGGGCGCGGCTATGCCTGGCTCGACACCGGCACGCATGACAGTCTGCACGAAGCCTCTTCCTTCGTGCGCACGATCGAACACCGACAGGGCATCAAGGTCGCATGCCCCGAGGAGATCGCCCTCGAACAGGGCTGGCTGACGGCTGAAAAAGTATTGCAGCGCGCCGCCCGGCTGGGCAAGAACGAGTACGCCGCCTATCTGCGCCGGCGTGTCGTCGATCTTTCGGAGGGATAGATGCTGGAGGTCAGGTCCCTTGGTCTCGAAGGCGTGCTGGAGATCGTTCCGAAGCGACATGGCGACGCGCGCGGTTTCTTCATGGAAACCTACAATGCAGAGCGCTTTTCGCAGGCCGGCATAGACTTGCATTTCGTGCAGGACAACCATTCCTATTCCGCGGCGGCAGGCGTGTTGCGCGGGCTCCATTATCAGCTTGCGCCGCGTGCGCAGGACAAGCTGCTGCGCGTCATCCGTGGCAGCGTCCTCGACGTTGCGGTCGATATTCGCCGCGGCTCCCCGACTTTTGGCAAATGGGTCGCTCTCGAAGTGTCGGCCGAAAAGGGCAACCAGATTCTGGTGCCAAAGGGTTTCGCGCACGGTTTTGTCACACTCGTGCCCGACACGGAGGTGCTGTACAAGGTGACCGATACCTATTCGCCCGAACATGACCGGTCGATCCGTTTCGACGATCCCGCCATCGGCATCGAGTGGCCGCCCATCCCAAGCGGATTTCAGCTTTCGGAGAAGGATCTCAAGGCGCCGATGCTGGCCGCCGCCGAGGTGTTCGCCTGATGGGTGTTGCTGAAGAGACAAAGGGCATGAGGACAGCGGCATGAATTTTCTGGTGACGGGCGGTGCCGGCTTTATCGGTTCGGCGGTGTGCAGGCATTTGTGCGCCAACCCGGCCAACCGCGTGACCAATCTCGACAAGCTGACCTATGCCGGCAATCTGGCCTCGCTGCGGCCGGTCGAGAATGCCCATAATTACAGCTTCGCCCAGGCCGATATCTGCGACGAGAGGGCGGTGCTCGAGATCCTGCGCCGCGACGACATCGACATCGTCATGAACCTCGCCGCCGAGAGCCATGTCGACCGCTCGATCGACGGGCCGGGCGCCTTCATCGAGACCAACATCGTCGGCACCTACCGGATCCTGAATGCCACGCTGGAATACTGGCGCGGCCTTTCCGGCGACAGGAAGAGCCGCTTCCGCTTTCACCACGTCTCGACCGACGAGGTGTTCGGCGATCTGCCGTTCGACGGCGGCATGTTCGTCGAGGAGACGCCTTACGCGCCGTCCTCGCCCTATTCCGCCTCCAAGGCGGCCTCGGACCATCTGGTGCGGGCCTGGCACGAGACCTACGGCCTGCCGGTCGTGCTTTCCAACTGTTCGAACAATTACGGCCCCTATCATTTTCCCGAAAAGCTGATCCCGCTCGTCATCCTCAACGCGCTCGATGAAAAAATCTTGCCCGTCTATGGCGCCGGCGCCAATGTGCGCGACTGGCTGTTCGTCGAGGACCATGCGCGGGCGCTGGAACTGGTTGCGACCAGGGGCACGCCCGGCGAGAGCTACAATGTCGGCGGCAATTCGGAACGGACGAACCTCGCCGTCGTCGAGACGATCTGCGACTTGCTCGACGCCAGGCGCCCCCGGGCCGGCGGCAAGAGCTATCGCGACCTGATCTCCTTCGTCACCGATCGTCCCGCGCACGACCGGCGCTATGCCATCGATGCTTCCAAGATCGCTCGCGACCTCGGCTGGGAGCCGAGGGAGAATTTCGACAGCGGCCTGGCGCGGACCGTGGACTGGTACCTCGACAACAAATGGTGGTGGGGCCCGATCCGCGAGCAGCGCTACGCCGGCGAAAGGCTGGGCGAAGCGCGCAAGGAGGCCGTATGAGGCTCGTTGTCACCGGGCGCGAGGGCCAGGTCGCGGCGAGCCTTCTGGAGGCCGGCCAGGCGCGCGCCGGCGTCGAGGTCATCGCCATCGGCCGCCCGGAACTCGACCTGGCAAACCCCGATACGGTGATCGACGCCATCGCGGCGGCGAAGCCGGACATCGTCGTGTCGGCCGCCGCTTACACGGCCGTCGACCAGGCCGAGGATGAGCCCGACCTGGCATTCCAGGTGAACGCCGTCGGTGCCGGCAAGGTGGCGCAAGCGGCCGCGCGGCTCGGCGTTCCCGTCATCCATCTCTCGACCGACTATGTCTTCGACGGCTCGAAGGACCGCGCCTACGTCGAAACCGACCCGACCGCACCGCTCGGCGTCTACGGCGCCTCCAAGCTTGCCGGCGAACAGGCGGTCGCCGCCGCCAACCCGCGCCATGTGATCCTGCGCACCGCCTGGGTCTACAGCCCGTTCGGCAAGAATTTCGTCAAAACCATGCTGCGCCTCGCCGCCGACCGGGACGAGATTTCGGTGGTGGCCGATCAGTGGGGAAATCCCACCTCCGCGCTTGATATCGCCGACGCGATCCTGCATGCGGCGGCAATGCTGCATGGCGACAAGAACTTCGGCGCGTTCGGCGCCTATCACCTGGCCGGCACCGGCGAGACCAGCTGGAGCGGCTTTGCCCGCCATATACTGGACACAAGCCGCGTGTTTGGTGGCCCTTGGGCGCGGGTACGGGACATCGCTACGACCGGCTATCCGACCAAGGCGCGCCGCCCCGCCAATTCACGGCTTTCGACGGCGAGGTTTGCGACGGCGTTCGGATGGACGGCGCCGGACTGGCAGGATTCAACGGGGAAGGTGGTGCGCCGGCTTCTTCGGACTGCTTGACGATGCCTTTGCCGGGACCTGGAAGATGGCGATGATTCCTTTCAATTCGACGACATTCCGGTTCCCTGACCTCATGGCTCCATCTGCATGGGTCGAGCATGTCCCATTCATGTTTTGGCTAGTCGATGCGCTCCAACCTCGTCGGTTTGTAGAGCTTGGCACGCATAACGGGGTCTCCTATTGTGCCGCCTGCCAGGCCATTGAGCTATTGCGTCTAACGTGCAACTGCTACGCGGTCGACACTTGGACAGGTGACGAACATGCGGGCTTTTACGGAGAGGAAGTCTATTCCGATCTGGCCGCCTACCACGCTCCAAAGTATGGCTCCTTCTCGCGCCTAGTGCGGTCGACATTCGACGAGGCCATTAGTCATTTCGAGGACGACAGCATCGATCTGTTGCACATCGACGGTCTACACACCTACGACGCTGTTCGGCATGACTTCGACGCCTGGCGGCCGAAACTCTCGCAAAACGCCGTCGTGCTCTTTCACGATACGAATGTGCGAGAGCGCGGTTTCGGCGTCTTTCGTCTCTGGAACGAAATCTCGGCAGGTCGGCCGCATTTCGAGTTTCTGCACGGGCACGGGCTTGGCGTTCTGGGACTTGGCGACAGTTATCCGAAGGCAGTCGAGGCGCTTTTCGCTGCCGGTCAACAAGATTCCAGCATAGGAGCGGTACGGACGGCGTTCGCCCATCTCGGTCAAGCGGTCGCTAATCACGAGAATACGGCCCATGCGGTGAGGCAGGCGGAAGCGCAGTTCGCGCTGAGCCGCGAAGAGTGGCGGCGGCAGATCGAACAGCGTGACGGCGAGATTGCTGCGCTGACGGTCGAGCGCGAGCGGGCGGCAGCGCGGGCGAGCGAGTGCGAGGCACACTTTGCGCTGAGCCGAGAAGAGTGGCAACGACAGATCGAAGGGCGCGACAAGGAGACTATGCGGGCGCAAGCGCTGACGACTGCACTTGAGGCAAAAATAAAGCAAACGGAGCTTGCTGTTGAAGAATTTAAGAACTCAACAAGTTGGCGAGTCACCGCCCCTCTGCGTGCATTTTCAAGCAATGCCAGGTTGGTGTTCCAAAATGTGCGGTGGCCAGGCGTGGGCAAATAAGCTGTTAGCCAAGTCCTTGCTGTGTTCGTGCGGACACAGCTAAAGGTTCGCGGCTCTAATCTATTCAAGCTAGGTTGGTGCTGATGGCGAATGACCGAGTCAACGAAACATGGAATGCTGATTGAATGTCAAAAATGTGTGTTGTGACTGGCGGAGCTGGATTCATTGGTTGTGCGCTGTCGACTAAGTTGGCAGACCGCTTCGGGCGCGTAATTGTCGTCGACAATTTGCATCCGCAAATCCATGCGGAACAAAAACGTCCCGCCGCGCTTGACCCTCGCGTTGAACTCCTGATCGCCGATGTGACGGAAGCTTCGGCGTGGGCGCGGGTATTGGAAATCGCCCGACCGGAAGTCGTGGTGCATTTGGCGGCTGAAACGGGCACAGGGCAATCGCTCACAGAGGCTTCACGCCACGCTGTAACAAATGTAGTTGGCACAACCCGCATGTTGGACGCCTTCGCGGCAGTATCGCACGTCCCGGAACGCTTTGTTCTGGCTTCGAGTCGTGCCGTTTACGGAGAAGGGGCATGGCGGTCCAAGAAAGCAGGCGAAGTAACCTATCCGGGCCAGAGATCGAAGCAGCAGCTTGAACGCGCGGAGTGGGATTTTCCCGGACTTGAACCTCTCCCAATGGTCGCGGAGAAAACGATACCGAATCCAACCAGTATCTACGGGGCGACGAAACTAACCCAGGAACAGATATTGCGGGCTTGGGCACTTTCGTTCGGAACTGCCGTCAACGTGCTTCGCCTTCAGAACGTATACGGCCCTGGCCAATCGCTGACGAACAGCTACACGGGAATTGTCTCGTTGTTCATCCGGATGGCCAAGGAAGGCAAGAGCATCCCGATCTATGAGGACGGGGATATCGGAAGGGACTTCGTTTTCATCGACGATGTGGCATCTGCCCTCGACAAGGCCACGGCCACGGATCTGGCGCAGTCGCTCGCCTATGATGTCGGCACCGGTTCCAAGACCACGGTTCTTGACCTGGCAAGGGTCGTCGCAAAAAGATACGGCGCGCCGGAACCGCACGTCAACGGCATGTTCCGCAACGGCGATGTGCGCTGCGCGGTCGCCAACATTGACAGGACAGTCCGCGAATTGGAATGGCGACCTTTGAAAAGTGTAGACGAGGGAATCGGCCAGCTTTCCGAGTGGATCGATTCACAAATTGGCTAGAACCCGCATCTCGAGTCGAAAGGCGCATGTGTTATGCCCCATATCGGCACATCGTGCGATACGCCCACATCCTCTCGACTCGATGAAACCTGAACTGCCATTTCACCTCAACGTGCAGCTCCGTCCTCTATCTTCGCTCCTCACCGAGAGTAAACCATGACAAAACGCCTAGCCATAGCGTTCTTTTATGATGAAGAAGGCATTGTCGATGAATATATGATTCATCTGGTAAAATCATTTCAGCCGTTTGTGGATACAACGGTGTTTGTATCAAACGGATCATTGACAAAAGGGTCGGAATCTTCTGTCTCAAAAGTAGTTGACAGAATAATAATTCGCGAAAACAAGGGTTTTGATGTTTGGGCCTACAAAACCGCGATTGAGGCAGTGGGTTATGAAAAGTTGGCCGATTTTGATGAGCTTTTGTTGTACAATCATACATTCTATGGGCCAATTTTTCCATTCTCTGAGATGTTCGAGGTTATGGAGTCGAGAGACTGTGACTTCTGGGGTATTACCATGCATAAAGAGATGGCTGAAAATCCATTCAAACCTGGAACACCATTGCGCCGCCATATCAATTCTCATTTCATCGCAGTTCGCAAGCCTATGCTAACTTCCCTTGCTTTCAAGCATTACTGGGATTCAATGGAGGATATAAATAGTTACGACGAATCGGTTATAAAGCACGAATCCAGATTTACCCATCATTTCATAAGGCTAAACTACAGAGTAAGTGTGTACCAAGATCCAGACAAATACGGATCTCCATACCCATCGTTTATTGATATTGAGGAGTCAATAAAAGATAGGCTGCCAATTTTGAAAAGGCGCCTTTTTTTCCATGATCCGGTTTTTCACGACGCTTGGGCTATTATTCTACCCAACGTCCTGCGGCGTATCGAGGAGCATTCGACTTATGATCTAAGCCTTGTCTGGAAGAATATCGCAAGAACCACGCAGCCTCGCATTTTAAATACAAATGCTTCTTTGATGTCAGTTTTCCCAGACGTGCCCATTTTCTCGCCAGTTCCCGATAGAGTGTCGTTGCGTGTTGCTGTCTGTGCGCACGTTTTCTATGTAGAGTTGTTGGATGAAATTCTTGGATATTCGGATAATATCCCTGAGAGTTTCGATCTTATAGCGACCACGGACACAGAGGGGAAAAGAAATGAAATAGAGAGGATCGCTTCCAAGTATCCAAAAATCAGAAAAACGACTGTTTTGGTCGTGGAGCAGAACAGAGGTCGAGACATGGCGTCGTTGCTGATCACTTGTCGCGACATCATCCTTAGCGGTGACTATGACCTGATTTGCAGGCTCCATACAAAAAAAACGCCGCAGGTTCCGGCCACTCAAGGCATCGTCTTCAAGAATCATCTCTTGAAGAATCTGCTTCACAGTAAGGGGTATGTATCGAACGTTCTCGAGATGTTTCAGTCGAATCCCGCAATAGGAATAGCGATGCCGCCGATTATCCATATCGGCTTCACGACCCTCGGCCATGCTTGGTTTGCCAACAAGCCAAGAGTCATTGAATTGATGAAGCAATTGGATTTGACCATTCCTCTTGATGAGGATACGCCAGTTGCTGCCTACGGATCGATGTTCTGGTTTCGGCCGGCGGCATTGCGTAAAATCTTCTTGCATAAGTTCCGTTGGGAGGAGTTTCCCCTCGAAGGGCAGTATGGCGATGGCGATCTTCCCCATGCTCTTGAGCGCATCTTTGTGTATGTCGCCCAGGATGCGGGGTATACGGCTCAACATATTATAACGACAGATGATGCTTCAATAAATTATACTATGCTTGAATATAAAATTCAAAAGGTTTTGGCGTTGTCGCCCCGAAACTTCTTTTATGCCCATATAGATAGCCTGAAAGGTCAAACAAAAGGTATTTCATCCCAAACATTGCAGATTCGAGAAGCTTCGCGTGCCTTACGGTTTGCCATTAAGCGGTCACTACTACATCGATCGTCATTCTTGTTTTATGCCATGCGCCCTTTCTATCGCGCAGCTCGAAGGCTAGCTAGAGCAGGGCGAAATTAGAGCGATGCGTGGCTTGCCGGCATTGTGCGGGCGGGGCATCGGCGGAATTCGGAAACTTGGGAGATCGCGTTCTGCAAAGGATAATTGCGCTCAAAGGTTAGCAACCCGCTTCGAGCCCTAGGCTGCTTCACGAACGACCAATCTGGGCCGCTCTTTTCGTCCTGCCAATCGAGAGGCAAGCCGCTTGCCCCAATTGTTGGTCGGCTTCTCCAAGATGTGATAGGTCATCGCAGCAGTTGGAAGGACGCACCCCAGCGTCAGCACAAAGCAGGAAACAAACGTTTCTATCCTTCCCCCTCCCGACTCCTGTATCTGCTTATAGATCGGGAACAGAAAAACAATGATCGGGCTGTGGACAAGATAAACCGAGAAGCTGATCTCGCCGACCCACGCGGTAGCGCCGTTGACGAGTAGGCGGATCGGGCAGAGAGCGAGGCCAACGACCAGACTGGCGAACATCACGCCTAACCAATGATACGGCTCGATGAAGGGCACCGAGCCTCCTGCTGTCGCATAGAACTGCACAGGAACAGAAGCCAGCAATGTGACGCCAATCTGCTTGCTGTTGGGTCGATCCTTGAGCAAGGGCAGTGTCCAAAAGGCTATGAAGCCGAACATGAAAATCGGCAGGTGGTGAAAGATTGAATACAGTTGGTAACTGGCCGGGTCGGTCGTGAACAGGGAAACCGTCATGCTGAAGACCTTTGCGACGGCCAAGCTGATAAGCATCGCTGCCGTCGCCGACCATACGTTCTTGGTACGGGCGTAGACGAACGGAAAGATCAGGTAGAACATCATTTCAGTGCCGATCGTCCAGCCGGCCAGGACGATGGATGTCTGATAGCCATATCCTGGCATCAGGTTGAAAATGAACGTCACGTTCGAAAGAATCGTTTTCACGTTGAGCGGGAAGTTAGCCGGATTGAAGTTGGATAGTATCGTGAACGCGACCAGGAGGTAAAACAGCGGCGCGATTCGGAAGAAGCGGCGCAAGGCAAAACCCAAAAGGGGGCGTTGCTCGTCAGCATGACTTGGTTGCATGAGGCAGAGAGAGAACGTGCTAACGACGAAAAACAGTTGCACTCCCCAAACACCATTCGCAACGTAGAGGTCGAACCAAGGCGGCAATTCCATATGAGGCTGCGGCATGTGGGCGACATGGACCGATATTACCCAAAGAGCTGCGATGCCCCGCAGTGCGCTGAGGTAAGCGTACCGGACCTGTTTCTTAGTTGCCGTTGTATCCACTGGGCGGCCCCATATAAACGAGAATGGATGTCGACTACAGTGATTGGGGTTGAGGCGCAACTTGGCATCCTCCCGCGTCGCGTAGAAGATCGCATGTGGCCGGTCCTTTTTTATCGGCGCCGAATGGTTTAATGGGTGCGGCCGACGTCCTGCCAGATAGTGCCATTCCAACCAGCGGTCTTGGAATACCTGTCTTTCAACGCTATCACGGGCATCGATGACGCAACCTGGAAACACCGCGTCTCGATGATGTTTGCGTGGCAGGAAGTGGTTCTGCGCCGCCGGCGATCCCATATCGGAGCGTTCTAATTCTAAGTGCCATTTGCACCAGAGAGAGATAGTCGATGAGGCGCTTAGCAATTGCATTTTACTACGATCAATACGGCAAGGTAGATGATTACTATTTTCACCTGATTGCGTCGATCCGGCCTTTTGCTGAGAAACTGCTGGTGGTTTGCAACGGCCCGGTGGACGAAGAGGCTCAGTCTCGTCTTTCCGAGGCCGCTGATGGTTTCCTGACCAGGGAAAACAAAGGGTTCGATGTATGGGCCTATCGAGCCGGCCTCGAACTTATCGGGTGGGATGAACTTTCGCGCTTCGACGAGATTTTGCTGTTCAATCACACGTTCTACGGCCCGATTTTCCCGTTTTCGGAACTGTTTTCCGAGATGGACCAGCGTTGCTGTGATTTCTGGGGAATTTCCGCTCACAGGGCGATGAGACCCCATCCGTTCGACGTCAGAAGATCGGAACTGCCCTTCCATCTCAACTCCCATTTCATCGCGGTGCGCCGGTCCTTGCATCAGTCGAAGGCGTTTCGTGATTATTGGACCCAGATGGTGCCGATCCGCTCCTATATGGAATCAGTTGCCAAGCACGAGACGGTGTTCACGGCGCATTTTCAGGCTTTGGGCTATACCTGTTCGGTATTGCTCGATCCGGAACGATACAAGACGCCATACCCGGTTTTCATGGAGCCGGACAAAACGCTGGAGGACCGGAGCCCGATCCTGAAGCGGCGCCTCTTTTTTCATGACACGCTGTTTCTCGAGCGCGAGGCCATCAACCTGCCGCGTGCCTTGCAGATCGTAGAGAACCAATCAGATTATGATTTGTCGCTAATATGGAAGAGCGTCGGCCGCCTGGGTCCGCCTCGCACGCTAAACGGCAACGCCGCGTTGCTGTCCGTCCTGCCGGATGTACAGGTCGGTCCGCAAAGGAATTGGGACGATTATCGGATAGCGATCCTCGCGCATGTATATCACGTCGACATGATCGACGAGATTCTGGGTTATGCCGAAAACGTGCCGAAAGGCTACGACCTGATCGTCACGACCGACAATGCCAATAAGCAGGCATTGATTCGGCAAGCAGTCGCGAAGGCGACGAACGCCAGGAATGCGGTCGTCCTGGTCGTCCAGAACGACGGAAGGGATACTTCAGCTCTCCTTGTAGGGTGCCGGGACTACGTGCTCGAGGACCGTTACGACCTGATCTGCCGGATCCATTCCAAACGATCTCCCCAGGACGGCCCAAGGGGAGAGCTGTTTAAGCTCCACAATTTCGACAACCTTCTCCACACGCCTGGATATGTCGAAAACTTGCTTGAGCTCTTTGTCGGCAATCCAGCGCTTGGTCTGGTTATGCCACCAGTGGTTCAGATCGGCTACCCGACCTTGGGAAACGCATGGGCTGGTAACAGAGCCACTGTTGCAAAGCTGGCCAGACAACTGCGCCTGATCGTGCATTTGGACGATAGTACGCCAGTCGCGCCTTATGGTGGAATGTACTGGTTTCGTCCTGCTGCCCTAAGGAAGCTTTTCGAACATGAATGGAGCTGGGACGACTTTGCCGACATGGATTATCGCGATGGGAGTTTGGTCCATGCCATCGAACGGACCATAGCCTATGTCGCAATCGACGCCGGCTATACCTTCCGACACGTGATGACTGAGGGGCACGCTGCTCACAACTATGTAATGCTGGAGGCCAAATTGCAGGCATTATGCGCCAATGGAGTTCCGGTGGAATTTGGAAACCTGGGGGTGAGAAGAGCTTTTCATGGCCTCGTCTTCTCGATCAAGAGATCAATCGTGGCCAAATCGCCAATAGCGTTCAGGGTCCTCAGGCCCCTCTATCGCGGTGTCCGACGGATAGTCAAAATCACGCTTGGTCGCAGCGCCGAAAATTAAGCTCACGAGATCATGAGGCCAACTAATCGCAGGCGCTCTTAAGTCAGCGACTCCACCCGGCCAGCTCGAAGTGTCATTTTTTTCGTGCAGACACGCTGGATTAGGGCGTCGTCGTGGCTGGCCAGCACGATGATGCCGGCCTTTTCCGCCAGTTCGTCCATCCGTCGTTTGGCTTTTTCCTGGAATGACGCGTCGCCGGCGCCGATCCATTCGTCCATGAGCAGAATTTCAGGCTCAAGCGCGGTCGCTGCTGCAAATGCCAATCGTGCCGCCATGCCTTGGCTATACGCCTTGAACGGCAGGTCGATGAAGTCGCCCAGTTCGCTGAAATCGATTATTTCTTCCATCTTCTCTTCGATCTCGGCTGCCGTCCACCCGCTGATCAATCCCCTCAGCACGATGTTTCTGCGCCCGGTGGCCTCGGGACGAAACCCTATATGAATGTTGAACAGGGCATCGACCTTGCCCGCGATCGATATCGTGCCACCCGAGGGCTGGTAGATTCCGTATAGAACCTTGAGCAGGGTGGTCTTGCCGGCGCCATTCGGGCCGACAAGCCCTAACCGGTCGCCCGCCTTGAGCTCGAAGCTGACACCGTCGAGCGCCTGCACGACCTGTTTGGTGCCCGACTTGGCTATGTTGCCGCCGAGAGCGCTCCGACGCCGGCCGGGCGCCGAAAGCGTCAACTTTTCAAACAGGCGATAGACGAGGCTGACATTGTTCAGTGTGATGGAGGTCATGGAACTCAGATCAGGAAAACGATGCGCTTGCGATAAAGGCCCAGCAGCAGCAGCGCAATAGCCCAGAGGCCGAGGCAGAAATAACCTGTCACCGCCAAGGCATGCCCTGGAAATATGCCTGCCGTGATCGGCTCGCGCACGCCCTCCAGGAAATAGGTGAACGGGTTCCAATGATAGGCATATTCTTGAACGCCATCTTGCCCGCTATAGACCCAGAAGACC
The DNA here is from genome assembly GCF_040322415.1 of Mesorhizobium sp. M0152. Classification (NCBI taxonomy): domain Bacteria; kingdom Pseudomonadati; phylum Pseudomonadota; class Alphaproteobacteria; order Hyphomicrobiales; family Phyllobacteriaceae; genus Mesorhizobium; species Mesorhizobium sp. M0152. Next base: position 125,763 of record NZ_JAMYTH010000002.1, read on the forward strand.
GGCGTGAAGAACATGCCCACCCGCATCAGGTTGCCAACTATGAACTCGCTATCGGGAAAGAATGCGCCGAGGAACGCAAAAACCACCACAAATGCAGGGGTTGCTAGGATGAGGAGCAACAAACCCATCAAGGACAGCAGCCAGTTTGTGTTGATTCCGTAACCGCTCAAAAGCAAAATAAGAACGCAACCCGCCAGCGAATACCCAGCCCGGATGATGCATTGCATCGTCAATCGCATCACATATACGAACAACGGCAGCGTCGTGCCTTGAATGAAGCTCGCTTCGCGCTGAAAGAGAGACACGCTCATGGTGATGGTCTCGGTGAGATAGAACCACACCAGCATGCCGATGGCCACATAGGCTATATAGCTTGGGTTGCTTGCGTCCTTGGTCACGAAAACAAAGGCAAATGTGCCGACGAAAGCGAAATAGTTGACCAGCATCCAAAGCGGGCCGAGCGTCGTGCGTCTGTGCTGGTCGCCGATGTCCTCATGGGCAAGCGCGACCCAGACCCTGTGCAGCCTCATCGCTTTCGAGATGTCGTCAAGAGCGCCGTTTAGTGCATAAATCATTGTGGGAAGTGTCGCATCTGCTGTTCAGGCATTTTGTTTCATCAGGGTCGGTGACGAACCACGGCGACCTCTTAATAGCTATTACCATGAGCTTATGGCAACGGATTGCGTCGTAACGAGGTCGGAAGCAGAGTCAACTGCGGCAAGACTGGATGCACGCTGAAGCTGCACGTGTCCGAAAGTCGCAGGTTCCCTGCGGGCTTGGCAGCAATCATCTGAGAATTGCGGCTCAAGCTTACGTTTATTCGCGCGCTCATCCCAAAAAAACCTCTAGCTATGCCCTCACGCGCGCAGTATGCGATACGGTACGGCGGGGGCCGGAGATGGCGCTTTGTGGGAGTGATCGGCCGCGAATGTCTTCGTGTCCGCACCTCGCTGTTGCCCATCTCCGAAAGCCTGGAGTCTAGTACTACCCCATGAATTCTTACCTGGAAGCTGTGTTCGGACTCAGGCCGGAGATGCGGCGTGTCTTCATCATGGTCCAGGACGTGGTCATGGTCCTGGTCGCGGTGGCGCTCAGCCTCGTTTTGTCGCGGTCGGATCTTTCGTTCGATGCGCTGTCCACCGAGGGTCTGGCCACCTGGGCGAGCATCGTTCTCATCGGCCATCTGCTGTTCCGGTATTGCGGGCTCTACACCACGGTCTGGCGTTTTGCCTCGACGCCGGACTTTTTCAACATCCTGAAGAGCTGCGCGATTTTGACGCTCACTCTTTACCTGGTCTCGCTGCTGGTTCGTTCCTTCCAGCCTGTGCAAGGGCTCAACGAGCGCCAGTTCATCGTCTTTTTGCTGGTCTCCTTCACCATCATATCCGCGCCCAGGCTGTTCTACCGCTTCCTGCGCGACGGCGCGAGCTGGGGCATCTTGAACCGCGAGGCCGACAGGGCGCAGACGAAGCAGGCATTGTTCGTCGGCCGGCTCGGCGAGGCCGACCTGATCATCCGCTTCACACGCACGGCGCAGCCGGCCGATCACTCGATCGCCGGCATCATGGCGACCGAGCAGGGTGCGCCGTTGGGCACGCGGATCCAAGGCGTTCCCGTGGTGGCGACCCGGCCGCGCCTGGTCGAGGTCCTCGAGGGCTATACATCCGGCACCCAAAGCCTCGATCTCCTGATTTTCGGCAGCGGAGCCGAGCATGAGATCGAGGAATATTCGGAGCTTGTCCGCGTCGCGCGGCATGCCGACATTGCGGTCGTCCAGTTCTCGGGGCTCTCGCAGCTGGGCCAGGGAAAGCTCGTTCTGGACGCGGTCGAGATGGAAACCATCCTGCGCCGCCAGACGGTGCCCTCCGATATCGAGCGCATCGGCGCCTTCGTCGGCGGCAAGCGCGTCCTGGTTACGGGAGGCGCCGGGTCCATCGGCCGCACGCTGGTCAAGCGGTCGCTGGAACTGGGGGCCGAGGCGGTGCTGGTCGCCGACAACTCCGAGTTCGGCATCTTCCAGTTGAACCAGTACGTCGAGGAGAAGGACCACGACCGGCTCAAGGTCCGCATCGTCGATGTCGCGGACCGGCGCCAGATGACGCGTGTCGTCACGGAATTCAAGCCCGACATCATCTTCCACGCCGCGGCGCTGAAGCACGTGCCGTTGCTCGAGGAGAACTGGGAATCGGCCATCCAGACCAATGTCTTCGGCACGCTCGTCTGCGCCGAGGTTGCCGCCAAGTGCGGGGTGGCGCAATTCGTCCTGATATCGAGCGACAAGGCCGTCGATCCGTCATCCGTGCTCGGCATGACAAAACGTGCCGCCGAACAGATCGTCAGCGCCTTGCACGGAACAGCGGCCAGCGAGCCGACCGGGCGCCGCTCCGCCACCAAGTTCATAGCCGTCCGGTTCGGCAACGTCTTCGGCAGCAATGGCTCGGTGGCGACCATATTCCAGGCGCAGATCGAGGCCGGCGGACCCGTCACCATTACCGACCGGCGCATGACGCGCTATTTCATGACTGTCGCCGAAGCTGTCGACCTGGTCATCATGTCCGCCGCCGACGCCGCGTCGCGCCCGGCCGGCCAGGATTACGCCGTCTACATGCTCGACATGGGCAAGCCGGTGCCGATCCTCGAAGTTGCCGAGACGATGATCCGCATGGCGGGAAAGAGCCCATACAGCGACATTCCGATCCGCTTCACCGGCATCAGGCCAGGCGAGAAGCTCCACGAGACGCTGCACGGCGAAGACGAGGAACTGGTCGAACTCAGCACCTCGAAGATTTTTGGCCTGAGCACGGATGTCGCGCAGTGGCCGGATGTCCAGGCCGCGCTAGCCGCGCTGCAGCAATCGATGAAGGGGCAGGACAAGGCAACCTCGCTCGCCGTCCTGGCGGACCTCGACCGTACGACGAAGACAAGGGCGCACGCACGGCTGATCCCGAAGACAGCCGGCCAGGCGAGTTAGAGCAATTTGCAGCCTGGGCAGAACCGTTTGGCGTCGCAAAATCCGCTTAACAACAGATGGTCGCGATTTCGTCGATCTGAAAACCTTAGACAAGGTGTTTGACATTCGTGGGTAGGGCAGATCTGCGCATCGCGGTCCTGATGGGCACGAAAGACGGCGCCGCTTTCATCGATGAGCAGTTGCAGTCGCTGCTCATGCAGTCGCACCCATTGATCGATCTGTGGATCTCCGACGACGGCTCCGTCGATGGCACGACCGCCATTGTCGAGGCATGGAAACCTCGCTGGTCCAAGGGCCGAATGACCCTGATGGAAGGCCCGCGGCAAGGGTTCGCCGCCAATTTCCGGTCGATGCTCCTCGATCGGCGCATCGATGCGGACTGCTATGCATTCAGCGACCAGGACGACATCTGGGAACCCGACAGGCTGGAAAGCGCCATCACCTGGATGCAGGCATTCGACGCAGAAATCCCGCTCATGTTCTGCTCGCGGACCGCGACCATGACCGAAACCGGAAGCCTGGTCGGCCATTCGCCGCTGTTTCGGCGGCCGCCGTCCTTCCGCAACGCGCTTGTTCAAAGCATCGCCGGCGGCAACACCATCCTGCTCAACCGCGCGGCGCGCGATCTGCTGGCCACGGCTTCTGCGCGGAGCGGCTTCGTCAGCCACGATTGGTGGGCCTACCTGATCGTCACCGGCGCCGGCGGGCTCGTCCGCTACGATCCGCGACCGCTGGTGCGCTACCGGCAGCATGCGGCGAATTTGGTCGGCGCCAACGCATCGTGGCAGGCGAGAATCTCGCGGCTTGGCCGCCTGTTCAAGGGTGACTTTGCCGACTGGACCGATCTCAATCTTGCCGGCCTTGCCGCCAATCGCGACTTGCTTACCCAGGATGCGGCGGCATGCGTCGACCTGTTCACAAATAGTCGGCGAGGCGGTCTTTTTCGCCGCTTGGATGGTTTGCGCAAAAGCGGCGTCTATCGCCAGACTTTTGCCGGGACGTTGGGGCTCTACCTCGCATTCATCCTGGGGCGCATCTGAACTTCGAGCGGCTGTAAGGCGCGCTTGGTCAAGAGGGGGACCTCATGCTACGTCGGCGGATTGACCAGCTTCGCCCGCGGATTGCCACGGGGGGCTTTGACCAGGAGCATAGTCGGCCGTTCATGAAGGCAGCCAAGCAAATCTTCGACGTCGCCGGTGCAACGCTGCTGCTGGTGGTCACATCCCCCGTGCTGTTGCTCGCCGTGCTCGCCGTCCGGGCATCGTCGCCCGGTCCGGTAATTTTTTCCCAGACGCGGGTCGGCCGCGGCGGCGTGCTTTTTCGCTGCCACAAACTGAGGACGATGTATCAGGGAACGCCGTCATTGCCCTCGCACGAGGCGCCGGCGAATGCCGTGACCTCCGTCGGAAAGCTCTTGAGAAAATTCAAGCTCGATGAGCTGCCGCAGTTCTGGAACGTCCTGAAGGGCGAGATGAGCCTGGTCGGGCCGCGTCCCTGCCTGCCGACCCAGACGGAACTGATCGAGTGTCGCGAGCGGCTGGGGGTCTCGGCTGCGCTTCCCGGCATTACCGGCCTGGCCCAGATCAAGGGTATCGACATGTCGAACCCGCAGCTTTTGGCCGAAACGGACGCGGCCTATCTCAAGGCAGCGTCGTTCTGGCTCGATCTTCGGATCCTGGTTGGAACGCTCTATCGAAGTTGAGCGGCCCAGCGCAAGCCGGTCGTTGGACCATCATGGTCAAGCAAGAAATTGCGATTTGCCGAGCCGTGCTATCTCTGCCAGCCGCTCCAGCGTGCCGCTTTCAGGCGTCCAGCCCTGGGATATCAGCAGGGAAGGGTCGCATATCTGCGTCGCGGTCATGCTGTCCCAAAATGTCCGCTTGCCCAGCAGGATGGCGGCCGCCTGCATCAACTGGGCCGGCATGGGCATCAGGCGCACCGGCCGCCCGAAGCCGCTGCGATAAGCGCCGACAATGGCGACAACCGAAACCGGCGGCACATCGCTGGCACCATAGACCGGATGCAGCGGTCCCGGATGCGTCAGCAAATGCCGCACCGTTCGGGCGGCCGATTGCGATGACAGCAGCGAGCGGGTTCCGGTCAGGGCGCCGGTCGGCAGCGGCAGGGCGGTATCGGCCAGGCGCATCAGCGTCGCCAGATTCCCCTTCATGCCGGTTCCGTAGACCGGAGGCAGGCGCAATACGGTGGCATCCGGACGGCCGCGCGAGGCATAGGCGTCCAGCACCCTGATCTCGCCTTCGCGCTTCGAGCGCCCATAGGCGCATTGCGGGTCGGGAACTGTCTCCTCGTCGATGGTTGCGCTGACCCGCGCGCCGATCACGGCCCGGATCGAGGACAGGTGGATGAAGCGTCCGCTCACATGCGTGGCAGCGGCATGCGCCAGCCGCGCGGTCAATTCAGCGTTGGCTGCCTGAAAGTCGGCCTCGGTGGCATTGCCTTGATCGTTGTTCAGGCCCGCGCAATGGACGACATGCGTCACATCCTTGGTAAGCGCGGCAAAAGCCGCGTCCGGCGCATCGAAATCGGGCATAAGCACCGCGTCGTCCCCGGAGCCAAGCCCCTCGGGGCGGCGGGAGGCGAGGCGAAGTTCGGCACCAGCCTCGCGAAGCTGGCTGACGACAACGCGCCCGATGAAACCCGTCGCGCCTGTGACCAACACTTTCATTGTCCAGCCCGCAACGGCTATCGAGCGGCTGATGGAAGAGCCTGCTCTTCCACTCTTGACGCTTGCTCTTCCGGCAGTGGGGCCTGATGTCCGCAGGCAAGATATGTTCCCGACACCAGGAAGACCATCAGCACCGAGTCCAGAATGTCATGGCCGACCAGAATGCCGGTCATCCCACCGGTCAGATAAATGATCACCGCGACGACGATCATGGTGGCGCCGAACCGCTCGATCGGATCGACGCTGTTGCGCAGCACCACGGCGGCATTCCTGGCGGCAACGACAAAGATCGACGCAAGCGTTACCGCGCCCAGAATTCCTGCCTGCACCAATGCAGTCAGAAAGCCGTTGTGGAAATGATTGAAGCCTGCGTCCATCGCGAACTGGTCTTGGAAACCTTGCTTTATCAAAAGCTGGGTTGCACCCACTCCATGTCCGAACAGGGGCATCTCCCGGAACGCCTTCAGGCCGATCTCCCAGAGCGCGACACGCATCCCCAACGAGGTGTCGTAATTGCCGTGGGCCCCAAGCGTATCCCAGTCGGAGCGCAGAAAGTCGAGGCGCCCGGATATCGTCTGGAAGCCGAAAGCAGCGATCACGATGCCGACTGCCGCCAGCAGCAGCAGCAGGCGGACGGCATTCATCTCTCTCAGCTTCTGCCGGTTGATCATTAGAACGGCGATGCCGGCAATCAGCAGCGCCAGCCAGATAATGCGCGACCCGGAGTAGATGATGGCGATCGTCCCGCAGAGCGAGGCGCAGACGAGGGCGACCCCGCGCTTCTCGATATCCGACACGGCCCCGGCCATGCAGACCATCACGGCAAGGCACAGCACCGTGGCGAAGATAATCGCATTTCCGGCTCCGCCCTCGGCCCTCATCCCAAGCCAATATTGCTGAATGATCGCCAGCAGCAGCGCGGCAAAACACGCCGCCATGCTGCTCAGCACGACAATGCGGACAAGCGTTGCCTTCTGCGTGATGCTCCAGGTCGAATAGGAGAGCGGGAAAAACAGCAAGGTTACCAGCGGGATGAGGTGGGAGGCGTCCCGGACGATCGAATTGTTGACGATGGAAGCCATGAGATTGACCGCGCAATAGGCATAGATCGCGACAGTCAACGCCATCATCGCCCGGTCGATGTTGAAACGTCTTCTCCTGACGGCAATCAATAGGGCCGATGCCAGGCCGCCGCCATTGAACACGAAGCTGACCACCGATCCCAGGATCGGCGGGAAAAGGAAGCAAATGATGGAGAAGTAGATATTGACCCGAGAAGCCGTGAATTGCTGCCTGATCGACGAAAGCCGGTTCAATTGTCTTGCCCGCTATTTTCTGGAAGTTCCATAAGGCAGAGGGAATCGAATGGTTCCGGTCGAAATTGCCCATGCCTGATGACGCATTTTTCCCTCTTTCAGAGGCTGGTATAACGGCCGGGCTCCGTTTTCGATAGTGTTGGGCTGATCGTCACGGAAAAATCGGCAACGGCGCCAGTAATCCGGGACGGCGTTCGGCGGGGTGCCTTGGTTCAAGCAATATTTTCCCGTCGCTTTCCCGGCCATCGGCCTAGCGGGCAGAAATTTCCGGGTTTTGGCGCGCCCATGGAAAATTCATTCTCGAACCGACGGTGGCGCGCTCGTCTTGCATTGTTCTCGACAGCGGCGATCTGCTAGAACGCCCGCACGGAACACATTATCCAGAAGCGAAGCTTGAACCGGGCGCAAAGGCCCCGACGATCCGACGCAAGGTCTTCTGCCGCACGAGAGAACACTCACAGTCCATGACAACAGCGCTTACGCATCTGCAGCGGCTAGAGGCCGAGTCCATCCACATCTTTCGCGAGGTTGCGGCCGCCTTTGCCAAGCCGGTCATGCTCTATTCGGTCGGCAAGGATTCATCCGTGCTGATGCATCTGGCGATGAAGGCGTTCTATCCCGCCAAACCGCCGTTCCCGTTCCTCCACGTCGACACGACCTGGAAATTCCGTGAAATGATCGCCTTTCGCGATCAGATGGCGCAGAAACTCGGTTTCGACCTGCTGGTTCACGTCAACGAAGACGGCGTGCGCGACAATATCAATCCGTTCGACCACGGCTCGAACACCCACACCCATGTGATGAAGACCGTGGCGCTGCGCCAGGCGCTCGACAAATACGGTTTCGATGCCGCCTTTGGTGGCGCCCGTCGCGATGAGGAAAAGTCGCGCGCCAAGGAGCGCATCTTTTCCTTCCGCAATGCGCAGCACGTCTGGGACCCGAAGAACCAGCGGCCCGAAATGTGGAAGATATTCAACACCCGCATCGCGTCCGGTGAGTCGATCCGCGTCTTTCCGCTGTCGAACTGGACCGAACTCGATATCTGGCAATACATCCTTCAGGAGGATATTCCGATCGTGCCGCTCTATTTCGCCAAGGAACGGCCGGTGGTAGAACGCGATGGCATGCTGATCCTCAGGGATGACGAGCGTATGAAACTGCGCGCCGGCGAGGTTGTCGAAAACCGGCTGGTGCGGTTCCGCACGCTTGGCTGCTATCCGCTGACCGGCGCCATAGAATCGGATGCCGACACGCTCGAAGCCATCGTTGGCGAGATGTTGACCGCGCGCACGTCCGAACGGCAAGGCCGCCTGATCGACCGCGATGAATCCGGCTCGATGGAAAAGAAAAAGCGCGAGGGGTATTTCTGACCATGCGCCACATCATGGCAAAGAGCCTGGCACCGACGGACGGGGTCCGCGACTATCTGGCGGCGCAGGAGAAGAAGTCGCTGCTGCGCTTCCTGACCTGCGGTTCTGTCGATGACGGCAAGTCGACGCTGATCGGGCGGCTGCTGTCCGACACCAAGCAGATTTTCGAGGACCAGCTCGCCGCGCTCGAACGCGATTCGCGCAAGCACGGCACCACCGGCGACGACGTCGATTTCGCGCTGCTGGTCGACGGGCTCGAGGCCGAACGCGAACAAGGCATCACCATCGACGTCGCCTACCGCTTTTTCGCCACGCCGAAGCGCAAGTTCATCGTCGCCGACACGCCCGGCCATGAACAGTACACGCGCAACATGGCGACCGGCGCCTCGACCGCCGACCTGGCGATCGTGCTCGTCGATGCCCGGCAAGGGGTGCTGCGCCAGACGAGGCGTCATTCGATCATCGCCTCGCTGCTCGGCATCCGCCACATCGTGGTGGCTCTCAACAAGATCGATCTCGTCGATTTCGACCAGGCGGTCTTTGACCGCACCGTTGAAGACTATCGCCGCTTTTCGCGCGATCTCGGCTTCCAGACCATCGTGCCGATCCCGATGTCGGCCCGCTATGGCGACAATGTGAGCAGCCGCTCCGAACGCCTGCAATGGTATTCCGGTCCGACGCTGATCGAGCATCTCGAAACGGTGTCGGTCGAAGAAGCCGCCGCGGAGCTGCCGCTGCGCTTTCCGGTCCAGTACGTCAATCGCCCCAATCTCGACTTTCGCGGCTTTGCCGGCACGATCGCCTCCGGCTCCGTCGCGCCCGGCGACGAGGTCGTCGTCGCCAAATCCGGCAAGGCCTCGCACGTCAAGCGCATCGTCGCCCAGGGAGGCGATCTCAAACACGCGGTCGCCGGCCAGGCCGTCACGCTCGTTCTCGACGACGAGGTCGAGGTCTCGCGCGGCAACATGCTGGTTTCGCCCGCCGCGCGGCCGCAGGTCGCCGACCAGTTCGCCGCCAACATCGTCTGGTTCGACGAGCATGCGCTGCTGCCCGGCCGCTCCTACATCCTGCGCACCGAGACCGACCAGACCAGCGCCACCGTCACCGATCTCAAATACCGGATCAACGTCAACGACTTTGCCCATGAGGCGGCCAAATCGCTGGAGATGAACGAAGTCGGCATCTGCAACATCTCGACGCGGGCGCCGATCGCCTTCGACCCTTTCGCCGAGAACCGCATCACCGGCGCCTTCATCCTGATCGACCGGATCAGCAACGCCACCGTCGGCGCCGGCATGATCCTGCATTCGTTGCGCCGCGCCGAGAACATCCATTGGCAGTCGCTCGATGTCGGCAAGCGCGTGCGCGCCGACATGAAGAACCAGCGGCCGGCGGTGTTCTGGTTCACCGGCCTGTCCGGCTCGGGCAAGTCGACCATCGCCAATTTGTTCGAGAAGAAGCTGTCCGCCACCGGCCGCCACACCTATATCCTGGATGGCGACAATGTCCGTCACGGCCTCAACCGCGATCTCGGTTTCACCGACGCCGATCGCGTCGAGAACATCCGCCGCGTCGCCGAAGTGGCCAGGCTGATGGCCGATGCCGGGCTGATCGTCATCGTCTCGTTCATTTCGCCGTTCAGCGCCGAGCGGCGCATGGCGCGCGAGTTGATGGCCGATGGCGAGTTCATCGAGGTGTTTGTCGACACGCCTTTCGAGGAATGCGCCCGGCGCGATCCGAAGGGCCTCTATGCGCGGGCGTTGAGCGGCGAAATCAAGAATTTCACCGGCGTCGATTCCCCCTACGAAGCGCCGCAACACCCGGAAATCCATCTCGAGACGCTCGGCAAATCGGCCGAAGAGATGGTAGATACCTTGGAACACTGGCTGAACGAGCGCGACATTGCCGAAGACCAATACGACAGCGGCGGCGGCATCTGACGACGGGCCGATGCTCGAAATCTTCGAGCAACTGGCCCTGGCGGCCGGCCGCGAGGTCATGCGTGTGTTCCATGCCGGCTGCGCGGTCGACCGTAAGTCCGATGCTTCGCCGGTGACCGAGGCGGACCGCGAGAGCGAGAAGATCATTCTCGCCGGGCTGCGCGCCGCATTCCCCGACATTCCGTGCGTGGCCGAGGAGGAAGCGGCGGCCGGCATCATGCCGCCAGATCTTGGCGACGCCTTCTTCCTGATCGACCCGCTCGACGGCACCAAGGAATTCGTCAACCGCCGCACCGATTTCACCGTCAACATCGCCCTTATCCGCCATGGCGTGCCGGAAGTCGGCGTCGTCTTTGCGCCTTGTACCGGCCGGTTCTTTTCCGGCCGGCCGGGTAGGGCGGAAACGATCGAGGTCAGTGACGATTACCGGATCGTCGGCCGCCGGCCGATCTCGGTGAGGACAGCCGTGACACCGTTGGCCGTCGTTGCCAGCCGCTCTCACAACACCCCGGAAACCGAGGCCTATGTTCGCGACCTCGGTGCCGCCGAGATCGTCTCGGTCGGCTCGTCGTTGAAATTCTGCCTTCTCGCCGGCGCCGAGGCGGATGTCTACCCACGCTTCGGCCGCACCATGGAATGGGACACGGCGGCCGGCGACGCGGTGCTGCGCGCGGCCGGCGGCATGACACGCACTTTGGACGGCCAGCCGCTCGCCTATGGCAAACGCAATCAGGCCGACGACGAAGATTTCGCCAATCCGCATTTCATCGCCAGCGGCAAGGCAGGGGCGGGCCCCGTCTGAGGCCGGCCGACTGTTACTCGGCCGCAGCCTGCGCCGAATTCGAGCCGACATAGTTGCGGATCGTTTCGATGACTCGGTCCTGGTCGGCTTCGCTGAGATACGGATGCATCGGCAGGCACAGGATCCGCTTCGGCAGTTCCTCTGAAACGGCAAGACCGGTCGGCGTGCGCGGGTAGTCGCGATAGGCGACTTGGGCATGCAGCGGCTTGACGTAGTAGATGACCGACGGAATGCCCTTTTCCGTAAGATGTGCCTTCAGTCCGTCGCGCTTGGGCGTCTCGATCGCGTATTGCGCCCAGGCCGAGCGGCTGCCGTCCAGATTGCGGGCGGCGGTAACGATGTCGCCAAGCCCTTCGGCATAACGGTTTGCCACCACCTGGCGCGCGACCATCTCGTCCTCGAGAATAGCCAGCTTCTCGATCAGGATCGCCGCCTGTATCGTGTCGAGCCGTGAATTGATGCCGACGCGGACATTGTCATATTGCGTCTCGCCCTTGCCGTGGAAGGCGAAGGACCTGAGCTGCTCGGCCAGCGCATCGTCATTGGTGAACATCGCGCCGCCATCGCCATAGCAGCCAAGCGGTTTCGCGGGATAGAAGCTGGTCGAGCCGACCGCGCCGAACGAGCCGCACATCTTGCCGTCCGCCGAACCGCCCATCGACTGGGCGGCATCCTCGATCACCATCAGATTCTCGCGGTTGGCGATCGCCAGGATCGCCTCGTAGTCGGCGGCAAGGCCGAACAGATCGACCGGGATGATTGCCTTCGGCTTCAGCCGGCCTTCCTTCTTGATCATCGCGATGGCCGCTTCAAGGCTGGCGACGTCGATATTGTAGGTCTTGGGATCCACGTCGACGAAAACCGGTTCTGCCTTGGCCAATGCCACCACTTCGGCGGTGGCGGCGAAAGTGAAGCTCGGCACGAACACCGCGTCGCCCGGGCCGATGCCGGCGGCAAACAGCGGCAACAGCAGCGCATCGGTACCGTTGGCACAGGCCACGACATGCTTGGTGCCGACATAAGCGGCGAGCTTGTTCTCGAATTCGGTGACCTGCGGTCCCAGGATATAGCGGCCTTCCTCGACGACACGGTCGATGGCGGCCTTCAGCCGGTCGCGGATTCGTTCGCGCTGTGCGCCAAGATCGATGAACTGCATGTCGGCCTCGAACGGTTTGACCAGGGTAGGCGGTTTAGCCAGATAACGGCCCGCTGGTACCAGAGTTGTGCCTGCCGAGAAAGCCGGGCAGGCAGAGCCGCGAATTGCGCAAATATCGCGGCTGTTACCTATATATCCCAGCGGACCTTCGCCAGATGCCGCAAATCCGGGCTCCGTCGGGCGCGATGCGGCCTTTATAGTCCTGGGAATCGGCTCTGCGAAACATAAAGTGATCGACGGCCTCAACTTATATTGAACAGCGGCTCAGCCGATCTCGCGCCGCCAGGGCGGGTTGGCGCCAGCCCGCGATACGGTTACCGCCGCCGCCTTGGCCCCCAGCGCCAGCGCCTTGCGGATGGCGTCTTGCGAAAGCGCGGCGATCGCTGACTTCGATAGCAGCCCTTGTTCATGCAATGAGGCGAGAATGCCGGCGTTGAACGTGTCGCCCGCGCCAACCGTGTCGACCACTTCGACCTTTTCCGGGATCACCGTGACGGCGTGGTCCCTGCTGTAGCCGACCGCGCCATCGCTGCCATGCGTGACCACGATGAGCTTGGGGCCGCGGTCGAGCCAATTGCGCACGACATCCTCATGCGAGCCGGCTTCCCCGAACCAGTTCAGATCCTCGTCCGATAGTTTCACGATATCGGCCATCGCCATCATGGAGCGGATGCGCCTGAGGTGCTTTGCCTTGTCAGGGATGAAGTTCGGGCGAATGTTGGGATCGAGCATCATGACGCGGCCAGCGTGTTCGCGCCGCATCAATTCCTCATACGCACTGCCGGCTGGCTCAGAGATCAGGCTGATGGCACCGAACAGCATGGCCTCGATCTCGCTGCCGAGTTGCGGCAGGTCGTCGACCGTCAGCATGCGCCCGGCGGTGTTTTCGTCATAGAAGGTGTAGGTCGCCTGACCGTTGTTCAGCCGAACGAAGGCGAGCGTGGTAGGGCGAGGGGAGGTATGCGCATAGGTGGAACTGACGTTGCTTGCCCCCAGCGCCTCGCGGAGCTGGCCGCCGAACAGGTCCGACGACAGGCCGGAAAAGAAGCCGGCCGGCGCGCCCAGACGGCCGAGCGCGATGGCCGTGTTGAACACCGCGCCGCCGACATAGGGAGCAAAGGCCGGCTCACCCAGCGTCGTGGCGCGCGGCAGCATGTCGATCAGGGCTTCGCCGCAGCAGAGGATCATGGCTACTTGGTCTCCGGCGGATAGATCACGCCCTTGCGGATGATGATGTTGGCGTAGAGCCTAGGCTCGCCTGTCGCGACGATGGCATGTGCAGATTTGACCCGTGCATAGAAGTCGGCGCCGGCCAGCGCAACCACCTTGCGGCCCGGCGCGCGCTTGGCGCAGATCGCTTCCATCTCATGGTGGACGGAATCGGCGAGCGAAGGGTCGCCTTTTACCGACGCGCGAAACAGCGCCTCCGGCACGGCGTCGTCCACCGGGAGAACGCTCAATATTGCGTCGAGCACCGGCAAGAGATGATGACCATCGGCCCGGATGAGCCGGTTAGCCTGGTCCTCCGCGGGGTAGTTTCCGTCGACAATGGCAATCTCGTCGCCATGGCCCATGGCGCGCAGTGTCGCCAGAAGCTCCGGGCCGAGCAGCGCCGGGATTCCGATCAGCATTCACACGCTCCTGGAAATCGTCGTCGAACCGATAAGGAAGCGTTCGGAAAGCGGCAGGCTGGCGCCGCCTAGCGCCCGGGCATGAATGCCCACGCTTCCCTCGCGAACGGCTGGAAGTTTCAAACCTTCGCCGTCGATCGCCGCGATAGCGGCGATGACGGCGTCGACCAGCCGGCGGCGTACCGCCTTCGGCATCCAGCCGTCGATCACCGCGGCCTCGAAATCGATGACCGAGGATGCCGCGACGATGGCATAGGCGAGCGCCTGCGAGGCGACGGCGATCCAGTCGTCGAGCTCGGTGCCGATCTCGCCCCAGTCCTCCGGCGACGTCCACAGATGCGAGGCCTCGATGCCGCGCGCATTGAGCGCCTTTTCGAGCATGGCGATGGAAGCGACATCGATCAGCTGGGTCGGCTTTCCATCGGGTCCGGGCACAGGCATGGAGCCCAGCGCACCGGCATTGCCGGTCGGGCCACCGAACAGGCGGCCGTTCAGCACGATGCCGCCGCCGGCGAAGGCGCCAATATAGAAATAGACGAAGTCACGCGCGGCACCTGCCTGCCCGAAGACCAGTTCCGCGCCGCAGGCCGATGTGGCGTCGTTTTGCAGATAGACTGGAAATTCGCATTGCGCCTGGATGTCGGCCCTGATGTCGCGATGACGCCATTCGTCCATGACGTCGCGCGGCGCGCCGGCGGTATCGGCCCAGTTCCACAATTCGAACGGCATGGCGATGCCGAGCCCGGCGATACGCTTGTCCTGCGCAGGCGTCAGTTCGCCGCGCATCTGCCGCATGCCGTTGGTGACGAATTCCACGGTCTCGCGCGGTGCCGGATAGCGGTAGGAATGCTGCAGCATCGAGCGCACATTACCGAGAAAGTCGATCAGAACGAGCTCTGCGCTGCGGCGGCCGATCTTGAGGCCGATGAAGAAGGCGCCTTCGGAATTGAGCGCCATCGGGATCGAGGGTTGGCCGATCTTGCCGCGCATCGGCGCCTGACGGACGAGGAGGCTTTCTTCCTCGAGTTCGCGCATGATGACGGAAACCGTCTGCGCCGAAAGTCCGGTCATGCGGGCGATGTCGGACTTCGCCAGACTGCCGTGCTGGCGCACCAGCGAGAGCACCAGCCGCTCGTTGTGGTCGCGCATGCCGCTCTGATTGGTGCCGCGGTGAATAAGGCTCTCATTCACATCGGGCGAACCGTGCCTGGCGGTCTCCACCCTGTTCCTCCCGTCGTTTCCCCGCAATGCTTTTGGGCCAGAATGAGTGAACGAAGCAAGGCTGTCAATAATAAATAAGAGTGATTTAATTATTGACAGAGGCCGCGCTCTGGTGTTCTGTTGAAGCAGCGTCCACGCTGGGAGAAGTTCGTTGGATGCGCCGTAGATGCCGGTTGGCCGGCATCCGGAATGGTTCCACTGGGAGGAAGATCGTGACCAATACAAAACTGTTGAAGTCCACCGTTTTCGCGGCGGCCGCTCTGGGCCTGATGGCATTTGCATCGTCCGCATCCGCAGCCGGTGTCGGCGCCTGCCTGATCACCAAGACAGACACCAATCCCTTCTTCGTGAAGATGAAGGAGGGCGCCGCCGCCAAGGCCAAGGAGCTTGGGGTCGACCTCAAGACCTATGCCGGCAAGATCGACGGCGACAGCGAGAGCCAGGTAGCGGCCATCGAAAGCTGCATCGCCGACGGCGCCAAGGGCATCCTGATCACCGCCTCCGACACCAAGGGCATCGTGCCGACGGTGAAGAAGGCGCGCGACGCCGGTCTGCTGGTGATCGCCCTCGATACGCCGCTCGATCCGATCGACGCGGCCGATGCGACTTTCGCGACGGACAATCTCGAAGCCGGCAAGCTGATCGGTGCCTGGGCCGCCGCCACGCTCGGCGACAAGGCCAAGGACGCCAAGATCGGCTTCCTCGATCTGACCCCCTCGCAGCCGACCGTGGACGTGCTGCGCGACCAGGGTTTCATGATGGGCTACGGCATCGACGTGAAGGACGCCAACAAGATCGGCGACGAGAGCGATCCGCGCATCGTCGGCCATGACGTCACCAATGGCAACGAGGAAGGCGGCCGCAAGGCGATGGAGAACCTTCTGCAGAAGGACAGCACCATCAACGTCATCCACACCATCAACGAGCCGGCCGCTGTCGGCGCCTATCAGGCGCTCAAGGCCGTCGGCCTCGAAAGCCAGGTGCTGATCGTCTCGGTCGACGGCGGCTGCCCTGGCGTGAAATCGGTTGCCGAAGGCGTCATCGGTGCGACGTCGCAGCAATATCCTCTGCAGATGGCGGCTCTCGGCATCGAGGCGATCGCTGCTTTCGCCAAGGACGGAACGAAGCCGAAGCCGACCGAGGGCAAGAATTTCTTCGATACCGGCGTCAATCTCGTGACAGACAAGCCGGCCAATGGCGTGAAGTCCATCGATACCAAGGAAGGCCTCGCCAAGTGCTGGGGCTGATGCCGGTCTGACCGGTAACAACAAACCGAAGCGGTCTGGGCTTGATCCCCGGCCGCTTCGGGTGGACGATGGGTCGCGTAACCGCGAACAATCCCGGCGGCAGACCGGAAAGCGTGGACGGCCTCAGTGCGTGGCTGAAGCCCTACGGGGAGGAAACATGGCTCAAACTCAGGAATTCGAGAAGGTTCTCTCGGGCAGCGATACAAGCGTTGCCGCTTTCGACGAGCATAAATCGGCCGTCAGGCGCATCCAGCACTTCCTGCATTCGACACCGGCGGCGGTGCCGCTGATCGTGCTGGTTCTCGCGATCATCATCTTCGGCCTCACCATTGGAGGGCGGTTCTTCTCGTCCTACACGTTGACGCTCATCCTGCAGCAGATCGCCATCGTCGGCATTCTGGGCGCCGCGCAGACCCTGGTCATCCTGACCGCCGGCATCGACCTGTCGATCGGCGTGATCATGGTGATCTCGGCAGTCATCATGGGCAATTGCGCGGTCAGTTACGGCCTGCCGAGCGTGCTCGCCGTGGCGATCGGGCTTGCCGCCGGCGCGGCCTGCGGGCTGCTCAACGGGGTGCTGGTCGCCTATATGAAGCTGCCGCCCTTCATCGTGACGCTCGGCACCTGGAATATCGTCATGGCCACGAACTTCATCTACTCGGCCAATGAGACGATCCGCGACACCGATGTCGATATCCAGGCACCACTGCTGCATCTGTTCGCCCTGAGCTTCAAGGTCGGCACCGCGGTGCTGACGGCCGGCGTCATTGCCATGGTCGCGCTGGTGCTGCTCCTCTGGTACGTGCTCAACCACACGGCGTGGGGCCGCCATGTCTATGCCGTCGGAGACGATCAGGAGGCGGCGAAGCTCTCGGGCATCCAGACCAAGAAAGTGCTGATGACGGTCTACACGCTTGCCGGGCTGATCGCCGCTTTCGCTGCCTGGGTCTCCATCGGCCGCAATGGTTCGATCTCGCCTTCGGCTGCCGTCACCGACTACAATCTGCAGGCGATCACCGCGACGGTGATCGGCGGTATTTCTCTTTTCGGCGGGCGCGGCTCGATCCTGGGCACGCTGTTCGGCGCGATGATCGTCGGCGTCGTCTCCATGGGCCTCAACATGCTGGGCGCCGATCCGCAATGGAAAGTGCTGCTCACCGGTGGTTTGATCATCGGCGCCGTGGCGGTCGACCAATGGATCAGAAAGGTTTCGGCATAACCATGACCCAGGAACCCATTCTCACCGCTCGTGGCCTGGTCAAGCGCTATGGCCGCGTCACCGCTCTCGACAATGCCGACTTCGACCTCTACCCCGGCGAAATCCTCGCTGTCATCGGCGATAACGGCGCTGGCAAGTCGTCGCTCATCAAGGCGATTTCAGGCGCCGTCGTGCCCGATGAAGGCGAAATCCGGCTTGAAGGCAAACCCGTCGCCTTCAAGTCCCCGATGGAAGCCCGAGAATCCGGTATCGAGACCGTCTACCAGAACCTGGCGTTGTCGCCGGCATTGTCGATCGCCGACAACATGTTTCTTGGCCGCGAGATCCGCAAGCCCGGCTTTGTCGGCCAGTGGCTGCGCATGCTCGACCGCCCGGCGATGGAGAAGCGCGCCCGCGACAAGCTGACCGAACTGGGCCTGATGACGATACAGAACATCAGCCAGGCGGTTGAGACGCTCTCGGGTGGCCAAAGGCAGGGCGTGGCCGTAGCGCGCGCCGCCGCCTTCGGCTCGAAAATGGTCATCATGGACGAGCCAACGGCAGCGCTCGGTGTCAAGGAGAGCCGTCGCGTGCTGGAACTGATCCTCGACGTGAAGAAGCGCGGTCTGCCGATCGTGCTAATCTCGCATAACATGCCGCATGTCTTCGAGGTCGCCGACCGCATTCACATCCATCGCCTTGGCCGACGCCTCTGCGTCATCGACCCCAAGCAGTACACGATGTCGGACGCCGTCGCATTCATGACCGGCGCCAAGACGCCTCCCGAAGCGGCGCTCGCCGCCTGACTGCCAAATTGCCGCAGGGTCATTCCGGCGGTCTCGCTGTCTAAATCGATTGAACATATCGAAGGATGCACTACCATGGGCTGGGAGGAATGCTGAAAGCCGGTATGATCGTGGCAACCGCACGAGAGGTAGCATGACGCGCGCGATGACATCCGAACCCCTTCCGCCCCTCCTTGAAAATCCTGATCCAAAGACGCTCGCAAGGGAAGTCTTGATGGCCCTCAAATACAGGGTCGGCAAGGATACCACCGTCGCGACCCAGTACGACTGGCTCACCGCCTCGATCAAGGTCGTGCGCGACCGCATCGTGGACCACTGGATGCAGGCGACGAAAGAGGCCTACGACCAGAAGGAAAAGCGCGTCTACTACCTGTCGCTGGAGTTCCTCATCGGCCGCCTGATGCGCGACGCCTTCTCCAATCTCGGCCTGATGGACAATATGCGCGAGGCGCTCTCGTCTCTGGGTGTCGATCTCGATCTCATCGCTGCGCTCGAGCCGGATGCCGCCCTCGGCAATGGCGGCCTTGGCCGGCTCGCCGCCTGCTTCATGGAAAGCATGGCGACCGTCGACATCCCCGCGCATGGCTACGGCATTCGCTACGCCAACGGCATGTTCCGCCAGGAGATCCATGACGGCTGGCAGGTCGAGCTGCCCGAAACCTGGCTCGACCACGGCAATCCCTGGGAGTTCGAACGGCGCGAGCGTTCCTTCGAGGTCGGCTTCGGCGGTTCGGTGGAATCGGTCACGTCGAAGGACGGTCGACTCGAACGCCATGTCTGGAAACCGACCGAGCACGTTCTGGCCGTCGCCTACGACACGCCGGTCGTCGGCTGGCGGGCGAACCGCGTCAACACGCTGCGGCTGTGGTCGGGCATGCCGGTCGATCCGATCCTGCTCGACAAGTTCAACGCCGGCGACCATATCGGCGCGCTGGCAGAGAGTAACAAGGCGGACGCGCTGTCGCGCGTGCTCTATCCCGCCGATTCCCACATGGCCGGGCAAGAGCTCAGGCTGCGGCAGGAATATTTCTTCTCCACCGCCTCGCTCCAGGACATCGTCCAGCGTCACCTCAGCCAGTATGGCGACCTGAAATCGCTGCCAGACAAGGCGGCGATCCACCTCAACGACACCCACCCGGCGATTGCCGTGCCCGAGCTGATGCGCCTGTTGATGGATGTCCACGGCATGGATTTCGATCAGGCCTGGAGCATCACCAAGCGCACGTTCGGCTACACCAACCACACGCTGTTGCCCGAGGCGCTGGAAAGCTGGCCGGTGCCGCTGTTCGAGCGGCTTTTGCCGCGCCATATGCAGATCGTCTACGCCATCAACGCCGAAGTGCTTTTGGAAGCGCGTGCCTCCGACCAGTTCTCGGACGAGCAGATCAGCCGCATCTCGCTGATCCAGGAAAATGGCGACCGCCGGGTGCGCATGGGCAATCTGGCCTTTGTCGGTTCACACTCGATCAACGGCGTCTCGGCGCTGCACACCGATCTGATGAAGGAGACGGTGTTTGCCGACCTGCACAAGCTCTATCCCGACCGCATCAACAACAAGACCAACGGCATCACGCCACGGCGCTGGCTGATCCAGTGCAATCCCGGGCTGACGTCGCTCGCCCGCGAGGCGATCGGCGACCGCTTTCTCGATGACATCGATGCCATCAAGGGTCTTGACGCCTTCGCCGATGATGCCGCCTTTCGCGACAAGTTCGCCGCCGTCAAGCGCACCAACAAGGTGCGGCTGGCCAATCTCGTCGCCGACCGGCTCGGCATCAAGGTCGATCCCTCAGCGCTGTTCGACATCCAGATCAAGCGCATCCACGAATACAAACGCCAACTCCTCAACATCCTCGAGGCGATCGCGCTCTACGATCAGATCCGCTCGCATCCCGAGCGCGACTGGATGCCCCGGGTGAAATTTTTCGGCGGCAAGGCGGCGCCCAGCTACCACAACGCCAAGCTGATCATCAAGCTGGCCAACGACGTCGCCAGGGTCATCAATCGCGATCCGGCCGTTCGCGGCTTGCTGAAAGTGGTTTTTGTGCCGAATTACAATGTCAGCCTGGCCGAGATCATGATGCCGGCGGCCGATCTTTCCGAACAGATCTCCACCGCCGGCATGGAAGCGTCGGGCACAGGCAACATGAAATTCGCACTCAACGGCGCGCTGACCATCGGCACGCTCGACGGCGCCAATGTCGAGATCAAGGAGTGTGTCGGCGACGACAACATCTTCATCTTCGGCCTGACCACCGCCGAGGTCGCCGAGCGGCGCAACAATGGCTACAATCCGCGCGGTGTGATCGAAGCATCATCCGAACTGGCACAGGCCGTGGCCGCTGTTTCGTCGGGCGTCTTCTCGCCGGACGATCCCGACCGCTACCGCGATCTCATCAATGGGCTCTACCAGAGCGACTGGTTCATGGTCGCTGCGGATTTCGACGCCTACGCCGCTTGCCAGCGCGATGTGGACGCAGTCTGGCGCAACAGCCCGCAATGGTATGCCAAGGCGATCCGCAACGTCGCACGGGTCGGCTGGTTCTCGTCCGACCGCACGATCCGCCAATATGCGAAAGACATCTGGAACGTACCTGTCTGATGTGATTGCATGAGGCTGCGAACAACGTGGTCCTGGTGGTGTGGGTGTCGAATTCACACCGCTAAAGCAAACACCTGGTGCCCGGGGAGGGACACTGCCTGATGAAGAAGCCGCGCGTGACCGCTGCGACAAGCGGGCCGGACGGACTGGCGCCAGCCAGCGATGTTGCGGCGATTGTCGCCGGTACGCATGGAGATCCGTTCGCGATTCTTGGCGTGCATGAGGTCGGCAAAAGCCTGTTTGCCCGCTGCTTCGTTCCGCATGCCGAGTCCGTCACCGCCTACACGCTGACCGGTATCAAGGCCGGCGAATTGTCCAGGCGCGACGATGCCGGTTTCTTCGAAGGGACGCTGTCGATAAAAAAACGCCAG
The DNA here is from genome assembly GCF_040322415.1 of Mesorhizobium sp. M0152. NCBI lineage: Bacteria > Pseudomonadati > Pseudomonadota > Alphaproteobacteria > Hyphomicrobiales > Phyllobacteriaceae > Mesorhizobium > Mesorhizobium sp. M0152. The sequence goes on from NZ_JAMYTH010000002.1 coordinate 147,080, forward strand.
CCGCTGCGTTATCACGCCAGGAATGCCGGCGGCGACTGGTGGCTGACCGATCCCTATTCTTTCGGTCCCGTGCTCGGCCCGATGGACGACTACTATATCGCCGAAGGGTCGCATTTGAGGCTTTTCGACAAACTCGGCGCCCATGTCATCGAGCACGAAGGCGCTACCGGTGTGCATTTCGCCGTCTGGGCTCCCAATGCGAGACGTGTCTCGGTGGTCGGCGATTTCAACGACTGGGACGGCCGCAGGCATTCGATGCGAGACCGTCGCGACACGGGCATCTGGGAAGTGTTCATTCCCGATATCGGCGCCGGCCGGCCCTACAAATACGAGATCATCGGCCCCGACGGCGTCAGGCTGCCGCTGAAGGCCGATCCGTTCGCTTTCAAGTCCGAACTGCGGCCGGCAACGGCGTCGGTGACCGCGGTGTCGTCGTCGCATCCGTGGGGCGACGAGGCGCACCGCAGTTTCTGGCGCAATGCCGATCCCCGGCGCGAGGCCATTTCGATCTACGAGGTCCATGCCGGCTCCTGGCAGCTTCGCGACGACGGTACCTTCCTATCGTGGGATGAACTCGCCGACCGGCTGATCCCCTATGTGGTCGAGACCGGCTTCACCCACATCGAGTTCATGCCGATCTCCGAACATCCCTATGATCCGTCCTGGGGCTATCAGACCACGGGACTCTACGCGCCGTCGGCCCGCTTTGGCGATCCCGATGGCTTTGCCCGCTTCGTCGACGGCGCCCACCGCGCCGGCATCGGCGTCATTCTCGACTGGGTTCCGGCGCATTTCCCGGTCGACGAGCACGGCCTGGCTCAGTTCGACGGCACCGCGCTCTATGAGCATGCCGACCCGCGCAAGGGTTTTCATCCCGACTGGAACACCGCGATCTACAATTTCGGCCGCCGCGAGGTGGTGTCGTTCCTGGTCAACAACGCGCTGTTCTGGGCCGAGAAATATCATGTTGACGGGTTGCGCGTCGACGCGGTCGCCTCGATGCTCTACCTCGACTATTCGCGCAAGGCGGGCGAATGGATCCCCAACGAGAAGGGCGGCCGCGAGAACCTCGAGGCGGTCAGCTTCCTCCAGAAGATGAACAAGGAGGTCTACGGCCACCATCCGGGCGTGATGACCATCGCCGAGGAATCGACCTCATGGCCCAAGGTCTCGGCACCGGTTCACGAAGGCGGGCTGGGCTTCGGCTTCAAGTGGAACATGGGTTTCATGCACGACACACTGGAGTATTTCTCCAAGGAGCCGATTTTCCGCAAGCACCATCACAACGACCTGACCTTCGGGCTGGTCTATGCCTTTTCCGAGAATTTCGTGCTGCCGCTCTCGCATGACGAGGTCGTGCACGGCAAAGGTACGCTGCTAAGCAAAATGGCCGGCGACGACTGGCAGAAATTCGCGACGTTGCGTGCCTATTACGGCTTCATGTGGGGTTATCCCGGCAAGAAGCTGCTGTTCATGGGGCAGGAGTTCGCGCAGCGCCGCGAATGGAGCGAGGCGCGCGCGCTCGACTGGAACCTGCTTGATTTCCGGCCGCATCGCGGCGTCTGGCAAGTGGTGCGCGATCTCAACTATCTCTATCGTTCGCGCCCGGCGCTGCACGGCCGCGACTGCGAGCCGGAAGGGTTTTCCTGGCTGATCGTCGACGATAGCCAAAACTCTGTTTTTGCCTGGCTGCGCAGCGCGCCGGGCGGCAGTCCGGTGGCCGTCATCTCCAATTTCACGCCGGTGCCGCGCGACAATTATCGCGTGCCGCTGCCGAGCGCTGGCACGTGGCGCGAGATCATCAACACCGACGCTTCCGAATATGGCGGTTCCGGCAAGGGCAATGGCGGCGCCGTCGAGGCGCGGGCAGAAGGCGAGAGCATCTTTGCAACGATGCTTTTGCCGCCGCTGTCGACGATCATGCTTGAACTCGTTGCCGGCTGAGCCATGTCGGGATTGAGTAAATTGGGAGGGTAGAAATGGCAGACTTGAAACGGACCCAGCCACTGGCGCGCGATGCCATGGCCTACGTGTTGGCCGGCGGCCGCGGCAGCCGCCTCAAGGAACTGACCGACCGGCGCGCAAAGCCAGCCGTCTACTTCGGCGGCAAGACGCGCATCATCGATTTCGCGCTCTCCAACGCGCTCAACTCCGGCATTCGCCGCCTTGGCGTCGCCACCCAGTACAAGGCGCATTCGCTGATCCGCCATCTGCAGCGTGGCTGGAACTTCCTGCGGCCCGAGCGAAACGAGAGCTTCGACATCCTGCCGGCCAGCCAGCGCGTGTCGGAAACGCAGTGGTACGAGGGTACGGCGGATGCCGTCTACCAGAACATCGACATCATCGAGGCCTATGGCCCCGAATACATGGTGATCCTAGCCGGCGACCACGTCTACAAGATGGACTATGAGCTGATGCTGCGCCAGCACGTCGATGCCGGCGCGGACGTCACGGTCGGCTGCCTCGAAGTGCCGCGCATGGAAGCGACCGGCTTCGGCGTCATGCATGTCGACGCCAAGGACAATATCATCGCCTTCGTCGAAAAACCCGCCGATCCGCCCGGCATTCCCGACAAGCCGGAGTTTGCTTTGGCTTCCATGGGCATCTACGTGTTCAGGACCAAGTTCCTGATGGAGCAGCTGCGCCGCGATGCCGCCGAACCGGGCTCGAGCCGCGACTTCGGCAAGGACATCATCCCCTACATCGTCCAGCATGGGAAGGCGATCGCCCACCGCTTCGCCAAGTCCTGCGTGCGTTCCACCGCCGAGAACGAGGCCTATTGGCGCGACGTCGGCACGGTAGACGCCTATTGGGAAGCCAATATCGATCTGACCGACGTGACGCCGGAGTTGGATCTCTACGATCGCGATTGGCCGATCTGGACTTATGCCGAGCTGAAGCCGCCGGCGAAGTTCGTCCATGACGAGGACGGCCGGCGCGGTTCGGCCATTTCCTCGCTGGTCTCGGGCGATTGCATCGTCTCCGGTGCGTCGCTGAGGAAGAGCCTGATCTTCACCGGCGCGCGGATCAATTCCTATTCGGCGCTGGAAGAGGTCGTCATGCTGCCCGACGTCCATGTCGGCCGGAACGCAAAGTTGAAGCGCGTCGTCATCGACCACGGTGTAAGGATACCGGAAGGGCTGGTGGTCGGCGAAGATCCCGTGCTCGACGCCAAGCGCTTCCGCGTTTCGGAAAAAGGCATCTGCCTGGTCACGCAGGACATGATCAACAAGCTGTCACTCTAGGGTGTTTCTTGCATGCCGTTGTCCCAAAACCACTACACTTTTGGGCGACATGCACTAGGAGCGGATCGTTAAGCGCATGCAGGTTCTTTCGGTCACGCCCGAGATTTTTCCGCTGATCAAGACCGGTGGGCTTGCCGACGTGACCGGGGCGCTGCCCATCGCGCTCGCCGCCAAGGGCGTGACCATGCGCACGCTCATTCCAGGCTTTCCCGCGGTGATGGACGCCTTCAAGAAGAAGAAGGCGGTTTACCAGTATCCGCTGCTTCAGGGCGGCAAGGCCTCGGTCCATTCCGTCCAACTTGCCGGGCTCGATCTTTTCGTGCTCGACGCGCCGCATCTTTTCGACCGCCCCGGCGGTCCCTACGGCAATGCCTTGGGTGCGGACTGGCCGGACAATTGGCGGCGCTTCGCGGCGCTGAGCCGGGTTGGCGGCGATATCGCCGGCGGAGCCATCTCCGGCTATCTTCCCGACATCGTTCATGCCCATGACTGGCAGTCAGCCATGACGCTTGCCTATATGCGCTACGGCAAGGCGGTCGGGACGCCGTCGATGATGACGGTCCACAATCTCGCCTTCCAGGGCCAGTTCGGCGCCGGCATTTTCGCCGAACTCGGCTTGCCCGCGGCAGCCATGGCGCTTGACGGCGTCGAATATTATGGCGGCGTCGGCTTCCTCAAGGCCGGCCTCCAGGCCGCCTGGGCAATCACCACGGTGAGCCCGACCTATGCGCAAGAGATCCGTTCGCCCGAATTCGGCATGGGTCTCGATGGCCTCATCAATATGCGCTCCAGCGATCTCCATGGCATCGTCAACGGCATCGACACCGGCATCTGGGATCCGGAAACGGACAAGCATCTGCTGTCGAACTACACGGCCGCAACACTGAAAGCGCGCGCGCCCAACAGGGCCGCCGTCGAGGACCGCTTCGGCCTAGACCGCGACGAGAGCCCTATCGTCTGCGTCGTCAGCCGCCTCACGTGGCAAAAGGGCATGGACATCCTGGCGACGGTCGTCGACGGTATCGTCGCGACGGGCGCGCGGCTGGCCATCCTTGGCTCCGGCGATGCCGGCCTCGAAGGCGCGCTGCTTGCCGCCGCCGCGCGCCACCGCGGCCGCATCGGCGTCGTCATCGGCTATGACGAGGGGCTGTCCCACATCATGCAAGGCGGCTGCGACGCCATCGTCATTCCATCCCGCTTCGAACCTTGCGGGCTGACGCAGCTTTATGGGCTGCGCTACGGCTGCGTGCCGGTGGTTGCCCGCACCGGGGGGCTCGCCGACACCATCATCGACGCCAACGAGGCCGCAATGGCGGCAGGTGTGGCGACCGGGTTCCAGTTCGCGCCGAACGATGGTGGTGCGCTTATCCACGCCATCCGCCGCCTGGCTGACGCGTTCGCCCGTCCCGCGACCTTCGAAACCATCCAGCGCCAGGGCATGAAGTCCGACGTGTCATGGGATCGAAGCGCGGAAAAATATGTCGAACTTTATCGCCTGCTGCTTTCAAAAAGGGTTTCTTGAAGCATGATACGGACCGTTCCCACCAAGCCCTATTCCGATCAGAAGCCTGGCACGTCGGGCCTGCGCAAGAAGGTGCCTGTGTTTCAGCAGGAGCACTATGCCGAGAACTTCATTCAGTCGATCTTCGACGCGCTGGACGGGTTCAAGGGCAAGACCCTGGTGATCGGCGGCGACGGCCGCTTCTACAATCGCGAGGTTATCCAGAAGGCCATCGCCATCGCCGCCGCCAACGGCTTCGGCAAGGTGATGGTCGGGCAGGGCGGCATCCTGTCGACGCCGGCCGCCTCGCATGTCATCCGCAAATACAAGACCTTCGGCGGCATCATCCTCTCCGCTAGCCACAATCCGGGCGGCCCGCATGAGGATTTCGGCATCAAGTACAATGCCGGCAATGGCGGTCCGGCGCCGGAAAAGCTGACCGATGCGATCTTCGCCAGGACCAAGGCGATTTCGAGCTTCAAGACCGCCGACATCGATCCGATCGACATCGACACGATCGGCACCGTCAAGGCCGGCGGCATGACCGTCGAGATCATCGACCCGGTTGCCGACTATGCCGAACTGATGGAAAGCCTGTTCGATTTCGACGCGCTGCGCAAGCTGTTCAAGTCGGGCTTCCGCATGCGCTTCGACGCCATGCATGCGGTGACCGGTCCCTACGCCAAGGAGATTCTCGAACACCGGCTTGGCGCGCCCAACGGCACCTGCCGCAATTTCAAGCCGCTGCCGGATTTCGGCGGCCATCATCCGGACCCCAATCTCGTCCATGCCAAACATCTCTATGATGAGATGATGGGGCCGGACGCGCCGGATTTCGGCGCCGCATCCGATGGCGATGGCGACCGCAATTTGATCATCGGCAAGGGCATTTTCGTCACCCCGTCGGATTCTGTCGCCATGCTTGCCGCCAACGCCCGCCTGGCACCGGGCTACAAGGACGGGTTGAAGGGCATTGCCCGCTCGATGCCGACCAGCGGCGCGGCCGATCGCGTCGCCGAAAAACTCGGCATCGGCATCTATGAGACGCCGACCGGCTGGAAATTCTTCGGCAATCTGCTCGACGCCGATATGGCGACGATCTGCGGCGAGGAAAGCGCCGGCACCGGCTCCAACCATGTCCGCGAAAAGGACGGTCTCTGGGCGGTGCTTTTGTGGCTCAATATCCTTGCCGCGCGCGGCGAAAGCTGCAAACAAATCGTCACCGAGCATTGGGCGGCCTACGGACGCAACTATTATTCGCGCCACGACTATGAAGAGGTCGAGAGCGACCGCGCCAACGCGCTGGTCGATGAACTGCGCGCCAGGCTCGGCTCGCTGCCGGGCACCAGCGTGCGCGGCATGACGATCGCCAGCGCCGACGACTTCGCCTATCGCGATCCGGTCGACGGTTCGGTGAGCGAGCATCAAGGCATCCGGGTGCTGTTCGAAGGCGGCTCGCGTGTCGTCTTCCGGCTCTCCGGCACAGGCACCTCGGGCGCGACCTTGCGCGTCTACATCGAGCGCTACGAGCCGGACAAGGCGAGGCACGATCTCGATACGCAGGCAGCACTCGCCGATCTCATTGCTGCCGCCGATGACATAGCCGGGATAAAGAACCACACCGGCCGCGACAAGCCGAGCGTGATTACTTGAGCGTGGTGGCGGCTTCACCCTCCCCCTTGTGGGGAGGGTCGATCCGCGTAGCGGATCGGGGTGGGCGCGCTCGTAAAGCGCTTTCCCTGCGTCGCCCCCCACCCCGCTCACGTCGTTCGCGGCGCTCCCCACAAGCGGGAGGGTGGAGGACGAGCCCATGAGCCAGCTCGGCGCCATCATCACCCCCGAAGGCATCCGCTTTGCCGCCTGGTCGTCGTCGGCCCGTCGCCTCTGGGTCTCGATCTTCGACGAGCAGGGAAGCCGTGAGCTCGAGCGACTGGAGTTGCAGCCGGAAGGCAACGGCGTCCATGCGCTCTTCGTGCCAAGCCTTGCCGCCGGCACCCGATACGGTTTTCGTGCCGATGGCGACTATGCGCCCGAGCGTGGGCTGTGGTTCGACCCCGATAAGCTGCTGACCGATCCCTACGCCGTCGAAATCGACAGGCCCTACGCGCATGACTGGCGGTTGGCCCAGCGCCGGGGCGAGGGGGCCGATACCGCCCCCTTGATGCCGAAGGCGATTGCCGCCGCCCTGAAACCGGCAAAGGCTGCGCCGCCGCTTTTTCAGCCCGGTGGTCTGATTTACGAAGTGCCGGTGCGCGCCTTCACCTTGCTGCATCCCGATATCCCGGAAGAACTGCGCGGTACGGTCGCAGCGCTCGCCCATCCGGCTATCATCGAGCACCTGAAAGGGCTCGGCGTCTCCGCCGTCGAATTGATGCCGGTGACGGCATCGATAGATGAACGGCATTTGCCACCCCTCGGGCTGCGCAACGCCTGGGGCTACAATCCCGTCACCTTCATGGCGCTCGACCCGCGTCTGGCGCCGGGCGGGATCATGGAATTGCGGGCTACGGTCGCCGCGCTGCGCGAGGCTGGTATTGGCGTTATTCTCGATCTCGTCTTCAACCACACCGGTGAGAGCGACAGGCTTGGCCCGACGCTGTCGCTGCGTGGTTTCGACAGCCAGGCCTACTACCGGCACATGTCGGACAACGGGCTCGCCAACGATACCGGGACGGGCAATACGGTTGCCTGCGACCATCCCGTCGTTCGGGAAATGGTCCTCGATACGCTCCGCCATTTCATTCTCAATGCCGGCGTCGATGGTTTTCGTTTCGACCTGGCGCCGGTCCTCGGCCGGATTGACGGAACATTCGATGCCGATGCGCCATTGCTGAAGGCGATGCGCACGGATGCGCTGCTGGCCGACCGCGTATTGGTCGCGGAGCCTTGGGACATCGGTGTGGACGGCTACCAGCTTGGTAACTTCCCGCCGCCCTTCCTCGAATGGAACGACAAATACCGCGACGATGTCAGGCGCTTCTGGCGTGGCGATGCCGGCATGGCCGGCGCGCTGGCGACCCGGCTTGCCGGATCCTCGGACATTTTCGATAGAGCCGGCCGGCCGACCAGCCGTACGGTCAATTTCATTGCAGCCCATGACGGCATGACGCTCGCCGACATCGTGCGCTATGAGCGCAAGCACAACGACGCCAATGCTGAGCAGAACCGCGACGGCCACAATGAGAACCTGTCGTGGAATAACGGCGTGGAAGGCCAGGCGACCGACCCAGCCGTGGCATTGGCTCGCCTCAACGACCAGCAGGCGCTGCTTGCCACGCTGTTCGCCTCGCGCGGCACCATAATGCTTACGGCCGGCGATGAATTCGGCCGCACCCAGCAAGGCAACAACAATGCCTACGCGCAGGACAACGCGATCACCTGGCTCGACTGGGCAGGCCGTGACGAGGCGCTGGAGCGATATGTCGGAGCGCTCTCGGCACTGCGCCGCACTTTCCCGGCGCTGTCGGACACGCATTTCCTGACCGGGAAGGCCACCGATCCTCCAGGCATCTCCGATGTCGCCTGGTTGACGGAGACCGGAGCGCCGCTCGGCCAGTCCGATTGGAGTGAGCTCTCGCGGCACCGCCTCGTCATGCTGCTTGGCGACAGCAGCGGAGTGGGCGGCCGCCTTGCCGTGATGATCAATGGCGATCGCCGGCAATGCGTGTTCGCGCTGCCGTCGCGGGATGGCTTCCAATGGCATCAGGCGATCGAGACACAGCCGATCGACCTTGCGCGCCCGTTGCCGGGCCGCAGCGTGAACTTCATGATTGAGCGTCGGGCCGGAAAGGCCAGCGCCGGGAAGGGTTCGTGATGGCTGACAACGCCGAATGGTGGCGCGGCTGCGTCATCTATCAGGTCTATCCACGATCCTTCCAGGACACGACCGGCGACGGCAGCGGCGATCTCGCCGGAATTGCCGCCAGGCTCGGCCACATCGCTGCGCTCGGGGTCGACGCCGTCTGGCTGTCGCCCTTCTTCAAGTCGCCGATGGCCGATATGGGCTACGACGTGTCGGACTATCGTGCCGTCGATCCGATGTTCGGCACGTTGGAGGATTTCGATGCGCTGGTCGCCGAGGCCCATCGTCTTGGCCTGAAAATCGTCATCGACCAGGTGCTGTCGCATTCATCCGACCAGCACGAATGGTTCGTCGAAAGCCGCGCCAGCCGCGACAATCCCAAGGCCGACTGGTACGTCTGGGCCGACACCAAGCCAGATGGCAACGCGCCCAACAACTGGCTGTCCGTCTTCGGCGGCCCGGCCTGGGAGTGGGATTCGACCCGCCGGCAATACTACATGCACAATTTCCTCGCCTCGCAGCCGGACCTGAATTTTCACAATCCGGACGTCCAGGATGCGCTTCTGGATGCGGTGCGCTTCTGGCTGGACCGTGGCGTCGACGGTTTCCGGCTCGATACGGTCAACTACTATGTCCACGACCGCTGGCTGCGCAGCAATCCACCCTTGGCGTCGAGCGTCGCCGGGACCAACAGCGAGACCAATACCTACCTCTACCAGGAACATCTGTTCGACAAGACACAGCCGGAGAACCTGGCGTTCCTCCAGCGCTTCAGGGCGCTGCTCGACGAGTATGAGGGCCGCGCCGCCGTCGGCGAGATCGGCGATGAAGGCCGCTCGCTGCAGACGCTGGCCGCCTACACCTCTGGCGCCGACAGACTGCATATGTGCTACACTTTCGACCTGCTTGGTCCGCAGTTTTCGGCGGCCCACGTGCGCGGCTGCGTCGAGGCGTTTGAAAATGCGGTCGCCGATGGCTGGGTCTGTTGGGCGTTTTCCAACCATGACGTGGTGCGCCATGTCAGCCGCTGGACGCGACCGGACGGCGATCCCGACGCGGTCGCCAAATTCTCGATCATGCTGCTCGCCTGCCTGCGCGGCTCGATCTGCCTCTACCAGGGCGAGGAACTCGGTTTGCAGGAGGCGGAACTTGCCTATGAGGACCTGCGCGATCCGGTCGGCATCCGCTTCTGGCCCGGTGTGAAGGGCAGGGATGGCTGCCGCACGCCCATGGTCTGGGAAGCGGGCGCCGACAATGCAGGCTTCTCGACGGCCAAGCCCTGGCTGCCGGTGCCGGAAAGCCACCGCGCTCGTGCGGTCGATGTACAGAGCGGCGATGAATCGGTACTTTCCGCCTACCGCTCGGCGCTCGCTTTACGCAAGCGGCATCCGGCGCTGGTCGCCGGTTCGATCCGCTTTCTCGACGCCGAAGGCGACGTGCTGGCCTTTGTCCGCGAGGAGGGCGGCGAAAGACTGCTCTGCGTCTTCAATTTCTCCGGAGAGCCGGCGAATTGGCCGGTGCCGCAGGATATCGGAGGGGTTGCGAAACTTGGCGGCGATGCCTCGCCCCACAGGGAGGACGAGCTTTCGCTGCCGGCACTCGGATGCTTTCTTGGACGGCTTGCCTAATTCAGCGCGCCGTCGGCCACCTTACTGGACAAGTACGGAACGCCCGCAAATTGCGCCGGTGACCCGGACGTCGGCTTCCCCGAGGCGCACGCCGAGGGTTGCGAGCAGGTCGGCAAGCAACGCGTCGACCGGAGCCGCTACGCCGTTCAGAAGCGCCACCACTGGAGGCTTCACAAATCCCAGAAGGCTGTCCAGATTCAGCGGCAGACCCAGCAAATTCGCCGTCAGCGACAGATCGCTGACCAGCGACGTAGTCAACGATTGGGTAAAATTTTGCGTGTAAGCGGTCCTTATCGTCTTGGCATCGATATCGGCCTTGTTGAAAGTCAGCGTCGTCGGCGTGTTGTTGGCCATGTCAAACGCCGCTGAGCCCACCACGGACAGCAGCGGAATGAGCAGAAGTTTCACGCCCGCGATTTCGGTGTTGGAAAACGTCTCCTTATTGGTGAAATCGGCGAAGCCGGCGCTGCTGCTGTCGCCGAGATGCCCTTCGACGATACCGGGACGTGTAGCGATGCTGACCTTGATACTGTCCGGGCCTGTCGGACAACTTATGTCGGTGAGCTTGGCCTCGGCATAGGCGACTTCGACATGTAGGGGCAGACTGACCGACACCAGGGTAATGCCGCCCCCGATACTGCTGTTGCCGCCCCCGATCTTCACCACCAGCTTGATGCGGGTCTGGGCCGTCCGCACAATGGTGCCGACTTCTCCGACTGCCAGCCATGGCGAGGATTGCGGCGGTTCGCCGACGGCGATGGCGAGCGTGGTCGACAGCACCCCCGGTATGCCGGTGCTGAGACCGAGGTCGATCTGCTTCGAACCGTTTGCCAGTCCGGCGGCGGCCATCAGCATTCCCATCGCGCTGGCGTCGACGCCAAGGCCGGCTGGCCTTTGCCCGAGGCCAAGACTGCCGGCGGAACCGAGACCGATGAGATGGCTGAGTGGAATCTTGACCGTGCTCGTCGATTTGGTCGCGATGGTTTGCAAGGCGATTTTTGCCGTATTGCCGAGGCCGGGCACGTTAGCCATTGCGGTGGCGATCTGGCCGACGGTCGCCTTGGATGCCAGTACATCCGAATATGATACTCCGGTAAGGCTCAGTTGGATTGCCAGGGCGTCCACGAACGAAAATACGCTCACATCGGCGGCGATCAGCGAGTTGTAGTCCATGACGCTGAGCGAGATGTTGCTGCCGAGAAGACCATTTAGCAAAGCGTTAAGAATGCCGCCATTGACGCTGGCCAGCCTCGACCCGACCGAGAACGTTGCCTCCGGCGTCATGCTGGCGGTGGCCTCGGTGCCGATGATGGGAGAAGGGATAAGCGAACTCGCGAAATAACGCGCCGGAATCTTCTTCAGGGTGACATGGACGGCGTTGTAGGGTGTTACGCCAGCCTGGAAGCGTTGGCTGACATTGGCGGTTGATGTTGCGTATCGTCCGGGCGTAACCGACACGACGGTCTTTCCGACGGCTGGAGCGATCGTCTGTCCCGAATTCTGAACGACAACACCTGGCATCCCGTTGTCGGTGAGCGTGGTCACCACCGCGGTTTGAATTTTGGTGATGTTCGAGGCCGCGGTGATCGCCGCCAGGTCCACCATCGCCTGGGCTTCGCGGCGCTCGCCGTAGATCGAGGCTTCGTCGATGGCTACCGCGGCCAACGCCAACGCGACCGGCGCGCTCAATGCCGTCATGACGGCGAAGTTCGCCTTCCTGTCATCCAGCATCAGCCGAGCAAGCCGGCCGATCCTCTTGCGCCCGCGCAGCGACATTCAGATGCCCCCAACTCTTATCGTCGACTGGCGCTTGATCGTGGTCCCCGGCATGGCTATGCCTGGAAAAAGGTTCCAGATCGGCAGGTTGCGGGCATCGTACTGGATGGCCACCACGAACTGGCTTCCGTCGGCCGCACTGTCGTTGGCCTGATAGGTCAATTTGCTGGCGTCGACGAAGGGATATCCGCCGGCATTGTTGCTGACGAAACTCGCCACGAGCGTCTGCCGCTCGGTCTGATTCAATCCGGCGATGGCAGTCCGGGCTGCATCGGCAGCGATCTGCTGGATCGAATTGGCGGCGCCGAAGTATATACCGTATGCAACCATGCCGAGCAAAATTAGAATGAAGAGTGGTGAGAGCAGGGCGAATTCAACGGCGGAAGTTGCACGTTCTTCTCTGAATTTATTCAAAATTTCGCAAAATATCGATAATTTACTTGCTCTGCTACTCATGACTATCACGCATCTGAGAAGGAACTATATAGAAGCCGATTGTAATGTAACTGTTGGTTGCTTAAAAACGCATTAACACATCCCGACGGACCGACGCGGCCGCAAACTCCCCGAGAGAAATCGCGTGGAGGTGAGGAAACCAAGTCAAGCTTATGGTTTCGGCTGGTGTTTTCATCGCCGTGGCACAGCTTTCGTGCCGCCTTACTTTGGGTGACCCAGAGAGTCTGTTGAAATAAAAATTCTCCGCGTTAGTGTCTGGACACCAGCCGCAGGAAGGGAACCGGCGGCGCGCTCAAAGGGGCCAGAAATCGGTTCCGGGGCGTCAACACTTAAAGGCGTGCCGACGGCAGCGCCGACAGGGAGAACTTCATGCTGAAAAATATGCTGAAGGCGACGGTATTCGCCACGACCATGGCGGTAGCCGCCGGCACATTCTATACGCCGGCTTTCGCCGAGACCGTCTACAACCGAGGCACCGCCGCCGAATCGGAATCGGTCGACCCGCACAAGACCTCGACGGTTTATGAGGCCAATGTCTTGCGCGACCTGTTCCAGGGCCTGGTCATGCAGGATGAGAAGGCCAACGTCATTCCAGGCGCCGCCGAGAGCTGGACGGTTTCGGATGACGGCACCGTCTATACGTTCAAGCTTCGCAAGGACGGCATGTGGTCGGATGGCAGCCCGGTGACGGCAGATGACTTCGTCTACTCTTTCCACCGGCTGGAGGATCCGGCGACCGGCGCCGAATATGCTTCCATGCTCTATCCCGTGAAGAACGCCGAGGAAGTCAACACCAAGAAGGGCAAGCCGGAGGACATGGGCGTCAAGGCGATTGACGCAAATACCCTGGAAATCACGCTCAAGGCGCCGACACCCTACTTCCTGGAGATGCTGACCCACCAGGCGACCTACCCGGTCAGCAAGGCCTCCATCGAAAAGCTCGGCGCCGATTGGATCAAGCCCGGCAATCTGGTGTCCAACGGCGCCTATTCGCTTGCCGAATGGGTTCCCAACGACCACATGAAACTGATCAAGAATCCGAAATTCTGGGATGCCGCGAGCGTCAAGTTCGACGTGGTCAACTACATTCCGACCGAAGATCGCTCGTCTGCGATGAAGCGCTTCGAGGCTGGCGAACTCGACAGCTACGACGATCTGCCGACAGAACAGCTCGCCGACCTCAAGACCAAGTTTGGCGACCAGATCCACGTCGGACCGTATCTCGGCACCTATTATTACGCGATCAAGACCGACAAGGCGCCTTGGGACAATGTCGAGCTGCGCAATGCCATCTCGATGGCGATCGACCGTGACTTCATTGCCGAAAAGGTCTGGCAGAACTCGATGCTGCCCGGCTATTCGATGGTGCCTCCCGGCATCGAGGGCTACACGCCGGCACTGGCCAAATATGCCGACATGCCTCAGATCGACCGCGAGGACGCCGCCAAGAAGATCCTCGAGAAACTCGGCTATACGCCCGAGCATCCATTGAAGATGGAGATCCGCTACAACACTTCGGAAAACCACAAGAACACCGCGGTCGCCATCCAGGAACAGTTGAAGCCGCTTGGCGTTGACGTCACGCTGCTCAATACCGACACCAAGACCCACTACTCCTTCCTCGAGCAGAAGGGCGATTATGACGTCGCGCGTGCCGCCTGGATCGCCGACTACAAGGATCCGGAGACCTTCCTCGGCATCACACGCAAGGCCAGCGGCAACAACTATTCGAACTACAACAGCCCGAAATACGAAGAGGCCATGGACAAGGCAGCCGCCGCCGGCGGCAAGCCCGAAGAGCGCATGAAGGACCTCGCTGAAGCCGAGCGCATCCTCATCGACGACGTTGGCCAGATTCCGCTTCTCTATTACAGCTACCACGATATCGTCTCCTCGAAGCTGCATGGCTTCGTCGACAATGTGATGGACGTGCATCCGTCCCGCTTCATCAGCAAGGACTGATCCCTGGCCGGGCCACCGCGCATCGAAATGCGCGGTGGCTTGCCGTCGCATCGGACCCCGTGAATCGGATCGATTTTCGGAAAGCCCGATGCGAAGATTTGAAGGCTAGAGCGCAATCGTCCAGCTGGACGCGCGTTGCTCTGGATCAAGCGGGGCACCGATGCTGCGATACGTATTCCGGCGGCTTTTGACCGCCATCCCGACGCTTTTCGTCATCTTGACGATGGCGTTCTTCCTGATGCGTGTCGCGCCAGGCGGCCCGTTCAACCAGGAGCGAGGGCTAAGCCCCGAGATCAAGGCCAACCTCGAAGCCCAGTTTGGCCTCAACGATCCGCTCTGGCTGCAATTTGTCCATTATCTCGGCAATCTGCTGCGCGGCAATTTCGGGCCGAGCTACAACATGCCGGATTTCACCGTCACCGAACTGTTCGCCAAGGGCCTGCCCATTTCGGTCCAGCTCGGTGCCTCGGCGCTGATCCTGGCACTGCTCCTCGGCTCCATGCTCGGCACCATTGCCGCGCTCAACCAGAACAAGCTTGGCGACTACACGGTGATTGCGCTGGCGACCGCCGGCAGCACCATCCCAACCTTCGTCATCGCCCCGGTGATCCAGCTCCTGTTCGGGCTGACCTGGAAGCTTTTGCCGATCGGTGGATGGGGCGACGGCGCCTTTATCAACAAGGTCGGCCCGGTTTTGACGCTTGCTCTGCCGCAGATCGCCATCGTCGCCCGGCTGATGCGTGGCTCGATGATCGAATCCCTGCGATCCCATCATATACGCACGGCACGCGCGCTCGGCCTCTCCGACTGGTCGGTGGTCGTCAAGCACGCCTTGCGCGGCGCCATCCTGCCGATCGTCTCTTTCACCGGCCCGGCAGCCGCGGCACTGCTGACCGGCTCGGTCATCGTCGAGACGATCTTCTCCATCCCGGGCGTCGGCCGCTATTTCGTCGATGCCGCGCTCAACCGCGACTATACGCTGGTGATGGGCACGGTGGTGGTGATCGCCATCTTCACCATCGTCTTCAACCTGATCGTCGATGTCATGTACGCGGTCGTCGATCCGAGGGTGCGCTATGACTGATATCGCAGCCACCGCTCCCGCTGTCATCGGCCGCTCGCTCTGGGGCGATGCCTGGGCGCGCCTCAAGGCCAATCGCGCCGCCATGTTCAGCCTCTATTATCTCGCCGCGATTGCGTTAATCAGTGTATTCGGACCCTCGTTCGTGCCGCATCAATACACCACGATCTACGCCGATTACGTGCGCATGCCGCCAAGCCTGTCGGCCTATCCGAAGGCCGAGATGATCGAGACGGCGCTTAGCGAAGCGATCAGGCGCATGCGGGTCGACATCAAGGAATGGCGGCAGGAAGGCAGTAAGGTTTTCGTTACCGTCAAGTCGACCAAGCCGATCGACGATCGCAACATCCGCTACCTCGACCGTTCCGATGCCTTTGACGGGACCAGGATCGAGAGCAAATCGCCCGACGGACTTGAAGTGACGATGAGCGCATCGATCAAGCAGCAATATTTCCTGTTCGGCACCGACAACACCGGCCGTGATCTGCTGTCGCGCACGCTGATGGCCGGGCGCATATCTCTGGCCATCGGCCTGCTTGCGGGTGTCGTGGCGGTGGTTATCGGGGTGATCTATGGCGCGGCTGCCGGCTTTGCCGGCGGCAAGGTCGATGAGGTGATGATGCGCATCGTCGATGTGCTCTATTCCTTGCCCTTCATCTTCTTCGTCATCATGCTGGTGGTGTTCTTCGGCCGCAACTTCGTGCTGATGTTCCTGGCGGTCGGCGCCGTGCTGTGGCTCGATATGGCGCGCATCGTGCGCGGCCAGGCGCTGTCGATCCGTCGCCAAGAATATGTCCAGGCGGCGGAAGCCATGGGCGTTGGCCAGCGTGGCATCCTGCTGCGCCACGTCATTCCCAATCTGCTCGGTCCGGTCGTCATCTACATGACGCTGCTGGTGCCGCAGGTCATCATCCTGGAAAGCTTCTTGTCGTTCCTTGGGCTGGGCATCCAGGAGCCGATGACCAGCTGGGGCGTGCTGATCTCGGTCGGCGCCAAGAATATTGGAACGGCCAACTGGTTGCTGCTGTTTCCCGCCTTCTTCCTCGTCTCGACGCTGTTCGCCCTGAATTTCGTCGGCGACGGCCTGCGCGACGCGCTCGACCCTAGAGATCGATAAAAGTGGGGACCGCTGAAATGGCTGCTTCCGAAACGATCCTCAGCGTCAAGGACCTGCGCGTCCGCTTTCGCACGCTCGACGGTGCGGTCGAGGCGGTGAAAGGCATCAACATCCACGTCAATGCGGGCGAAACCGTTGCCGTGGTCGGCGAATCCGGATCCGGCAAGAGCCAGACGATGATGGCGGCGATGAGCCTGCTGGCGTCCAATGGCGAAGCGTCAGGCAGTGTCGACTATCGCGGCCGCAACCTTCTGACGCTGAGCAAAGCCGAGCTGAACCAGGTCCGCGGCCGCAAGATCAGCATGATCTTCCAGGAGCCGATGACCTCGCTCGATCCGCTCTATTCGATCGGCAACCAGCTGATCGAACCGATCCGCCGGCATCGCGGCTTGAGGGCCGCCGAAGCGCGCGAAGAGGCGCTCAAGCTTTTGCGGCTTGTGCATATTCCAGATCCGGAACGGCGGATGAAATCCTATCCGCACGAAATGTCCGGCGGCCAGCGCCAGCGCGTGATGATCGCCATGGCACTTGCCAACGATCCCGACATATTGATCGCCGATGAGCCGACGACGGCGCTCGACGTGACCATCCAGGCGCAGATCCTGGTGCTGCTTGCCGAGCTGCAGCGCAAGCTCGGCATGGCGATCGTCTTCATCACCCACGACCTCGGCATCGTCCGCCGCTTCGCGGATCGGGTCTATGTGATGCGCCAGGGCGAGGTGGTGGAGGAGGGCGACGCTGAAGCGATCTTCGTCGATCCGCAGCATGCCTATACCAAGATGCTGCTGGCGGCCGAGCCGACCGGCAGCAAGGCGCCGCCGCCTGCCGCCGCTCCCGTGGTGCTCGAAGGCAGGAATGTCGAAGTGACATTCAGGATCGGCGGCGGTTTTCTCGGTGGCGAGCCGCTGATGCTGCGTGCGGTCGATCACATTTCCATCCGGCTGCAACGCAACCAGACCATCGGCATCGTCGGCGAATCCGGCTCGGGCAAATCCACGCTCGGCCGCGCCTTGCTGCGGCTGCTGCCCAGCGATGGCCTCATCCGCTTCGGCGACCGCGACATTTCGCAGGCCGACCGGCAGGCGATGCGGCCGCTGCGGCGCGAGATGCAGCTCGTCTTCCAGGATCCGTTCGGTTCGCTGTCCCCGCGCATGACTGTGGGCCAGGTCATCACCGAAGGGCTGCTGGTGCACGAGCCGCACCTGTCGGGCAAGCAGCGCGACCAGCGCGCGGTCGAGGCCTTGCGGGAAGTCGGTCTCGATCCCAACGCCCGCAACCGCTACCCGCATGAATTCTCCGGCGGGCAACGGCAACGCATCGCCATTGCCCGCGCCATGATCCTGAAACCAAAGCTGGTGGTACTGGACGAGCCGACCTCGGCGCTCGACCGCTCGGTGCAGAAACAGATCGTCGAATTGCTGCGCAAGCTGCAGGCTGACCACGAACTGTCCTACCTCTTCATCAGCCACGACCTTGCCGTCGTGCGCGCCATGGCCGACTACATCATCGTCATGAAGCAGGGCAAGATCGTCGAGGAGGGGCCGACCGAGGCCATCTTCAGCAACCCGCAGGCTGCCTATACGCAGACGCTCATGAATGCCGCGATCGACGTCACGCGGTTCCGTTTGAGCGCCTGAGGGCAGTCACCGCGAGATGATGCAAATTCTTCAGGACCACACTGTCCGCTAGTCCGCTGACCTGGGGCACTTGCGCGCCCGCACCGCGACGATGGCCTGTTGCTGCTGCTTCAGCCGGTCGATGCCAGCCGTTTCACGGTTGGCGATCGCCGCCTTCACGCGCGAGCCGCCCAGCAACCAGCGTGGAACGCTGGTGTTCGCGACTTTGCCGCGGGTGATTGCGGTCTGCGAGATATTGCGGGCGGTGTCTCCCAGCGCGCTGTTGAGCTCGGTACAGCTCATGCTTTCATATTTGGACGGATCGACGGTTCGGCCGATCGACGAACAGCCGGCGGCAAGAAACAAAGCGAGTACCACGGAGGACGACAGGCCCGAGTTCGAAATAACATTCATATCCGCAACCTCTCTGGCACTGCTTCGTCAGCCGTGATCCCATTATTGAGGTAGCGCAGGGGTCTGTCTCGTCAAAATGCCCTACCGATCATCAGCCATTGGCTCAAACCATTGTTGCGATCACTTTGTCGCTGGAACGGAGATCTAAAGGCCAACGCATAGGGCTGATTCAACCCCAATCATGGAGACCGCAATCAAGTCGCCGGCTCGCATCGGATTTGATGAAGGCGGACTTCGGGACATCGAAGACATCGCCTGGAGGAATTCACGGAACTTTTTAGGAGGCAGCCGCTCATGGCGCCAAGTTTCAGGTGGGATATCAGGTGGGGCGCCAAAGTCGGGATGCGCTAACATATTGTTTTTTCTGGTCGGAGTGGCAGGATTTGAACCTGCGACCCCCTCGTCCCGAACAAGGCGTCTTGCCAAGAAAAGCCCGGATTTCCGGGCTTTTTTGTTGCCTCCCGGCCCGCTTGTTCCGCATTTATTCCGGGGTTTCAGGTAGGTTTCAGGTAGGTAAAAGGTAGGTGTTCTAGTCGCGTTCTAACGCATCCGAACAACGTTGCTTTTCACCTTCAGCGCCGGAGCCTTGGCCGTGATCCGCTCGGCCGCCTCGGCCTGGAAGTCCGGATGATGGTGATAGTACGTCGAACGGAGAACCGCCTCCGTCATGCCAAGGTAGTCGGCCGCGAGGGAGAGGTCGGTTCCGTTCTGCATCAACCACGTCGCGGCGGTGTGCCGAAGGATATGGGGCGTCACGTCGGTTTGGAACTGGCCGTCGTCGTCATACCAGCCAAGTCCGGCCGCCTCGCACGCGGACTTAAACGCCTTGCGGATGGAGCCGATAGGTGCGCCCTCCCATTCGACCACGTAGTCGTGCGAGATCATGCGCCCGATGTTGAGGCTCTTCTGTCGGCGCTCATACTTCAGGAAGATCGGCGTCCGCGCCCAACGGCGCATATGGGCGAGCAGGCGGTCGGGGAGCCTCACCGGCGGCTGTCGTTTCTTTGTCTCGCGCTCGCCGTCGGCGCGTCGAAAAAAGACGCCGCGTTCGAGGTCGACATAAGCGCGGCCCTCTGTCGGCCGGATTGCAGCGTCACAGATCGCGCCCGACCGCGTGCCGGTGTAGACGGCCGTCAAGATGAACCGCGCGACGTGGCGGCCGGTGTAGCGGTCGCTGGCGATGCCTTTCCATGTCTGGCGCATCCGCCACGCGGCGCGCACCAGGCGGGCGGCCTCTTGCCGCGTAAGCCAGCGCTGGCGGCTCTCGCTCTTCTCCGGAAGCACGACGGCCGGGACCGCGTTGACGAAGCCTTCGTTGTAATAGTGTTTCAGGGCGGCGCGAAGGTCTTCTAGCTGGCGTCGGGCCGCCGCTGGCGACGATGCTTGTTCGACGTAGTCGCGGCAAAGCTTGCCATTGATATCCGCCAGCGAAAAGCGACCGAAGAATTTCGAGATCGCCTTCAGGCGGGCCGCTGTCTCGGCCGGCCTCGCATGGTCGGCCGCTACCTCGGCGGCGTAGACGCTTAGAACGTCGTGAACCTTTACTTGATCCGGGTCACGGTTGCGCTGGCGCGCTGGCGCGTGCTTCGATGCGATATGGGCCGCGAGTAGTTTTTCAGCCTGTCCAATGTCAGATCGAGCGCAGCCAGTGCGATATCGTCGTCCGCCATCTTCGATATACCAGCCGGCGCTGTGCATGGGCGAGCCGTCTTTTTTCCGGTATTCGTCTCGCCAGACGAGGCGGGCACCTTTGGTTGGACGCGACATAGTTCTCTCATGCGCTCGATCGCCTCCAGGGTGGTATATTCCTTGTTGGCGATCATTTCTGTGGTAAGGCGACCCCGGTCGCGCTCTTTTCGAAGCCCCTTGACCGTCATCGTCCTATCGGGAAACGCGATCTTAATTGCGGTGTCAAGCCGGATCGGGGCGTCTTTGTCGAATAAGCAAACGGCTCTTGCGTTCACGACATCACCGCCTTTGCCTTGGCCAGCCCCTTCAGCGCCGCGCGGAGGGCGATGATGCTGTCGAGAGCCTTGGCCGCGACATACATGCGGCCATCCTCGCCGTAATGCTTCAGAAGGTCGGGATGCTTTTTGGCCCAATAGTCGATCAGTTGCGGGTCGACCTTGGCGCGCTTGGCGGCGTCTCGCCGGCATATGAATTCAATCTTGGTCTTGATCATCTGTCTCTCCGTTTCAGCGTGGTAGGGCGCTTAGGGAATGGTCGGGAAGCGAAGTTCGATCTCTTTTTCGGCGGCGGGTCGGTCGGCTCCTCTTCGGTGGCGGTGGCGAGCATTCGCGCTCGGAAGGCGGCTTGTTCCTTGGCGAGACGACGCGCGCGGTAAATCTCCGTCACGTCGCCTTGCGCCTTGGCCTTCGTCTTGCCGCCGGAGGTCTTGCCGACGTGGCAATCGCGGTGGCGGATGACAATATGCTTCGGATCATTGGCCCCCGGGATTGTGTCGCCGGCCTCCGCGTCCCAGGCCCGCAGCTGGAGCGGCGGGACGTGGTCGCGGTGGATATTGTCGAGGGAGCCAAGCCTCTCGCCGCAGTCCGGGCAACGTGCCTGCACAAGGCAAGCCTCCAGCGTCGTCTTAACGCTGATCTTCGGCCGGTAGCCGGCCGGTGGGGCGGCTTCGGGTTCGCGTGGCGCTACAGACATCACGCGGCCTCGGAAACGAACGTGGCGGTCTTGGCGGCGCACCGCTCGACCAAGCGTGCATAAAGCGGCGTTCCCTCAACGACGTAATGCTTCGCCCGGTTGACGGCTTCGGCCTTCCACCAATCGACCATCATCGCCCGGCTCTCGGAAGCCTCCAGAACAATGCACGCGAGGCCGAAGTAGGTTTCGTGGTCGCCGTCGAGCCGCCGGGCGCGCTCGACGGCGATCGAGTGGAGAACGCCGTCGTCGAACGTTCCTTCGCCCTTGATCCAGTCGAAATAGTCGAGCGGCACCACGGCAATCGGCTGGCCTTTGTGCTTGCCGAACCCGAACTTTTTGAACAGGGCCGGGAGCGCTGAAATCCGAAGCAATTCGTCCAGGGGAGCGAGCTTCAATAGCTGGAGGAAGATCGGAGCCGTGACATAGGCATCCGGGCCGGAGCGGTGCGGAAACAGGCTCTCGCGCTCGTCGCGGGTCACGGCGACGCCGAAGTGGTATCGGAGATACTGGTTACTGTGCTTTGCCGCGTCGGGGACGAGGCGTAGAGCGGTCTTGTAGGTGCAAACCCACGGCTGAAGCTCCGGAAGGAAGCTCGCTTCAAAATCGGCGTTGTGGGCGACGTAGAGGCTCGCCCGCTTGATGCGCTCGACGACGAGGGAGCGAGGCGGCGCAACCGCGAGATCGCTCTCGACGATATGGTGAATTGCGCTCGCCTCGATCGGGATCGGCTTCGTGTTCTTCACGAAGGTTTCGTCATACCAAGGCCCGATCGAGATCGGCCCGGCCTCCGGCTGGACGCTGTCGCGCCAGCCGATTTGCAGGATTTCATGTTCCTTCGGGTCGAGGCCCGAAGTCTCAATGTCAAGCGTGCGAAAGGTAGCGGTCATGTCGAGGCTTGCCTGTCTTGCGCTCGCCCTCGGCCTTCAAGGCTTTGATGTCGAGGCCGGGAATGATTTCGGTGCAAATGACCTGAAGCGCAGCGTCGAGATATTCGCGAAACTCCAGTTCATCCATGCTGTCGAAGTTGGTCGATCGCGGCCGGATCAAGAGGCTTCCGTCGATAAGGTGGAAGTCTTCGATGTAGCCAAGCTTGACCTTGATCGCGGTGTGAAGGTCTTCCGCCGTGCGCCAGCGGTCTTGGTTCTCCGCGACGATGCCAAGCAGCACCCAATAGAACCGATGGCGAGGGAGCGAGCGCGGCATAGTGATGTTGGCGCGCACGTCCGCAAACATCGGCACGCGGTCGACCATTTCATGATCGTATGCCGTGAGAGGGACGAAGCCCGCCGGAACCCGGCGGAGCATCGCGAACGGCTTGTCGTCGGCTTTTTTCATCATGCCGCGCGCCTCCGTTCCGGGGCGATATAGGACAGGCCGGAGCCGGCGCATTGCGCGCAATACGGCTTCAGAATGTCCTCCTTCTCCCGACCGCAGAAGAACATTTCGGCGACCGTCGGCGTGCGCTCGTCGCTCCAAAGCGGGAAGCGGCAATGCCTGTAGTCGGCGGCGAGAATATGGACCGGGGACGGGCGAGGCTTGAACGTCAAGACGGCGTTCGGCTTGACGATCGGCGCTGGCGCCCTCGCTGTCTTCTCGATCGTCGACTTCGGCGCTCTCTTCGGCCGGGGTGGCGGCTTGTGTGTCGGCGTCACCAATTCATCCGGCGCGGGAACAAGTGGCCTAGTTGTAGGCCGTGCGCGTTTGGTCGAGCGTATAGAATGCTTGACGTGTCCGCCAAGCTTCACGCCCTGCCGGTCGGCAAAGCCGATCACGGCGTTGCGCGTGCAACCGAAGATCGCTCCCATGTCGGCCGCCGAATAGTCGTGCCTGGCGAGATCATCGATCAGGGCGGCGCGGACAGCCTTCGGTTGCTTCCACCTGTCGGCGCGCGGAGTTTCGTTGAAGGCGCGGAGCCGCGCCTTCACGTCGTCGGACAGTTCGATCATTTGCCGGCGACCTTTGCTTCAAGCTCTTTCTTCAGGGCGAGAGCATCGGTCGGCGACTTTGCCCAAAACTCGCGGAGCGGATGCCGATTGCGCTCGACAAACGACGCGATCGTTTCGGCGTCGCAACCGCGCGTCCATTCGAGAACCTTGTCGGCAAATTGATCGACGGGAACGCTGACCAGTGCGGCGGTTTGGCCGTTAAAGCAGACCATGAGCGACGGGGTCTTGTTGATGCGCTCTTCGCGAGCGACGCGCTCCGCCTCATGCATGACCTCGCTCGCGGTCGACATGGTGTCGATGACGCGGGCGCGGTCCATTTCCTCTTCGGCATAGACGCCGCCGAACTCTTCCGGCCAGCCGGCGCGGAGCGCTTGGGCCTCGGCGCATTTGGTGATCATCACGAAAGGCATTTTTGGCCAGTTGCCGCCGTCGTCGAGAACGGACGGAACTGCGCCATCCTTCGGTCGCTTGATCGGGTCGCCGTTAGGCCAACTCTCGCCAGTCTCTTCGAAGTCTGACGGTGCGAACTTCAGCGGCGCGAATTCGTCCCAATAGGCTTCGCCGACGACAGGCCACCACGTTCCGGAGTTATCCTGTTGATGCAGCTTGACGATAACCTTGACGATCCCCTTGGGGTTGCCTGGACCCTTCAGCGCTTCGTCATATTCGACCTCGGCTGGCTCGGAAGCCGGGCGATAGTTGCGGCACCGCGAGGCAATCACGCGAAGGCCATCGCGCGACACAATGATGGACATGCGGCGCTTGGATTGATCTTTCGCCTTTTTGCCGAAGACCATCGGCAGGATTTGCGAGCGGAACGGGTTCAACCGCATCGACCGCGCAACTTCCATGAACAAGTCGAATTCGACGTCGTTGCAGTCTTTGGCGACTGTATCCTTGACCAGCCGGATTTGCGTCGGCGACAGGCCGGCGCTCTGGTTGATATGCGTGACGGCGTTCATCATGTCACTTCACCCGGATCGTGAGGGAGACGGAGCCGTTGTCGAGATCGGCACCGGCGATGGCCGGGAACGCCTTCGCGGCGGCCTCGATCGCGGCCTTGCGGGCGGCTTCGTCGTCGATCGCCTTGGCCGCCTCGATCGCAGCGTCGAGCTTGGCCTTGCGGTCGCGCAGCGCGTTCAAGAGCGCTTTCTTGTCCAGCTTCGGCGCGGGCGGCTCCGGTGTCGAGAAATAGGACGACGGGATTTCGCTTTCCTCGACCACGACAAGGCCAGGGGCGCGATTGGAGATCGACAGCGTGGCGATCGGCAGCGGAAGGGTCTTGATCTCCGCCGCGAGCATGGCCCGCTCGATCAGTGACTTTTTGCGCTCCGCCGTGGCCTTCAGCCGGGCCTTGCGCGCGTCGAGATCAGCCTGGCGAGTTTCGATGCCGGCGATCAGCATCAAATCTTCGTCGCGGGAGGCGAGCGCAGCGTTGATAACATCGATCAGGCTGGTTTCGCCTTCGATGGCGTCGATAAGAAAGCCTTCGTCGCCGTCGAAAATGTCGGCTCCGTTCTGATCGCGCATGTCGGCGATAAGGCGCTTCGCGGCTTCAATTGCGAGGCGCGCTTTGAATTCATCGTGGTTGTGTTTCATTTGGGTTCTCCGTTTGCGGTAGGAACGGAGAGCGCGCACAACGAAAAAAAGCCGGCCTCGCAGGGATGGAGGCCGGCCTCTTTAGATCGCTTCGACGTGGTAGGTCATGTGGGCGTTCTCCGTGAACCCCGACAAACTACCTTGTCAGAAAGCTATGTCAACAAAAATTTTTGTCGGGTTAGAACGGCGCGTATTTGCCGATTGCGACTGCCACGATCCTGACTTCGGCGTCGCCGCCCTTGTTCATGATCAGCGGCGTGAAGGCCGGGTCACTGCTCTCTGGCTCTAAGACGAGAGTGTCTTCGGTCATTTTCGTAAGACGCTTTAGCGTTGTCTCATATAATCCGTTCTTAGACTTCTCCACGACGACTATGTCGCCAGTGTAGAAGCGTGCGCCATCTTCGATCAAACAGATGGATACAAACTCGCCGGGCTGGACCACTTTGTCCATCGAATTGCCTTCAACCCGCAATCCGTACTGGGGTATCCCGTTGTTTGATTTCGTCGGTAAATAGGGGATTTCTATACCGAACGAAGCCGCCGCGTTCACTTGGGTTTCTCTCCATAAGCCAGCACCAACGGTCCCGATCACCGGGGCCGTTCCTGACAAGCCTATTAGTCTACCGCCGCTTTCACGTAAATGTTGCGGAGAGGAAATATTCTCGCCGCTCCACAAATATTCCGCCGAGACGCCTAACGCTTGCGCGATCGCAACCAAGTGCGTCGACCCCTTTCCTCCTTTCGTCTCAAGGTGCTGGATGACCTGTTGCGACGTTCCCGCCGCGTCAGCCAGCGCTCTTTGGCTCATCCCCGCCGCTATTCGGCATCGCCGAACGCGCTCACCTATTGTTTCCAAAACCCCTGTCTCCAGTGCAGGCACTTACATAGCTCCATTTGTTTTTTCGCCTTGAACCGACAAAAACACTTGTCAAACTGACAAAAGTCAGCGATTGTCTTGCGGCCCGCTTTCGTTGAGCCTTCGACGAAAGTCGCTACTCCTACCACTTGAAAGGTGAATTGAGAATGCACGTTGCATCACTATCGACAAATGAACGCGTGAGCCAAGCCTCTCCGGAGACAAGTCAAACAGTCGGCGCCGGCCAGCTTCGCGCCTTCATCGAGCGTATCGAGCGCTTGGAAGAGGAAAAGGGCACAATCGCCGAGGACATCAAGGAAGTCTTCAGCGAGGCCAAGGGGACGGGCTTCGACACGAAGGCGATGCGCAAGATCATCGCTCTTCGGAAAAAAGATCAGGCTGAACGGCAGGAAGAGGAAACGATCCTCGACCTCTATATGGCCGCCCTGGGCATGGTTTGAATGGAATAACCCGCGCCGGGGTTTGCGCGGATTTTGAGGGTGCGGAAGACGCTGCCTCCAAGCGGCGTTTCTCTAAGTCGGTAACAACACGCGTAAACGCAATACCGATAGGCTCCCAAGACATTTCTTTCTACTCCGTGAACAAAGCGAATGTGTCATGTTTTCGCTTGCGAGTATGAAAAATGTCTTTGCTAAAACAGCAGGAGGTTATCTATGAAAGACTACATCGCCAAGGCGGCTAAGATGACGAAGGAAATGGTAAAACTGGAGACGGAAGGGACGGGAGACACTGACAATGCTATGCGGCGACTGTCAGACCGTCACAAACTCCCCTACCAGTTGCTTTGGAACCTTCGTTTCCGTCCGCCGAAATCCATTGCCTACGATCTCGTCCTGTTCATCGCTGAAGCCTACCGGAAAGAATGCCGGTCGGCGGGCGCGGCGCTCTTGGTCGAGGCGGAGGCGGCCTTAATCGAGGAAGGTTTGAATGCGACTGATCGGAATATACTCGTGGCGGCTCGTAGTGTTGGCCGTCACGCTGAAGGCGCGGACGAAGCGCGCTCTTTCGGGCGGAACGCCGCCGCTGCATGAGAACAGCCGGTGAAGTGGCTCTCGCTCCACACCAAAATCCGCCGCGCCACCGTGCGCGGCGGAAAGCCCAAACAGAAGCGCCCGGAAGACGAGTTGCACCTTGGGATTGTCTCGATCCTCAATGACGTGCTTCGGCCAGGCGTGGTTATGGTCCACGTCCCCAACCAAGGCATTCGGCTAAAGCAGTATCTCGCGAAGCTGAAGCGAATGGGGATGAAGTTCGGATTTTCCGATCTCGTTTTCTTCCATGAGGGCCGGACGTTCTTCATGGAAATCAAGGCCGGCAAAACGACCGCGAGCGACGCCCAAATCGCCTTCAAGGCGGAGATCGAGGTGGCCGGGTTTGAGTATTGCATCGTCCGCTCCGTCGAACAGGCGATTGAGCGATGCAAAGAGTGGGGACTTGTCAGTCCCAAGTTCCATTTTTCTACCACGGAGAAATCGAGTGTACCGAGAACAGTTCCAGGGCGGAGAGCCGCGAACGGCGGACGAAGTGTTTCGCCGGGCGGCGGCGGTCAAGCTCCGGCTCTACGGAGCGCCGAAGCTCCGCAACGTGCGGAACGAACAACTCCGCGACGAGGCCCGCAAGCAGGAACAGACGGCGGCGCGGATTGAGAGGCTGGAGACTATGCGCCGCGAGAGGGCGGCCATTGTCGCGGCGGAGGTTCGCAGGATCAAGGACGAACTGGCGCGCAAGCGTCACGACGACGAAGCCTTCGAAGCCCTTGTCGTGTCCAGCGATACGGGCGACCAATTCGAGCCTCCCTTGCCCACGGTCGACGCCTTGCGCCCGGTTGTCGCCCGGCTCTTGGTGACGGACATCGTCCGGCAAGGCTGTCTGTTCTTTCAGATGCGCCGCGACGTTCTGTTTTCGAACCGGCGCGAGCGCACCTTCGTCGAGCCGCGCCAGATAGTGACATGGGCGGCAGCGGAGTTTTGCCCGCACCTGTCGCTCCCCATGATCGGTCGCCAGACTGGCGGCCGGGACCACACCACGATCTTGCATTCGAAGCGCAAGGTCGCGGCGGCAATCGAACGCGGCGACCCGATGGGCCTCGCGGCATTGCGGTTCGCGGAAAGCCTCCGCACCGTCTTCCCCAATCAAGCCACTGGAGATCAATGAAATGGCAGGCAGCGTTAACAAGGTAATTCTCGTCGGCAACCTGGGGGCCGACCCGGAGGTTCGGCGGCTGAACAGCGGAAGCCCGGTTGTCAGCCTTCGGATCGCCACGTCGGAAAGCTGGCGCGACAAGCAATCCGGCGAGCGCCGGGAGAAGACCGAATGGCATAGCGTCGTGATCTTCAATGAGGGCCTTGCCAAGGTCGCGGAGCAATACCTGAAAAAGGGGATGAAGGTCTATCTGGAGGGCCAACTCCAGACGCGCAAATGGCAAGACCAGTCCGGGAACGACAAGTACACGACGGAGGTCGTTCTCGCGAACTTCCGTGGCGAGCTTCAAATGCTCGATGCGCGAGGCCAGGGCGACGGCGGGGAGCGCTCGGAAGGCTTCGGCGGTAGCAACCGGAGCGACAATCGCGGCGGCGGTTCTGGCGGCGGCTACGGACAGCAAAGCGGCGGCACGTCGCGCCAGCAATCGCAGCGTGAGCTTGACGACGAAATCCCGTTCTAGGCGGCGGGACAGACTACCGGCCCGACCGCGCCAGAAGACGCGGCGGGCCGATCTATAGGGGGTTGCCTTTCCTACCACTCAACGGAAAGGCGAATACGATGGCAGGCAGGAAGCGCAAGTTCGGTGTTCCGCGTAGGCCCGACGGCAAGATCAAGAGTTCCCACCACGAAAAGCAGAAACGCGAGACGGCTTGCGATGTCGTACTCGACCAGCGCCGCCGCCACTTCGGCGCGGTGCTTCCCGGTGACAAGCGCAACGGCAAGGGCCGCAGCCATGCCAACGATCGCCGCTATGGCTATGCGCTCGGCCGCCTTCTGATCGCGGGCGCGATCGACCTCAAACTTCACGACGCCGGGCAGGACTTCAGCGAGCTATTCCAAGCCTATCGGCGCGTCGCTGACATTCCCCCGGCCGTCGTTGCCGCGATCAGCTACGTGCAGGCGACAGGCAAGACACGCCGCGATCTGGAGGATGACGAGGCTAGCGCGATCTCCCGCCGCTACAACAGCGCCGTCAGGGCCGTGAACCGTGCTGGCGTCGGCGTGTTCTCGGCCCTCTACGATGTCCTAATCCGCGATCTCGATCCAGCGGACCCGTCCAAGGTCGCCGCCGGCCTCGACGCAATTAACAAACATTTTTGTCGAAGGAAGCGAAAAGGCCCTTCCACGACAAAAAGACTTGTGGTATCGGTCTAAATGTAGGGCGGGATATTCCCGGTAGTTCTCCGTGGTAGGGGACGCGAAACGTCGAGGGGTCGACGTTTTGCCTAGAGGCCGGCGGCTCCAATGAGAGCGCCGGCCTTTTTAGTTTCGAGGTCATCACATGGGCAAGAGCAGTTTCCAGCGTCGCGCGCTTGTCGCGGCGGCGATCGGCCTTGCCGTGTCGTTTGCGGCCATGTCCGGCCACGCGCTTCAGGAAAGCCCGCTGGCGGCTCTCCCGGTGCCGCCCAGGCCGCCGCGCGGTGATGTCCTCGGCAGCAATCGAGCGTCGCGCCGCGCGCGTGCCGCAATGGATAGGCGGGGAGCCTGATATGCAGAATGAAGAGAAAGCCGCAAGCCTTTGCCCGCGCTGTCCAGACGCCACCGCGCCGACCGATCTCGCCCGGCTCTGGCGGTTTCGGCGCGATGGCGTCCAGACGACGCGGATTAGGTGCAAGCTGTGCGGGGCGAGTTGGAAGCGGGTCGAGTTTTCTTGCGAGGCGACCGGGGACTGACCCACGTTCCGGAGACGGAGCGCAGGACGGCATCCTTCAGCGTCTCAATCGCTATGCCGAAGTCGCGAAAGCCTTCGGCGATCGTCGACAGATAATCCGACGACGGCGGGAAGACGCTTGTCCGGTTCATCATGTAGACGAGGGCGCGTTCTTCGCAGCCGTCGACCTCAACCGTGACGAATTCCTTCCGGTATAGCTCGCTCGCCACGCCCTCATATCGATCGAGCGCCTTTTCGCATTCTTCCGTGATCCTCCAGAGGCCGCCGGCAACGCGAGCGCCGGGCTTGGCGACGATGTCGGCGACGCCTCGGAAGACGAGTTCATGGTCGACGAGGTCAAAGGGTCCGACCGGCCGTGCGCAAGGGCAGCGGGCGGCCATCTGGTCGATGTTGAGATTAGAGCCGTAGGCGAAATAAAGCATGGTCGTTCTCCGTGGTAGGCGGGGATTAGCGGGTCTTGCTGGCGAGCGCCTGGCAGGCGAGGCCGATGAACTTCGGGATCGAGGCTTTGCCGGCCTCATAGTTCGAATAGGACTGCCGGGCGGTTCCAAGCGCCTTGGCCGCCTCGCGTTGCGATAGGCCAAGCTTTTCGCGCCAGGCGATCAGGTTGGCCGGCGTGAATTCGTGATCGTTGCGCGGCGTCTCTTTCGCAGGTTCGACAGGCTTGGGAGCCGGCTTGGCTTTGGGTTCGACCTTCGGCTTGGGATTTGCTTTGCGCGCTTCCCGGCGTGCCCTGATCTCGTCTGGTGTCGACATTGTCGGCGGAAGATCGGCCACCGCCGCTTGCATCGCCGGAAGCGTCATTTCGGCCGCGACCTTGGGCTTCGCCTTCGGCTTCGGTTTCGCGGTTTTGGTTATCATTTGGGTTCTCCGTTGCAGACGGCCGGATTGTTACAATTTAGGCCACCGAAACGCAAGCGAATTGTTAAAATCTAGGCCAAGGTGTCCGTCATGAAAAATCACGTTCAAGGAACGGCGATCGTTGCCGATCTCGTCCCCTATGCCCGCAACCCGCGCACGCATTCGGCCGACCAAGTCGCCAAGCTTTGCGCCTCGATCCGCGAATTCGGGTTCACGAACCCGGTGCTGATCGACGAAGAGGGCAGCATCGTTGCCGGCCACGGTCGCATCATGGCGGCGAACCGGCTCGGCATGAAGGAAGTTCCTTGCGTCACGTTGAAGGGCCTGTCGGACGCGCAGAAGAAAGCGCTCATCATCGCCGACAACCGCCTGGCGGAGGATGCGGGCTGGAATGACGAATTGCTCGTCGGCTTGCTGCACGACTTGAACGCGGACGGCTACGATCTGGAGCTTACGGGCTTCAGCGACGACGAGATCGAAGACTTCCTCCGCCCCTCTGGCGACGATGATCTCGATATCGGTTCGGAAGCGGGCGAGGGCGCCAGCGGGACCGACAAGGAATATCTGGTCTTTGGAGCCTTCCGGGTTCCGATCACCGAAGACGAAGTCAAGCGCCTGTCGAAGGCGGTCGAGCGCTACGTCGAAGAGAACGGCGCGGCCTATGGCTTCCCCGCTTTTCTGCTCGACGGAGCCGGCGCATGAGCGGCCCGGCGAAAAAGCCCGAGGGCGCTCGGCTGAAGCTGTGGCGGCCGATGCGGGATGCAGCAATGAATGTGGTCGGCGTCCGCTACGTCTACGCCGCTATGGCGCAAGATCAGCGGGACCGGCTCGCAAATTGGTTCCCGGCCGTCCGCTTCGTCGACTTCCTTGACGAGGTCGAGGTCATCATTCCTTCGGGAGCCTGCAAATGAGGGCCGATCTCTCGTTTCGGCTGTTCTACGCGGGCGTCGGAATGGCCGGTATCGTCCTGTGCGCGGTTGCGCTCTCGGCGGCAACGCCACGAAATCCGCCGGCTCCCATCCACTATCAGCGGGCTTGCCTCGGCGATCTCTCGACCGTGAAGACGCCCTACTTCCTCCCATGCCGCCGGGTTCACTACGGCGAGCGGATGGTCTGACATGCTGCACCTGGACTACGACATCACCGGCCTGAAGGGAGCGGACTACAACCCGCGCAAGATTGACGCCGACGATCTGGCGCACCTCGGCGAGAGCATTCGAACGCTCGGCCTGGTCAAGCCGCTGATCGTGCGCGGCGATCTCTTGGTTGCCGGCCACCAACGCACGAAAGCGTTGCGGGCGATCGGCGTTGACACGGCTCCGGTTTTTGTCCTGTCCAAGGATACGACGACATACGACGAAGTGCGGTTCAACCAACTGCACAACGGCACGGATATGGACATGGGAGAAGAGGCGGCGGTAATCCCCGCGGGCTTCTCCAGAAAAGGCTACCACGTCGTCAACGACACGGCCAAGATCGCGGGCAACATGCGCGCTCCCGGCGCGACGATCCGAATGGAGATATGCGATCTCATCGGCCGCTATGGGTCATGGGGCGGCGTGGTAGCCACCTTTTCGGGCCGGGTCATCCACGCCGCGCAATATGCGCTCGCGGCCAAGATGCTCCGCGCCCCGCTCACGGTGTTTGCAATTCCCGACGAAGAGGAAGCGACGTATCGATCGTTCCTCGATCGCGAATATGGCGTGTTCTGCTACGACAATCTGAAGCGGGACACATACATTCAAACGCTGGCGCAACTGCCACGGCTTCGCGAGGGCAAGGCGAACGCGAGCGCGCTCTATGAGCGCTTCGTGATCCCCTGGCTGAAGGCGAACGCGAGCGCGACCTATCTCGACTTCGGCGCGGGCCAGGGCGACTACTTCCGCCGCATGAAGCGCGAAGGGTTCGATGCCTATGAGCTTGAATTCTTCCGCCGGAAGGGGATGGATCGCACGCTTGACGGCGCGGCGACGCAACGCATGATCGACCGGATGATTGCCCGCCTTCGCGGACAGGGCCGGTTCGATGCCGTGGTCTGCGATAGCGTGTTGAACAGTGTCGACACGGTCGACGCCGAAAGGGCGGTCGTGACGCTGCTCAACTTCCTTGCCAAGCCGGGCGCTCGCGTGTTCTTCGCCGGCCGCTCGACGGGCTGTCGGGCTTCTACCGCGAGGGCCGATGGTTCTTCCAGAAATACCACGACGACGCCGACGTGATGGCCTTGTGCGAGTATGCGGGGCTGAAGGTTGTCACCTTCAAGAGCGATCGGTCCATGTGGCAAGTCGAGGCGATAAAAGAACGGGAATTGAACCGCGACCAAATAGCCGGCGCAATCGAGTATGAATTCGAATTGCCTCTTGTCGGCGACCGGCGCATCGGGCGTTCGGCCGACATGCTGGAGGTCATGGAGAAGATCCTTTGTTCGCCTACCACATAGACACCCAACCAACCGGCGGCGGCCCCGTCGGCAAGCACGGCTATCTCTGGATGAAAAAGGTGACGGGGTTCGACCCTCGTTACCATTGCGCCAAATGCCTGAAGGGCGAGTACGAGAACGACTTCGGTCTTCGCGTGCCGACCAACACATGGCGGACCCTGAAAGGCTACCAAGAAAGCGATATCGTCTATGTGTGCGCCGTCTCGCGGCCTTACAACTGGCACCGCAATCGCCATCTGGTCGTGCGGGTCAAGGCAGGGTCGCACGCCGGCTTGGACTTATGGACAGGCGACCGGGTTCTTCTCGACAACGCGGAGATCATCCGGTTCACCGGCCAGGTCGCGGCGGAGCGCTATGCGGACAAGGGCGAGGATTTCACCACTTGCCGCAACTTCCAATTCGGCGCTCAATTCTTCTGCGATGCAGCGTGAGGCTCGGCGCGTCGAAGCTGAAGCGCTCGCTCGGCTGAAAGCCGGCCTTTGAACTTGTAGCGGAATAGCTCGACCGCCCACATTGGCGTGGGGTTCGCGCTCTTGGACGTGGCGGGCTTCAGCCAGGCATTCACGGTCGAGATCGAGACGCGGAGGGCGTCGGCGGTTTCCTGCCGGGTTATCCCGGCGCGGGCGATCAGTTCCTTCAACTCCGGCGTCCAGTCGTCGTGCATGGTCTTCTCGCCGGCAATAGGGTCTACCGCTGGCGGGGACGGGTCTACAACGCGCGGTGCGGGTTCTGGAGTAGGTCGCGGTGCGGGAAGAGCGGGAGCCGCGCGCTTGCGGCTCTCTCTTGGCGATGCGGAAGTGGTTGACTTCGTCCGGATCATGCGACCATCGGCAACCCTGCCGCCTCCAGCTTGGCGATCTCTTTGCGCCGGTTCATGTAATAGATGCGAACCGGCTTGTCGGCTTCGATCATGTCGAACAACTGGCGCATTTCTTCGACGGGTTCAAGGTCGCGAGTGACGGTGCGCTTGCGGATGCGCGTGGTCAATGCCTTGGTCACGAATGCGTCAAGTAAGCGAACCCAATTCTCCACCTTGTCCGCGTCGACCGTGCCGGAGTGCTGGCGAAACTCGATCGTGCCTTTGCCGCCGGCCTTCAGATTGGTGAGATTGAGCTTGCGGCGACGTTCTGGCGAAGCGACCTTTAGGAAGGCGTGAAGGTCTGGAGCCGCGTCAATCATGACGATGCTCGAATTGACCGCATAGGTTCCATAGCCGCCGAAATCGGCGCGGTTGGACTTCGTATAGGTGTTGTTCGTTGCGCGTCGGCTCTTGGGCATGACGTGGTCGAAAAAGCTCTCAAACCAGACATACATTTTGGCGAGGTTCTTCAACGCCTTCAGGTCAAGGCCAGTAGCGCCGAAGTGGACGTGGAAGCCGGTCGAGACATTGACCTTGGCTCCGGCCGCCTTCAGCGCGTCGCACATGCGCCGGGCTTCAGCGATGCCATGTTCGCCAAACAGGATAGGCGAGACGAGTTCGCAGCCGCCAAAGCCTGTCGAGCTATCCGGCTGGATTTTCCAGCATGTCGTTGATGTCGGCGCGCCATAGGCCGCCGGGCGAATGACGAGGCTTGGCTGATAGTGGCGGAGCTTGGCGGCGAACGTGGTGCGCGTTTCACCCCAAGGCATGATGACTTCTAGCTCGATGCCAAAGGTTCTGGTCGAGAGCGGCATAGGGTGTGTCTCCGTGGTAGGGTATAATGTACCTATGGGTATTAAATACCCTATGGCCTAAATCTAGGCAATAGGTTTTTTTGTAGAGCATCAACTTTTTTCGGAATGCCGTTCAACGCCTGTCCCGCCAAGGGATTGCGCGAGGGCGGAGCCGTGTGGTCACGGAAGGAATAAAAGAATGGAAAACCCGGAACCCAAAAAGAACCCCAAGGGTGGTCGCCCGAAAGGCTCGACGAAGGCCAAGATCGACCCGTTCCGCGAGGTCCGCGTAGGCCGGCCTGACGTGCTTGTGCCGGACGAAAAGACCATGAAGGCGCTACGGCGCTACGGCGCGGCGAATGTCTCATACGAGACGATGGCGGCGAACCTTGGCGTCTCCCTCACCGCGTTGAACAACTTCCGGAAGAAATGGCCGGAGGTCGACATCGCAATCGATCAAGGGCGGTCAAACATCGACATCGACATCGCGGTCGCGCAAATCGACGTGGCGGTGAAGAAACGCAATCCGCAAATGCTCATCTGGCTTGGCAAGCAACGCCTGGGGCAGACGGACAAGGTCGAGACGAAGAACACCGGCGATATCTCGATCCATATCGACGCTGAAGACGCACAGGTCTAGCCGTGAGCGCCTTCGTCAAGACGCCAAAGCAGGCGGAGCAAGTTCGCCTTGTCTCCGGCCCCGCGCAGCACGTCATGGGCTACGGCGGCTCTCGATCGGGCAAGACGTTCGGTTTCTGCCGGATCATCGCCATGAGGGCCATGAAGGCTCGTAGCTCTCGACACGCGATCTGGCGCTATCGGCAAAACCATCTGATGGCGTCGATTTGGTCCGATACCTGGCCGAAGATGATGAAGCTCTGCTTCCCGAACGTCCCCTACGAGACGAACAAGGTCGAGGGCGTAATCAGGTTCCCGAATGAGAGCGAAGTATGGATGGGCGGCCTCGACGATAAGGACCGCGTCGAGAAGGTGCTAGGGCAGGAATTCGCGACGCTCTACTTCAACGAAGTCTCGCAAATCTCCTACGACAGCGTGACCACGGCCATGTCGCGCCTTGCGCAGCAAACCGGCCTGAAGCTCAAAGCCTTCTATGACTGCAATCCGCCCTCCAAGCGGCATTGGAGCTACAAGCAATTCATCGACAAGGTCGACCCGGAGAGTGGGCGGGCGCTATCCGATCCGGACAATCACGTCCACCTGAAGATGAACCCGGTCGACAACAAGGAAAACCTCGCGCCGGAGTATCTTCGCACACTGGAGAACCTACCGGCTCGCAAGCGCGCTCGCTTCCTTGAAGGGCTGTTCGCAAACGAGAACGAAAACGCTCTCTGGAACTACTCGATCATCAAGCACGCGCCGGACGCAACGGCACGCTTCAGCCCGGCGGAGATCGTCGCGCTGCTCGGCATCACGCGCGTCATCGTGGCGGTCGACCCGGCGGTTTCAAACAACCCCGGAAGCGACGAACACGGCATCATCGTTGCCGGCAAGGACGCCGACGACAACGGCTATGTGCTTGAAGACTGCTCTCTGAAGGGCAAACCGCAGGATTGGGCTACAGCGGTCGCCCTGGCCTTCCGCAAGTGGGAGGCGGACGCCGTCGTCTGCGAAGTCAATCAGGGCGGCGACATGGTCGAAAGCACGGTGCGAACGGTCATGCCGTTTGCTCCGGTCATTCAGGTCCGCGCCACCAAAGGCAAGGGCATTCGCGCGGAGCCTGTCTCCGCTCTCTACGAACAAGGCAAGGTGCTGCACGTCGGCGACTTCGAAACTCTCGAAGAGCAAATGTGCGAACTCACGATCGACTTTGACCGCAAGGCGGCCGGGTACTCCCCCGACCGTGTCGACGCCTTGGTTTGGGCCTTCACCGATCTGCTCTTGGAAGAAGAGGGCGGCGGTTTCTTCATTGGAAAGTGCTGATCAATGGTTGACAAAATCGATCCTTCCGTTCCGTCCGCCGACTACCTGGCGAACGCCTCCAGCTTCAAGGTCTTGCGTACCGTCATGGCGGGTACGGAGGCCATGCGTGCGGCTAGCGAGACGTATCTCCCGGTTCATCCGGCCGAAGACCCGCAACGCTACCAGGGCCGCCTTGCCGAAACCGTGCTGCTCAACAAGCTGGAGAGCGCGGTCAACTCGGCGGTCGGCAAACCCATGGGCAAGCCGGTCTTGCTCGATGGCGACTATGACCCGTACTATGACGATTTCATCATGGACGTGGACTTGCTCGGCAACTCGCTCGACGTGTTCTCGCGCGAATTCATGACGGACGGCGTCACGGCCGGCCTCGCTTACATCATGGTCGACATGCCACGCGCGGAGCCTGGCATCACCTTGGCCGAAGAGATCGCCCGCAACATTCGGCCCTACTTCATTCACTACCGGGCCGAAGACGTGATCGATTGCGTCGTGTCGACCGCGTCCGGCAAGCCGCAAGTCATCAATGCCCGCTTTTGGGAGAACACGACGCGCGTCGTCGGCTTTACCGCCATCACGGTCAAGCGCATCCGGCATTGGCGCTCGGACGGTTGGGACTTGTGGGAACTGGCGACCGACGACAAGGGCAAGGAAACCGATTGGTCGATCATCCAAAGCGGGCCGAACGCTCTCGGCGAAGTCTCGATCGTCCCCTACTTCACCGGCCGCCGGGCCACGAAGACAGGGTTCAAGGTGAAGCCGCCCTTCCTCGATCTCGCATGGAAGAACGTCGAGCATTGGCAGTCGGGTTCTGATCAGCGCAACATTCTGAAATATGCTCGCTTCCCGATGCTGGCAGGCTCCGGCGTGAAGTTGCCGCCGAAGAAGCCGGGACAGAAGCAAGAGCCGGTCGCCACGCTCGGCCCTAACTCGCTGCTGATCACCGAAGACCCGCAAGGAAAGTGGTATTTCGTCGAGGCGGAGGGCAAGGCCATCGAAGCCGGACAGAAAGACCTCGACCGGCTTGTGGCCGAAATGGACGAACTATCCATGAAGCCGCACCAAAAGGGTTCGGGCGTCATCACGGCGACCTCTGTCAAGGCCGGGGAGAACCGGGAGAACTCGGCGGTCAAGAACATGGCGCTCAACCTCAAAGACGCGCTGGAGCGGGCCTTCGTGTTCGCGGAGCGCTACCGTGGCGCGGTCGACACGATCAGGGCGCCCTCGGTCAACGTGGCGACGGAGTATGACGACGAGACGGGCAAAGACAGCCAGTCGGTCGACAGCCTCTTGAAGGTCCGCGTCGCTGGCGAACTCACGCGCGAAACGTTCTGGAGCGAATTGCAGCGCCGTGGCGAGCTTTCGTCTTCGTTCGACCCGGTGGCGGAGGCCGATGCTCTCGCGGCTGAAGGCACCGGCATGAACGCAGAGAACGACGATGCGGACAATGTCGACCCGAACGCCATCAACGACAACGTCATACCGGAGGCCGCATAGCCATGAGCTTCATCGTCTCTGTCGTCGACCGCCTCCTGTGGGCGGCCGGCGGCTTCGTCCTGGGTGCGGCCGGCATGTTCGCCTTCGTCTGGTACGTCCTATGGTAGGGCGCCTCACAGATAAGACGCTAGGCGAGGCGTCAATTGTCTTTTTCATCATCAATGGGCGCAACGCGAAAGTGGGCCTCTCTCTCCGCGTCCGTTAAACTCACAAGCCATTCTTGGTGTTTGCGCTGTCTTTTGCCCTCGGCAAGGTCGCGCAAGACAAAGCCGACCGCGAATAACCCGAATGTCCAAAATGTAATCTGATTTAGCCATGACGGGCGAAATCCGTCGTCTGTGTAGATCACATTCAAGATGAATACGAACAATAACACTCCACCGATGAAGCCAGCGCCATACCCTTCATTGTTCTTGTCCATTGGTCGCCCCCAAACCCGTCAATAGTTTGCCAAGCAAGGTTACCACGGCGTCCAGCAATCTCAAACCGGGTCGACAGCCCTCACAAGTCGGGACGGCGCGCGCCAAGCCAAAAAGGAACCTGAAATGACCGATACACCGAAGCCCAAAGTCCTCGAATTGAAGCGCAAGATCGTCTTCAAGTCGGGCAATCACCTAAACCTCCGCAACATCACGTCATGGGATGCCAAAGGCACCTATGTCCGCCTCCAGTGCGACGAGGGCTACGTGCTGATCCGCGAGAAGAGCATCGACTATCACCTGATCACGCCGGCTCCGGACGGCATCACCGGCTAGTCGGGTACTTCAGCGGCTCATGGTGGGGATTATCGTGGTGTAGCACCTCGGCGAGGTTGCGCATGTCGATCTCCTGTCCGCAGACCGGACAAATCATGAAATGCTCGATCTCGTCTTTGACCGGGCCGGCATGGCGCTTCCCGGTAACGCCGACCGCAATGTTCTTGGCCGGCGGGCGATTGCCGATGGCCTTCGCCAACTCGACGAAGCTTAGATCGCTCTCGGCCCTCTTGCGGTTGCGCGCCATCCCATAGAACGCGGCGCGCGGCCTTTCGTTGCCGGCACGAATAAGACCCGATCATCTTCCCGACGCCGGGAGAATGATCCCGAACTAAGGACATCGCTATGCCTGCCTTCCCTCTGTCGGCGAAAGCCGTCTGGAGGCGACTTCGTGCGACCGAAATCAGGATCATCGACAACTGGCGCGATGTCCTGAAGCGGGCTTGGTCGGTTCGCATCCTCGCGATTGCCGGCCTTCTCTCCGGCGCTGAAGCGGTCTTGCCGCTCTACAGCGATCGGTTCCCGCCAAACGTCTTCGCCTCCCTTCTCTTCGTGACCATCGGCGCGGCGCTCATCGCCCGCTTCGTCTCTCAACAACCAAAGGATCAAACCAATGAAAAGTCGCTACCTCCAGAGCGGAGCGGCGGGGCTTGCCCTGCTTGCTGCTGCAACTGCCTACACCGGGTCGTGGGAAGGCACCAAGTACAAGCCTTACTACGATGTCGGCCATGTCCTTACCGTGTGTCGCGGCCACACCGGACCCGACATCATCCCTAACAAGACCTACACGCCGGCCGAATGCGACGCCATCACGGCGAAGGATATCGTCGAGCATGAAAAGCGCATGGTGGCGTGCGCTCCGGAGCTTCTGGCCGTTCCCGGCCCGACCTATGTCGCGATCAACGATTGGGCATTCAACGTCGGCACCGGAGCGGCGTGCCAGTCGACCTTGATCAAGAAGCACCTCCGCAAGGGCGACATCAAAGGCGCGTGCCTCCAGCTTTCGCGGTGGGTCTACGTGAAGGGCGAGGTCGTGGCCGGCCTCTTCAACCGGCGCGTCAAGGGCACTCCCGGCCGCGAGAGCGAGCAGGCCATGTGCCTCAGGGGTCTTCGCAATGGGTAGCGGCATCATCGCTTGGCTGCTGTCGCGTCTGTCGCCAGCGGCCATCGCCCTCATCAGCTTGCTCGCCCTCTACGAAGGCGTGCCGGTCGCCAAGGAGATCGTCAAGGCGGTTGCGATCATCCGGTATGTGCCGGGTGTAGGGCCGGCCGTCGAGTACCTGGCCCTCGGCCGCGTCGATCGAGCGGAGCGCGCCGGCCACGATGCC
Source organism: Mesorhizobium sp. M0152 (assembly GCF_040322415.1). NCBI lineage: Bacteria > Pseudomonadati > Pseudomonadota > Alphaproteobacteria > Hyphomicrobiales > Phyllobacteriaceae > Mesorhizobium > Mesorhizobium sp. M0152. Next base: position 187,104 of record NZ_JAMYTH010000002.1, read on the forward strand.
GGTGTCGCCGAAGAGCGGGCCGCATGGGTCAAAGCGGCGGAGACGGCACGGCAGAACGCCGCCGATCTCCGCGCCGCCGATGCCATCCGCCAAGCCGAAGCCGAACGCAAATACCTCGCGGAGCGCGCCGAACGCGCCATCCACGCCGGGGAACTGAAGGAAATCATCAATGATCTGGAAAATGCACCTAAGACTGTCGATTGCCGCGACGTTCCTTCTGTGTCTCGCCGGCTGTCAATCGGTCTTGACGCCGCCGGTCGAAAGGAAGCCCGCCGTCCTGCAAACGACGGCTGACATTCCCGCCAACTCGCCGTTGCGGGAGCCTTGCGCTCCCCTGGTCGACGTTCCGCACCGCGATCTCAAAGAACCCGAAACCGGAACCCTGTGGGGCACGGACAGGACCAACTACGGCGACTGCATCGGCAAGAATGAGGCGCTGATCGCGATCCTCCCGCCGCCGTCGCCTGCCAAGAGCGGAAAGAAGGTGGCGAAATGAGCGAGGGGGCAACCAAGAAAAAGACCGGCGGCAAGGTCGACAAGCTGGAGATCGAAGAGATCGCTCGCCGGCTGGCCGTTTACCGGGCCTGTGGCCTGTCCAAGCGCCGCGCCGCTACCGAACTCGGCATCAACCGCTCAACGCTCCAGGCGACGCTACGGCGTGCCTCGGAACGCGGCCTTGACGGCACCATCGCCGGCAACGTCGTTCCGGAAGGGTTCATCGTCCAGTCGCACTCGATCACGCGCGACGCCGACGGCTTGATCGAGCGGACCTCCGTCAAGACGCGCGCCGACAAGGGCGAGAAGTTCGTCAAGCCGTCCGACCAACTGCTGAAGGGTCTTTCGGTTCTGACTGACGGCGAGGATCGTATCCTCCTGAAGTGGCACAAGACCGACCGCGACCTGAAGGACACGATCGACAAGGCGGAGATCATCCGCAAGGCGTTCGAAGACTTCGTTCCGTCGGCGCCCTTCATCATCCGGCCGCAACGCTCACTCTCCGAGCGTCTGTCGGTCTACATTTTCTGCGACTGGCACGTCGGCCTCTTCGCTCACGGTCGCGAGACTGGCGGTCCCGATTGGGATTTGTCGATCGCCAAGCGTGTCTTGCTGCAATCGGTCGCGGACCTGATCGAGCAAACGCCGAAGTCCAAGCAGGCTGTCATCCTGGGCATCGGCGACCTTCTGCACGCCGACAACGCGCGCAACATGACGGAGCGCTCCGGCAATATCCTCGACGTGGACACGCGCTATTCCAAGACGCTGTCGACGACTGCCGATCTCTTGGTCGAGGCGTCCGAAATGGTCGCGGTCAAGCACGAATTGATCGAGCTGGTGTTGAAGCCTGGCAACCATGACCCGAATTCGACAGTCGGGCTTGTCCAGGCGCTTCGCATGTACTGGCGCAACGAAGACCGGGTCGAGGTCGACGACAGCCCAAGCCCGTTCTGGTGGAAGCGCTTCGGCGTCAACCTTCTCGGCGCGGCTCACGGCGATGGGGCCAAAATCCCCGATATGCCGCTGATCATGGCGAACGTTCGGCGAGGCGATTGGGCCGACACGTACACGCGGCATTTCCACACCGGCCACATTCACCACGACACGGTGAAGGAAGTCGGCGGCGTGCATGTGTGGTCGCACCGCGCGCCAGTGGCGCAAGACGCCTATCACGCTTCGAAGGGCTTCCTCTCCGGTCGCTCGATGCGCGCGTGCAACTACGATTTCGAGCGCGGCACAACCGGCACGTCCGAAGTCGAAATTCGGTAGGCGAGGGCGGGCATGTTTGACCGCCTTCTCCGCCTTTTCATCCTCATCCTCTTGATCCGATCGGACGCGCGGCGAGCGCGGCGCTTCCGCTCGGCCGCCGAAGGCAATCGACATGAACCGTTATGATATTTACGCGCCGGACGAAGGGCCGAAAAAGCCCGCGGTGCTTCAGGGGCAGCAATTCCAGAACGTTCCGGACGCTCCAGCCGTCAAGCCGGCGAACCCGAAACAGGCATACGGCGACAAGAAACCGCCGCTCGCCTATATCCCGCTCTCGGCGCAACTGGCGGAGCTTGAAGCCCTCTTCGACGGCGCCCTGAAGTATGACCCGCACAACTGGCGCGACAACCCGGTCGAGGCAATGACCTATGTCGAGGCCGCGATGCGTCACCTTCAACTGTGGAAGGTCGGCGAGGAAAGGACGCGCGACACGTTGGTCCAGAACCTTGGAGCCGTGAAGGCGTGTTGCACGATCCTGATCGATGCGGCGGCTCATGGAACGCTGATCGACAACCGGCGCAAGTCGAAGGTCGAGGCCGACCTCTTGCATGAGGCCGAAGCATGGGTCGCTCGGCTGAAGGCAATGCAGACAGAACGCGAGGCGGCCAAATGACCGACGAAGTCAAACCCGCCCTCGATTTCGATCCGAAGGTGAAGGAATTCATCGACAGCCTGACGCCGGAGCGGGTCAAGTATCTGGAGGCTTCAATCCAGTTCTCGAGGGACAGGGAAAGCGCAGGGCGGTTCCTGAAGTTCCTTGGCATCCTCTTCGCGTTCGTCACTGGCGCGATCGTCGCTTGGGACAAGGTCGCGGTCTACATCACGCCGGGGCGGCACCCATGAGCATACCCCGGCCGAAGTCGTTCCGTAGTGCGTTCTGGCAATTGCTGGCGATCGGGGTCTGCCTCGCCGCCGCCGTCTATGTGGCGCACGCCATCATCGAAATAACGGCCGACGGTACGCCGCCCGCCGATTGTCTGAAGAAATGCGACTAACGCGTGGAACCATCGTTGCGGGGGCGCGTTCGGGCTGAAAGGTCTCAGCCCAATGCAAGATGACCAGTCTAGCGAGATCACGCCGCACCAAGAACTGTTGGCGCGTGCTATTGCCAAAGAAACGGGCATCACCCCGGATCAAGCCCACCTCCTGATCAAGCTGATCGGCACCGAACGCAACTCGCTCTTGCGGGAAGCGCGGGCGTGGAAAACACGCGGTTGAAATAGAGGTCCGCTGAAGCGTTTTGTCGCCTTCGGCCACCGGCGAGGGCGTTCTTGCGCGTCCTTGGCCGGTCCCCGGCCTGTCGATTAGCCTTTGCGCAGCCGCTCTTTGCGTTCGTCTAGGATGCGCTCAATGGTCCGGACCCGGTCCTGCCGGCGTGTAAGATCTCTGCGTGCTTTGCCGCGAGAGTGCTCCAACGAGATTTCCCGGCTCGCCTGTAGTTGCTCGATATGGATTTGATCGGGCTTTCCGTTTTCGAGGCGGTCGAATACCCAACAGAACGAAATGGGTAGCTCGCCTTCACGATAGCGCGGGTTTGCGGAGGCCCGATCTTCGTCGAGGATTTCCTGTAGCACGACCTGATCCCATACTTCCGGGTTTTCATCGCAGCGCTTCCGCCACAAGGCTAGGATTTCGCGAGCGGCCGGCGTGTCGTTGATGAGGATTGTTGCAGAGATAAGCCGACCGCTTTCGCGGTAGACGGCGATGTCGCAATCAAAACCGGCAAGCGCCGGCCATGGGTCGCGATGGAAGACGGCGTCAACGTCCACATACAAGAGCGGCCCCTGAAGCTTCTGACGCATATTGACAAGGAACGTCGGCTTCAGGCTCGCGTTGCGCACCCAGCTTCCAGCGCTGGCGAATGGCCGGGCTTGGACAGAAAGGCCAAGACGCCATGCCGACGCGGTCATGCGGGCGGCTTCTGTCTCATAGAAGGAATTCATCGAAAAGAACGCCACGATTTCGCCGGTGTTCGGACTGCCGGCAGGCTGTGGGTCTTTCGGGAAGGGAGCAAGCATCTTCAGGTGCCGGGACTTGGTGGCCCGGAACATATCAAGAATTCGGGTAAGCAAGGGGATGCCTTTATTAGAAGATTTGAATGTAATATGCGAGATTATATAGCGAGGAAGCGAGAGGCGCGCTAGGCCGCGAGGCCAGTCGGGTTGGCGCGGCGTCTTGTCTCATTCCGAAGATCCTTTTTGCTTCTGTGGTGGCGGGCTTGACGCGGCAGGGACGATGTTCCTATTTCGTTCCGTATGGAGATCGAGACACTAGGCGATTGCCTTGCCCATTCTGTGACCGTCCGCGTGTTCTGTGCCTTTGGCCCCTACACGAAGGGGATGCAGCGCGGAAGAGAGTGCAATTGGTCGTATACGGCGGACATGGAAACGCTTGTTCTCACGCGAGGCCGTGACTTCCCGATCTCGTTGCTCCGCGAGCGCGTCCGCTGCCCCCGATGCGGTAGCCGGAGGCTCCGCGTGATGTTTAGCTTTCCGACCAATTCGGACGCCGCCGCCGCCGTTATGGCCGCGCGCAGGGTTGGGTAGGCCCGCGTTTGCCGGTTTACACTCAGCTGCTCTTCAAGCCTGTGCCTCAGAAGCTGGCGACTGCGATCGGTCCCCGGAGCTAGGCTGCACCAAGCCTGCGCTTTCAAGTGTCGTCTGGACTCCAGCGCGCCTTAATCGCATTCTCCCGCAGGGAGAGAGAGGTATGGGGCTCCACGGGCAAAAGGCTTCACCACCAAAACGGCGCAGACGCTCGTTGTTGGAACAGCGGGCGCTAATCCCTGTTCTGCTGTGCGGTGTTGCGGCTGCCGGCTATTTCATGCCGCAAAGTGAGCAGCATCCCCTTCCGACCGTACACCGGCAAGGTGGGTCCCGAGCCCAAGGGGGGTGCAATATCAAAGGCAATATCAGCGTCGTCACAGGCGAGCGCATCTATCACATGCCAGGTCAGCGCTACTATAACGAAACGGTCGTCAACCCTGCCAAGGGCGAGCGCTGGTTTTGCTCCCAATGGGCCGCGTGGTGGGCGGGTTGGCGGAAGTCTAAGGTGTAAGGCGGTCGCAACCAACCCCTCCGCCGATCGTTGACCCCATGCTGGGTTAATCCCTGGCCAAACTCCAGACCCTGCCCGCTGCCGAAAGGTGGCGGGCTTTTTCGCATTCGAGCGCTAGTTCAGTTTACCCCGGAGTTCGCGAAAGACCTGGCACCAAAAGCGATAGTCATCCTCTCGACCATCGAAATGGGCAGTCAATGCGCAGTGAGCCACGGCGGTCTTTGCGTCCGACCCATAAACTTCGATTGCTGCGTGGGCGGCGCGGCCTGGGTCGACCAGTTCCGCCAGCGTCAATTTCGGACAGCTTTCGTCGGGGCTCGGCACTACCAGGCCTCCCACAGTGGTTCGGCAATTCTAGCACCGTGGATTCAGGCGTCCATTCCTACCGTCGCTCTTCCGTTGCCTAGGCAGGCGGTCGAACTGGTGACGCAACCAACCCCTCAGCCACCCGTTGGACGCCATGCCGTCGACCTCTATACGCAAATTCGACTATGACCCGAACAATAGGGTTCTCTCGGTCTGGTTCGTAGCTAGCGGGAAGCATTACGAGTTCTTGGACGTACCGCTTGAGACCTTTAGCGAGTTCAAATCGGCCTTTGCCAAGGGCCGTTATTTCAACGACCACATCCGCAACCGCTTCGCATTTCGGCTCGTGACATAAGAAGTTCCGGAACTATTTTAGTTGAATCTAATTTAAGTTCAGCCGGTGGGGAGTCTGAATTCATGCGTACCGAGGGGGAGCGGCTGAGGTTTATCAAGCCGGAAGAGCCGATCCTAGTCGAGGTGCCACCGGTCAGCGATGACTGGCTGCACGAAATCAAATACGACGGCTTCCGTACCCAGCTGATCCTCGATTGGGCCGGCGCCCGCGCCTTCACCCGCACCGGCATCGACTGGTCGAAGCGGTACTGGCCGATTGTGACCGCTGCCGAGCAGCTCAAGGCAAAATCCTTCATCCTGGACGGCGAGGTGATCGCGCCCGAGGCGGACGGCCGGCCGAACTTCCACGCCATGCACTCGCGCATGACGTGGAACGCCGAACTGCTCGCCTTTGTTGCCTTCGATATCCTGCACAAGGATGGCAAGGATCTGCGCGCGCTTCCGGCCGTCGAGCGAAAGGCGATCCTTTGGGACCTGGTGAAGCCAGGCGACGGCATCATCCAGTACAGCGATCATGTCGAGGGCAGCGGCGCGGATTTCTTCGCGGCCGTCGACAAAATGGGGCTGGAAGGCATGGTGTCGAAGCGCCGCAATAGCCCATATCGCAGCGGCGGCTCCGATGCCTGGGTGAAAACGAAATGCTGGGATGTCGACGATCTCGATCTGATCGGTGTCGTGCGACAAGCCGGCAAGCAGACCGAGGGCCTGTTCGCGAAAGAAGGCAAATATGTCGGCAAGGCCGTCATCGCCACCAGCCGCGCGATAAAGGAAAGCCTCTGGCGCCGCATCGAGCGCGATCGCGCCGCGCCGCCGGCCGGAGTGCCGACAGCGGTGGCTGACGACGATGTCGAATGGGTCAAGCCCGGCATCACCGCTCGCGTCCGTCATCTCCGGGGCGAGCCGAAGCTGCGCCATGCGTCGGTGCAGTCGATCCGGGAAGGAACTTAGTGACGCCGATTGTGTCTGGCTTCGACAAATAGCGCCCTCAAGAAAGGGAGTGTTGCCCAGAATAGTATCCAGATCACCTCCGGGAATATTTTGCGACAACTCTGCGCTCGATAGCTTGAATTTTTCTCACGCACAGGTTTAATCCCCCACCAGGTATGGGAGGGGACTAATGCCGAAACCTATTGGCCTGAAAATCTCTGAGCTTCGCTTGGATCACGAAAATCCGCGCATCTCGACGGAAGACGGTCAGATCAACATCCGTCAGGCACTTCTCGATGATCAGGGGACCAAGATAGCGGAGCTTGCCGCCGATATCGCAAAATTTGGGCTAAACCCCATGGACCGAATGATGGTTCTAAAGCCCGACTCGAAGAAAAACGAGTATGTCGCTCTTGAGGGTAACCGACGAACCGCAGCCTTGCAGATTATCGCCAATCCATCGTTGCTGGAAGATTTGAAGATTCCAGACTCGCTTCGAACTAAGCTGACCGACCTTGCCGACGATTTTAACACGAAAGCGGTCGAGCCCATCTCTGGCGTGGTCATGCCCGACCGAGACACTGCCCGACGTTGGATAGAGCTCCGACACACCGGACAGAACAGCGGGCGGGGAATCGTTGACTGGAATGGTGTTCAGACGGCCCGTTTTCGCGGAGATCGCACACTTGATCTGTTGGAATTCGTGCGTCAGAAGGGAAATCTGACATCAGCCGAGCAGGCTGCCATTGCGAACAATTTCCCGATTACCACGCTCGACCGTATTATTTCCAATCCAGCAGTCCGCCAGAAAATAGGCATACAGATCGTCGATGGAGAGTATTATTTCGCTTACCCGACCAGCGAGCAGATCAAGATCATCAAGAAAATCGTTCTTGACCTGGCAAGTAAGACAATCAAGGTCGATGCGGTCAAAACGAAGGAACAGCAGATCACCTACGTCGACGGCATTCCCAAATCGGCGATGCCATCTGGACCGAAGCTCAAGGCGGCCGAGTCTGTGAAGGCTGTAGTAAAGGCCCAGCCATCACCCCCACCCCCTCCGCCGCCCCCCTCTCCAAGCCCATTGCACCGAAAGACGCTTGTCCCAAAGAGCTTTGGATTGACGATATCGAACACGAAAGCAGCTCAGCTCTTTTATGAGCTGCGAAACCTGAACATCGACAAATTCACCATTGCCGGCGCTATTTCTTTGCGAAGTTTTGTCGAAGCGGTCGTCGAGATATATTGCTCTTCCCATTCGATCTTAACGAAACACACGTCGGGGAAGAACGCTGGGAAAACATTCAGCCTAGCGGAAAAAGTGGAGGCCGTGCTGCTGCATCTCACTTCGGCTCTGACGAAACAGGAGTTGACCGCCGCACGGGCTTCACTCACCGGTAAGGACAGCGTGATATCCGTCGCCCGATTAAACGAGTACGTGCATAATCCGGCCATGTTTCCATCAAAAAACGATCTTATTGGCGCCTGGTCTGGCGTGGAAGCATTTTTCAAAGCGGCCTGCAAATGACGCCGAAGAGCGCCCGCGCCTCTCACCATGCGTCTCCGCTACGCTATCCAGGGGGAAAGGCCAAGCTCGCTCCCTACTTCAAAGCACTCGTTCGAAAGAATAGTCTCCTAGACGGAACTTATGTCGAACCGTTCGCAGGCGGTGGCGGGGTGGGGCTATGTCTGCTTCTGCATGGCTATGTCGAGCACATCATACTCAACGACCTGAGCGCCCCGATCTACGCCTTCTGGAGAGCACTGTTAGATGAACCCGACCGGTTTCAGCAGAAGATTCTCGACATTGAGCTAACGACCGAAGAGTGGCTAAACCAGCGACAAGTGTTTCAGGAAGCTGAGGGGCGGATCTCCTTCGAAATTGGTTTTGCCACGTTCTTCCTCAACCGAACGAACCATTCTGGCGTCCTCAACGCCGGCATGATCGGAGGGCACAGTCAAAAGTCCGCCTATGGTCTCGATGCGCGTTTCAATCGCCAAGAACTAGCTGCTCGGGTGATGAGGATCGCGAAAAATCGTTCCAAGATCACGGCGATGAATCTAGATGCGGGCGAGCTTATCCGTAATGTGACGGAAATTGCCGGCGATGAGCGTCCGCTGATCTATATCGATCCTCCATACTATCGGAAGGGGCGAGACCTTTACTACGACTTCTACCGTCCTGAGGATCATGGTAAGCTTCGCGATGTGATCGTTCAACTCAATTCGGCAATCCCTTGGGTCGTCTCTTACGATAACGAGCCTGCGATCCGCGAATTGTATGAAGGCCACCAGATGCTTGAGTACAACTTGAGCTATTCGGTCCGAAACGGAAGGCAGGGCAAAGAGGTTATGTTCCTGTCAGATTGTCTCAAACCGGCTTCACTTGCTGAAGGAGGGCTGGAGGCGCCCCCCGCACAAGCGGAGTTCAACCTGGCCAGTTAATCGATTCGGGCGCACGACGGCTAGATCGTCTGACACACGAAGAGATTTCGAGGGTGAGCACGAAGGGCGGCAAGGTCGAGAGCAAATGGATCAAGCCCGGCCTCGTCTAAAAACTCTGAAGCGAGAGGATGAATTGCGGCACGCCATCTTGCGAGCGATCCGAGAGGAAAGCCCGGACAGCCGGAGCTAAATCTTCTTCAGGTCAAGGTCCAGAAGGTACGCTCGGAAATCCTTGTAGCAGTCGGCGCGACCGTGTTCCCATGCCTGGAGCCGTTCCGAACTCTCCGGGTCATTACCGGCGTTCCGGCATATGGCCTCACGCTTTTTCAGAACCTCTATCAGATACGCGCGCAATTGGTCGGCTGTCGGCTGTTTGCTCATCGCTGGACCTCTGCCGGCTTCGGCGCGTCGAGCGACCGTCGGATGAAGGGCGGAAGGTCCGCCGGAACCCTAGAGCAATAGCTGAAGACGCATTGATCGGCCGGTTGCGCCTCGAAATAGGTCCAGCGGATGCCAAGGTCGTTTATCACATCGGAAGGGCGACGGTTCTCGCCGGCAACCGCCGCGCCATTGATATCGAATATCAGCTTCACGCAATCCTCCGCTGCATACCTGTCGGCCCCGTCACGCCGCGATTAAGATCGACCGCTTCGCCAGCCTTCAGCCCGCGTCGATACTCCGCATCGAGCGATCTGGACGGCTTAACGCGAGCGTCCCCTAACTTGATCCCGGCCGCGTCGAGCGCTGCGTCGATAAGGCTATCGCGAAGTACGATCAAGCCGGTTCCGGTCGGTGTCTTCGGCTTCAGGGCAAGAATACGCTCATAGAGCTTGTCGGCCATCCCGTCTAGGAAGGCCGCCACGCGCATTCGACGGCGCACCGGGACCAAGAGCGCATGTTGCGCGATCGTGCGCCGCTCTCCGTCACTCATGGCGCGCGTAACGATCGCCAAGAGGTACTTCGCGACCTCGACTTCGTGATCGAAGCCGAAGAACGTCACGCGATAGGGTCGCACGCCGGCAGGGCCGACCCATACACGCGTTCCGGTCAATTCCGCGACCGCAAGCGCCGGTTTCCACAAGCGCTCGCCTACGGCGTCGTCGTGGCGCTCGTCGTGGCGGGCAAAAGGGTTCTCGCGGAGCGTCGCTTCGTCCAGCGTGACGTTGTGGGCGGCAAGCATGTCGGCGAGCTTGCTCGCGGCGGTGATCGCCTCGTCTTCCGTGCATCCGTTCTCGACCGTCATCGCAGCCAGGGCGCGGATGCGCTTGAAGAGCTTGTCGCGGTCGCTCATGACGCCGCCCTCCGGCTCCAGTCGTCCCAAAGCTCTTGAACCTTGGCCTTCGCGTCCGCCTCCGTCTCCAGCCATCCCGCCCTATGGTCACGGAGGGGTGGATTTCCTGGGAGCGAGACGATCTCCCAACGGTAGCGGCCGGAGCCGGAACGCTTCACGCCGCCGACAGGAACATCGCCGGCAAAGGCCAGAAGATCGCCGTCCGTGACCGGGTCCGGATCGGGTTCCCATCGCAAAGGGTCTGGCGTGAGAATGTCGTAGCCTTCGGGGCCGATGTTCCAAATCTGCCACGGCCTGCCCTCTTGCGGGTAGCGGTAGTCGCGGACGTGGGCGATGTTGCCGCCAGACAAGCTCTCGGTGAAGGCGTCGACGATGAAGGTCATGCCGATTTTGCCATCGAGAACGCGGTGCAGCCCACTGGCGTTTAGCTTGACCACAATCATTCGCATCCTCCAAATTCTCGCGCCAGCCGGCGGTTTTCGTCGCGATCATCGCGAAGGCGATCCGGGTCCGGTTCGTCGGCATGGGACCAACTTGCCATTGCCCTGCAAAGGTCAGGTTCCTCGGCGCAACCTTCGTGAACCTCGGTCGCATAGGCGTGGCTGTCGAAAGGGCCGATTGCATCATAAGACGTGCCATCCGGATCATAGTAGACGATCCACCATCCGGTGTTGTCGGGCGTCTCGTGGTCGATGATATGCTCGACCTTCTCATAGGCCAACGCGGTCTTGCCCATTAGCTCGGCGGCGCGGCGGTTCTGTTCTTCAAGGCTGGCGCGATAGTGATAGGGCGTCATGTTCATTGCGGCGAACCTTCCGTTTCCTTGATCCTCACAAGCTCGGCAATGTCGTCAAGCGATAGGCGCGGGACCGCCTTCAGGGCGGCGTCGGCCTCTGTCTTTGCGGCTCTGGCGATTTCTGCCAGCCGAATGGCTTCAGCGAAAGCCGCGTGCGCTTCCGGAGTGGCGGGCATGAGGGTTTGGATTTCCTTCTCTGCCCGGCTCGCTCGGTCGTTTCCGTGCCGGGTCGCTATCACCGCGACCTTGTGCGCGCCAAGCTCGTATCTGCCGCCGCCAGGGGCGCGACTGTTGTAAGTCTTGGCTTGCCCGACGTACTCGATGACGGTCGCTTCGTTTAGGCTCGGCCTTTCGTAGGGGCCGCTGCTGATCTCGAAAGCCTTGACCGCCGCCTTCCGGCGGAGATCGAGGTACATTTTGTCGATCTTCGCCTTCAGCTTGGCGAGGGAGACGTGCGAGTTGCCGCCGTGGTCAAGGTCGGCGCAATACCACTCGTCGGAATTCTCGCCGTAGCTGATCGTGTGGCCGCGATAGGTCGTTTCGATGCCTGCCATGTCGCCCTCTTACGTGCAGTCAGCGAGAATGACGCGAACCGTGTTGCCCGACTTTTCGAGCGTGACGTGAGCGATCTCTTCGCCGTCGGATTTGCGCTTCGTGACCTTGTCGAGGGAGCCGTAGCGGTCGCCCATCATCCAACGGTCGGTATAGGCAGGGATTTGAAGCCGGGTCATAGCGGCGGCCTACCGGCGAGGGATGCGGATAGGCGCGGTCGCGGCGGCGACCAGAACAACGGTTCCGGCCCAATGCCAGAAATCTTGAAAGATAAATTCGAGAACGATCATGGTGTTGCTCCTGTGGTAGGGGTTTTAGGCTGGAGGCCGGCAGCGTCGTCTCCGCTTTGTGGCCTAGATTTAGGCCACCAATAATCAGAACGCAAGAGCGAAACTGCGGTCGGACAAATTTTTTGTCAGCCGTTCTTATACCGAACTCCGGCGGGTCGGAACGTTTGCCCGTCTCCGGGAATGAGGCTGTCTCCGCCTGGCTCGACGAAGCCAAGCTTTAGCAGGCTCTCGGCTTGATCCTTCGCGACGCGGACGCCGGTCGGATAGACAAACCAGATAAACCCACCCTGCTTGGCCTCGGCCGTAGTGGCAGCAACTTCCTTGCATAGGACCGCGCCGGCTTTCAGGCAGGCAAGCAGGGCGCGGGTAGGCTTCGGGAGCTTGCGCTCGTCAGGTTTAGCCATCGCATCCCTCCTACGCTGCAAGCGCCCAAACCAGCCAAGCGGCGAGCGAGAAGATCGCCGCAAGCCCGAAGCGGATGAATGGCATAGGGTCGGGAAAGCTGTAGTCGCCGCCCTTCGGCTCCGCCGGGATCATCGCAGCGCGGCCGAATGTGCCGATCGTGATAACTGCCGGCACAACCCACCATCCGAAGGTGACGGTCAAGCTCATGACGCCCTCCCGACGATCTTGGCGGCCTTGCGGGCGCGCTTGGCCTCGGCGCGGTCAATGCGAGCCTGCGGGTCGACCTGGTGGCGCTCGAAAGTCTCTTCGAACTTGCGCCAGTAAGGCTCGACGCGGCCATTGAGCCGGCTGTTGTGGCGCTCCGTCTCGATCCAGCCCTCGTCGGCGTCGTAGGCCAGCACGTCGCGGCGCGGAACGCCATCGAACAGAATGCCGATCGTCCGCCCTAAATGGAAGTTGTCGCGGGTGAGCCTGAAGCGGCGCGGCGGCGCTTCGGTGCGGTCGGGGCCGAAGGTCACGGCAAGTCGATTGCTCGGCTCGCGAGCGAAGGCCGCGCCCATAGTCGCGGCGGCCATTGCGGATAGTAGTCCAATTCTCATATCAAGTTTGTTCCTGTGGTAGTGAAAGGGCCGGCTCGATATGCTGCCGGAGGTAGAGGGGATGGCCGGGGTGTCCGGCTGTTTGCTTTTCGATGTAGCTGCTGCGTGGTAGATTGCCGGCGGGAAGCCGAGAGCTTCTCTATTTGGGAGGACAAGTCATGCGCAGAGTTTTATTGGCATTACTCACGGTATCGCTGTTTGCGGGCCAAGCGCTTCCGAAAACGTTGCCATTTGAAGGGAAGGGTTCCGAGGCACCGAAGGCGCCGACAGGCAAAATGGAGCCAATGCGAAAAAACTGTTACACGAATATTCGGAAATGTGCCGGAAACGCTGTCTTCGCTGGTGGTCCCGACGGTTGGAGTTGCACTATTTTCTACAATAATGGTGCAAACGGGCACTCGAATTTTACAATTAGGAAATATAAGACTGTCACCTACTACGTCAAATACAATGACACAGCGGCGTGCGTTTTGGGCCTTAGGGGTGGATCTGAAAACGCTTCGAGGTTCTATATTTTCGTCCCTCGATAGTCGTTGGTCTCGGGTTGATCGAGCGGAGGGGCGCGAAGGCGTTGCCAAGCGCCAGGTCCGGTAAGGGGAGAATGTCGCCGGTCCGAGATCAGTGGACATAGGTGCTTGCTCCTTGGCCGTGCGGCACGACGCCGGCCTTCAGTATTGTGAGGTAGCGTCGGTGAACGTCGCCGGTGCCTCCGTCGCCGTCCAGGGTGACGGTCACGGCGTCGCCGTCGACCTTGCCGACCGTGCCGGTGTACCCGCTAAGGCCGACGATGCGGTCGCCCGGCTTGAAGTCTGGCGCGCTCATGGGAACTTCATCCCGGTAATGGCGAGGGCGCCCTCGGTGCCTTCCTTGCACCAATGCCAAGGGTGTTCCTCGTCGGCATCCTCGTCGCCGTCCCCATAGCGGTTGACAATCCAGAAATGGCCGAAGGTTCCTTCGCCGACGGCGTCTTCCGCCACGTCGCGGTCGATGCCGTGGCCTTCCAAGAGGTCCACCATCATTTCAGCAAAGGCGTCGCTCGCGTCGCCGAACGGCACATGGCCGTCAGTGAAAACCGCCCAGGGCGCGAAATCCTCGGTTGTGTAGACCGTCCAGTCTTTCGCGCTCATTAGGCGGCCCTCCGGACAGTCTCAGCGGCGAGCCGTTCCTTCAGATCGCCAATCTGGCGCTCGAAATCGCGCCGGATTATCCGCTCAAATTCGAGGCAGGCGCGCGCGCGGTCGAGGTCTTCGATAAGCCCCGCTACATCGTGGTCGTGTGCGTCCCGCAAGCCTTCGGCGTAGCCCTTGGCGTAGAAAGACGCATTGATCTCGGCGCTGGCGTTGACGGCGTTGCTCATCGCTGTACCCGCTTCGACGGGATGCGGAAAAGCGACCAACGATGCGTTGCCAGCCAAAGCGAGCCGTATTCATCGACGAAGTAGTGAACCGGCTCGCCTGTGACCCGATCGATAAATGCCGTCCCAATGCGGCGCATGGGCCGGTCGCCGGCAATCCAGAAAAGAAACTTTCTAAGCACTGTCGTCTCCGTGGTAGCTTGGAGGATCACGGCGCTTCGCGGTCGTGTTCCATGTCTTCGTTTTCTTGGGCTGCGGCCTCACGCTTGGCAGTCACGACAGGGCAGTCGCAAATGTAGTCTTCGGCGTCATCGCACCAAAACATCGTATCGAGGCAATGATCGCAGTAAGGGAGGATGCGAGAGCGGTCCATTACGCGGCCTGCTTCTGGACGTAGGCGACCGCAATCGCGAGATACTTGTTGAAGACCTTGATCGTGTTCGCGTTCTTCTCAACGAAGAGGCTATGCAAGAGCGCTTCGTATGAAACGCCGGCCTGCTTTGACATATGTGCGACGGTGTCGGCCACGATCTCGGCGGTGATCTTCAGTGCGATGTGGTCGCGGGTTAGTTGGGTCATGTCGTCTCCTGTGGTATGGCCTACATTTAGGCCATACCTTGAAGCGTGTCAACAAATCAGTTTGTCATGCGGCCCGTTTCGCGGGCCGGCGGTCGGCGGTGCGCTTGCGCCTCGGCTTGCCGTGCGCCTCGATCGCGATCATGGCCGCCAGGTCGGCCTCCAGTTCGCATTCGAGCATCGCGTCGAGAATGCGGTCGGCGAGATCGGCGTCGGGGTGAGGGGACGTTGCGGCGGTGATCATTTACGCCGCTCTCGACGCCCTGACCGTGGCCTTCAACGAGTATTGCGCAACGCGCTTGCCGTCGTCGCCGACCTCGATAAGGTCGGTGTCGATGGCGTAGCCGCGACCCTTCAGATCATGGATGCGAGCGCCAAGGCGGAGGCATCCGTAGTCCTTCAGCGCCTCCAGCGGCGTGATCGTGCCAAGCACGGAAAGATGCTCCAAAATCAAGTCGTTCTGCGATTGTGGCTGTGCCATTGTCGTTCCTTCGTGTGGTAGGGTTTCAGGCTGCAATTGCGGTCGCTCGCGCGATCCGCTTTTCCATCAACTCAAGACGCCGATTGATACGCAAACGCATGTTGATGCACCGAAACACAAGCGGTTCGCCCGCCCTCGGTTCTTCGATCATGCGGCGGAACTTGGCCGCCGGCATGTGGCCTTTGGCCCGGTTACAGGGGCCGCAAGCGGCGACGATATTGTTGCGATGATCCTTCCCGAATGACGCCTTCGGCTCGACGTGGTCGGCCGTGGCGGTTCCGGCGCTAATATGATCGCGGCAATAGTCGCAATGATTGCCCTGGGCGGCCCGCGCGTCGTCGCGATAGGCCCGGAGGAAGGCGGCATCCAGCTTGACTTGCTGGCGAGCCATGTAGCGCCGTGTGCGCCGGCTCATGGGGGCTAGACCTGGCTGGCTACGGCGAGGGCGGCCTCCAGATGGGCAACCGCGCTCCAGATAGCATAGAAGAGATATCCGGTAGCTGCGGCTGCGACGGCGCGATAAAGCGGGGCCGGAATGATCGGCTTAGAAAGCATGTCAGGCGTTCCTTGTGGTAGGTTGAACGCCTAAAATGCTACTCGGTTTTTTTGTTAATGCAACAAGTATTTTTGTCAGAACGACAAACGGTTGGCGCTTGCATCTTCGGCCCCGGCGTAGGGGACGCGCGCTGCCGGCCAGCGCCTGGCGCCCTCGACGAATGCCTTCGCCTGGCGGACGGCGACCAGCCCGGCCGCTGACGTGCGGTCGAGGGCGGCCAGGACGGCGCGAAGGTGATCCTCCGCGCCGCCGACGATCTCCAAATCGCGCGTGCCTTCACGCCGGAGCCGGCCAGCCTCGATCAGGTGCGCGACCAGATAGTGCGCGCTCGACCGGGACTTCAGGCCGATGTGGGCGCATATCTCGTCCAGGGTCGGCGTGCGGCGACCATCGCGTAGCTCGGCGACGATGAAGTCGAAGACTTCCTCTTGCCGCCTTGTGATCCCGCCGCTCATGCCGCCACCTTCAGGGGAGCGGCGAACCGGGCAAGTTCTTGACGGGCGAAGCCGTTGTCGCCGCTTCGCATCGGCATAAGGATGATGAATTCCTTGGGGCTGTCGTTGGCCCCTGTGATGGTTGCCGGAGAGCCGCCGTCATTGATCCACATTGTCACGCGATCGTTGCGCTTCAACTGGTAGAGCATTGTTAGAATGTAGGCCGCGTTGAAAGCGATATCGCCGCCGGCTGTGGGCGACGACAAGTCGACGCCGTCCAGATACTCGACGCCGGAGGCATCCTCGTTTTTGGTGCCAAGGGTCGCCCCCGTTTCGCCGATGGCGAGTGAGATCGACCGGCCGCGCTCCGTCGACGCCGCCATGACGCGCTTCGTTGCTGCCTCCAGGGCTTCGCGATCGAAGGTTGCCGCCTGTTTTGCGTCGGATTTCTTCGGCACGATGCGCCGCCAATCGGGGAAGGTTCCGTCGATCGTCTTTGTTCGGACGGTCACGCCGTCGAGTTGGAACTCGACGCGCTTCTGATCCTTGCCGACAAGGATCGCCTTGGGCGTGGGGAGCTTCAGCAAGACGTTGACGGTCTGGCGTGGAAGGATGATGCCGGCGAGCGCCGTCGCGTTGAAATCGAGCGGGAAGCACGATAGGCGGTGGCCGTCTGTCGCGACAATGCCGAACTTGCCCTCCGCGCCGTCGAAGAAAACGCCGTTGAGATAGTAGCGGGTTTCCTCCGTCGAAATGCTCGGCTGCGTGAAGTTCAAGCCGTCCTTGAACCTGTCGGTCACGCCCCCGATCCTTGACACGTCGCCAGACATATCGAGGGATGGGAAGTCCGTCGCCTCGTAGGCCGGCAAGCGATAGCGTCCACCGGGGAAGGTAAGGGTCGCTGCGTTGTCGTCGCCAACGTCGATTGCGATCTCGGCGTTCTTGTCGATCAGGCGGACGATCCGCTCCAGAAAGGCGTAGGAAATGCACGCCTTCCCCTCCGCCTTGATTGCGGCAAAGCCGGCGGTGATCAAAATGTCGAGGTTTGTCGCCGTGGCGCTCGCCCCGTCGAACAAGACGGCTCCCAGGATCGGGATCATGACCTTCGGCTCGACAACCGGCTTCAGGGTCTTCAGGGCGGCCGTAAGCAAGCCCGCGGTGGTTTCCAGATGATACATTTTGCGTCTCCGTGGCAGGAAAAGGATCTTCGGTTTAGGCGGCGATGGCGGCCGTCCCGTCGGCGATGGTGAAGTCGAGGCCGCCGCACATTTGCGACGCCAGAGCGCAGGCGTCAGGGCCGAAGAACCGGACTTCGTCGGCGCTGAAGGCTTTCCGTAGCGCCGCTGCGCTGCAAACGCCGTGATGGTGTTTGAGATCGATGATCTCCAGTGCCATCTTGCGGATATTTTCGGTGTGGTAATCCGTCCGGCGTTCTGCCCATTTGGCGTTTAGCTGCTCGAAACACTCTTCGAACGTCGTCGCATTCTCGGCGTATATGGCGCTCCGGCTACCGAGAATTCCAAGGGGATAGATCGTACCGCGAACAAAGCCTTGGTCGCTCGTAAGCGACACGCTGATATAGGCGGCCGGGCCGACGACAGCCTTCAGGCGATCGATCGCGTCGTGGATTTGCTTGGGGGTCATGCTCGTTTTCTCCGTGGCAGGGTTGAGGGTTAAAGGTCGATGGCCTTGCGGCCGTCCAGGGCGGCGCATTGCGCGTCGTTGCCTTCGATGATGGATTGCAGCATCGCCAGCCGGGCTCGGTCCCAAATCGCGCCAGGGACGCTCCGGAAGTCGTGCCTGGCTGCGATCTCGGCGGCGAGTTGTTCCCATACCGCTCCGACTTCGTGCGCCATGCCGGGCGTCTTGGCGCAGATGCGCTCCGCCGCCTTGACGATCGATTTCTTTGACGGGTTCACCAAAAGCTCCTTCCGTCCGCATAGACGCGAAGCGTGATCGTGTTGACGTTTGTTCCGGCGCTGGAGAATGACCCGCGCGGGTTGTCGCTCCACTTCCCATTCAAGCGGTCCATGTGCTGCCTGAAGGCGACGGCCTTGCGCGTCTCGGCAAACTCCGTATGCGCGGACATGATGGCGATCAGGAAGCCGTCGGGCTTCAGGAATTTGAGGGCGTGCATGACGTGATCGATATCGCGCTCGCGATCGAAAGGCGGGTTCATGATGACGCGGTCGAACGTGCCGGTCATGTCCGGCGTGAAGTCGAGGAAGTCGCCGGCATGGGTCCTGAAGCCGTCGGCTCCAAGCCTGATTGCAAGGTCGCGCTGGTACTCGATGCAAACCAGGTCCGCGCCATGCTTCAGTGCCCGGCGGGCAAGCTGCCCGGTGCCGGCGGACGGCTCCAGAACGCGAAGCTTGCGGTCGGGACTGTAGAGCCGCGCGTCATCGACCGTGCGCTCGGCAAGGGCGTCTGGCGTCGGGAAGAACCCAAAATTCCTGGCAAGCGATCGCTTCGGCTCATGAAGGCCGCCGTCGTCGTTGTCGTGCTGGCGCTCTGCGGGGATGACCTCGCCGTAATACTCGCCGATCATGCGGTTCGCGACCGTGACCAGGTCGTCGCGCTTGAACCAAAGATGCGCATTGCCGTTGCCGAAAATCCGGACCTTGAAGAACTCGCCTTCGATCACGGCCGGATAGTCGAAGCCTCCCCGGCCGCGCGCCGCGTCGATCGCGCCGACGATGCCGGCATATTGTGCGACAGCCTTGCGACCGTCGAGGATCAGGAAGGTGCGCTCGATATCCTGAAGCGTGTCTCGATGGCTCCGGTGATAGTTCCAATGGCCGTAGTCGCCGAAGGCGCTGGACAGGATGATGCGCGACCCGATTTTCCAGCCGGTGTGCGACCGAAAGCGGCGATCGAGATTGGAGAAGACCTCCGCGATGCCGCGCCGAAAGATCATGCCGGCCTCGGCCGCGAACTTCTCCAGCGTCGAGGCAGCCGTTTCTTCGGTGAACTCCGGCGGCTTCGTGCGAAGCTCGGCGCGAAGCTCATCCTTCGCCTTTTTGTCCATGAGGCGTTCAAGGTCCGTCGTCTTGACGATCGAAGTCCAGCAATCGGCGTCGACCATCTGTTGAGCGAGGGCCATGAAGGCGTCGCGCTTGGCGACTTCGAAGCTGCCGAAGACGCTCTTGCGCTGCTCTTGCGACATGAACATTCCATCGGCCGCCGGAGCGGCCTTGCGGAGGGTTTCGCCGGCCGCGCGAAGCATGTCATTGCCGGCCATGATCAAGGCGTGGGCTTCGCCGTACTGGTTGAAGGCGAGGTTCCGAAAAAACTCGATTTCGGCGAGGGTCGCGCGGGTAGCGAGCGCTGCGGTCATGGTGGGTTGCTCCGTGGTAGGGGCTAGAACAATCTTCGAACAAGAACAGAAAGTCAACAAATTGTTTTGTCAAAAAGAGCGCGGTGGGGAGCCGCGCTCTTCCGTTCGGCTTACTGGCCGATTTCGGCTCCGTCTTCGTCGTCGAGGACGACGCCGTCCCGGTCATGAGCGATGCGGAAGACGTTGTCGGCCGGAGCCGCCTCGATCTCGATCACCGGAGCCGGTCGCTCTTCGACGCCGGTTTCGTACTGGATTTCCTGCCAAACGATCGCTGCCGACTGGACAAGCTTTGTGCCGGTGACGGTTCCGGAAATAGCTCCGGCGCGAGCGAGAACGTATGCGGTGATGAATTCGGACTTCGTCATGGTGCTTCTCCGTTGCGTGGTAGGCGTCAACGCCGTTTCGTCTGGCGTGGTCTATATCTAGGCCACAAAAACGGAGCGGTCAAGCGTGTCCGACAAAAAAATTTGTCAGCCTTCGATTTGTGGAAACATTGTCGGGAACTTAGCGCGGAGCCGGGCGATCGTGGCCGCGCGTTCCGCGTCGGTAATGGCGAGCGGTTGCTCGGCCTTCGGCTTAGGGAGCTTGTCGGCTTCGCGCTTACGCTCTTGGTATTTTGCGAAAGCCTCCAGCCGACGGGCTTCGGCGCATAGCTCGGCGGTTGATGGACAGAAGCGCGGATTATGCCCCTCGACCTCGCCACGGATGAACCGCAAGACGGCTTCGATGAGGAACTGCGGTGCTAGCGGCTCGACTGCGATCATGAACGCCTTGGCGCGCTCCACCGGGTCGACCCCGGCGCTCTCGCTAAAGGCGGCGACCAGTTTACCAATCACGTCGGCTTTCGATTTGAAGTGGTTCATTGTTCGTTTCTCCATAGTCGCGCGCCATGTCGGCTAGAACGCCGGCCGTGGTGCGCCGTGGGATTGTGGTAGGGGTGTTGGCTTGGCGCTGGCGGCCTTCGACCCATGCGGGTTCGAAGCCCTGCCAGCCGTTCGCGATCATCATGTCGGCCGCCGCGTCGGGGTCTTCACAGCGACCGAACTTCTCGGCCAGCAATTCGGCGGCGCGATCGGTGAGCGGCTTACGGATTTTGACCCGGTGCTTCACGACAGCGTCGGCGGTTTCCCGCCGCAAGGTGGACTGGAGGATTTGCCGGGCTGTTGGCTTTGGAGGCGCTGCCGGCTTGGTTTCCTCGGTAGGCTCTGGAGGAAGGGTTTCCGGGTCGAATAGTGGAAGCGGCTCGCCGCTTTTGGAACCGTTAGGTTCCTTTTCTATTCTATTCTTATCTTCTCTATTTAAGGCGCTTGTCTCTTGCTTGTCTCCCAAGTCATTGATTTTGTTGGAAGTGGCCTCGTTTTCGCGCCGCTCCCGTTGAGATTTGGAGCGGGTTTCGTATCCATTTCGCGCTGATTTGGTGTCTGATTTTGCGCGCGAATTGGTGATGAGATCGCCTTCAAATGACAGCTTGCCAAGGTCGATCAGCTTGTCGGTTAGGCTCGTAGCCATGCGGATCGAGCATCCGAGAATGCCCGACAAATGGCGATCGTCGCGCTTGGTTTCGCCGCCGCGCGCATAGATCAAATCTAGCAGAACGATATACGCGCCGATCACGTCCGGACCCAAACCCTGGACGCCGTCGAGGAACGCGCGGGGTTCATGCTTGTACCACTCGAGGCCGGCTTTCATTCGCCGCGCTCCGGGGTCGAGGGCAATCGACGGGCGTGAGAATGCATCGGGTGAAGCTTCATTTCGGGCCGTTTCTGTTGGGGTAGGAAGCCGCCCCATACTCGCGTCGGGACGGAAGCGCAATTCACTTTTGACAAAATCCTTTGTGCTACCAGCACGAACGATCTTTCAAAAAACAAACCGGACTGTTAGGATGACAGCAATTTCTGCGAAATCAACAAAAATTCTGGTTGACATTGATGCCGAATGCGGTCGCCCACAACCTGCTTGTTCAGCACCGCATAGGGCTGGAGCGCTACGGCGTCGCCCTCAACAAGAAAATCCTGTCCAAGCTCAACAAGGCGGAGGCCAACATCGTCGCCAAGATCGCGGCGATGCCGGCGCTCGACGCGACCACGGCCGGCCCTTCCTCGGCTGCGCGACAGCATTTGGAAACCTTGCTCTCTCAAATCCGGGCAACGGCGGTCGAGGCGATGGCCGTCGTCAACTCGACAGTCGAGACGGAACTCGGCGACCTGGCGGTTCATGAGGTCGAGTGGGCGGCCGGAACCTACAAGGCGTCCCTGCCGTTTGCGACGAACTTCGTCACGCCGTCTCCGCAACTTCTGAAGGCCATCGTCACGACCCGCCCACTCCAAGGGCGCTACATCAAGGATTGGCTTCTCCAGTATCCCGACCAGATCAAGCAAAAGGTTCACGACGCCGTGCTGATCGGCGTCATGGAAGGCGAGAGCGTTTCGGACATCACCAGGCGCATTCGCGGAACCCGCGCCCTTAACTATGGGGACGGGGCTCTGCGCGGCACGAAGCGCGGCGTCGAGGCTTTGGTGCGGACGGCAGTCAATCACGTCTCCAACGCCGCCCACAAGACCTTCCTCGACGACAACGCGGACGTGTTCGATCGCTATCAGTGGTTGGCGGTTCTCGATGCGCGCACGACGCCGGTTTGCCGATCGAGGGCGGGCGCGGTCTACACGAATTCGCCGAACTCGACGAACCCGATCCCCCCGGCCCACATCAACTGTCGCTCCACCATCGCCCCGATCGTCATCGGCCAAGAGGTCGATGCGGTGAACGATTACGCCAAATGGCTCGCCGACCAGCCCGACGCCGTGCAGATGGAAGTTCTCGGCCCCACAAAGCAGAAGCTTTGGAAGGATGGCCGGATCACGCTCGACAAATTCGTGGCCGACAGCGGGCGCCCTCTCACGCTGGAGCAACTGAAGGCGAGCGACGCGGCGGCATGGAAGCGCGCGTTCGGGGAGAAGACGGCGAAAGAGGCCGCACTCAATCCCGGCGCGGTTAAGCGCTCGGCTCCGCCGGCCCCAATTCAGACGGAGGCGGCGAAGTCGACGAAAAAGGCGATTGCCGCCGCAAAGGTCCAGATCGTCGAAACGGCGGCGGAGATCGCGGCCAAGAAAGCCGCCCTGGCTGAAGCCGCGAAGCAGCTTGCCCTTGAAAACGCGGCCAAGCTGGCGAAGGAAGCGGCCGAAGCGAAAAAGACCGCAGCGCTCACGCGGATCGACGCGCAAGCGGAGAACGGCACCGTCGCCCTTAGCCAGCCTTCCTCGGCTCCGGCAGCGAGCGGCTATGCCAAGCTCTATGCCGGCGCGAACGGGCAACTCGCCAAGTCCGGCGGCGAGATCGCCCAGGTCGCCCTGTCCGATATCGAAATCGTCTATGGCGGCAGCGTGCAGGCGGACGCGGTCAAGGCGCTGATCGAGAAGTTCGATCCATCGGTTCCCGTCTACGGCGCGAAGGTCGGCGACAAGTTCCATCTGATCGAGGGCAAGACAGCGCTGAAGGCGGCGGAGGCTCTGAAGGAGCCGACGATCAAGTTCCAATACATCGACGCCACCAAGGCGATCGAGGCGGCCAAGGCCGCATCCGCCAAGGCCGCCGAAGAGCAGCTTGCCGCCGCCGCCGCTGCCGCCGAAGCCAAAAAGCTCGCGAAGGCGATGGCAGCGTCGAAAAAGGCCGGCCAGAAAATCACCATGACCGATCAAGAGGTCATGACGATCAAGCATGAGATCGCGCAAGGGAAGGACGGCGGTGTCTTCTACAAACTGAAGACTGCCGATCACGAATATTTCTCATGGGCAGGCAGGCACTACAACGACGTGACCAGCCCGGAGCAAACCGCTATCGACCAATACAAGGGAAGCACCTATCGCTCGATCAATGCGATGTTGCGCGAACACAAGGGCGACCGTCGCAAGATCAAGGAACTCGGCGGCGAGACGGCGAGGAAAATCGCAAACATGGACAAGGCGCTTATGAGAAACCAAGCGCCTGTCGACATGCAGGGTTTTCGCGGCTTCGATCTCCGGCATACGCTCAAAGAGCAATACGGCTCGGCGCGGGTTCCGGCGGGCTTCAAGGTCGATGACCTCCGGGGCGTTGTTGTCTCCGACGATGGCTATATGTCATTCTCCGTCCGCGAGAGGGCGGCGGCTGGCTTTGCCAACGGCTCTGCTATCAACATTCCCGGCGAGGGCGAGACTTCCTTCGTCATGGAAGCCGTCTTCAAAAAGGGAACGCCGATGCTGCGCGGGACCGACTATGAGCAAGAAATCATCACGCGCGGCACGCAATACCGGGTGGTGGGCGTGCGCGACGAAACCGACTACTACAAGACAAAGGTCGGAACCTATGCGGGGAACCGCGTTGTCGTTCTGGAAGTCGAGGAAGTGACGGAATGAAGACGCCAATCAACCCCGACAAGTTCGGCGGCTCCTACACGGTCTTGAAGACCGACGCGGAGGTCGAGGCCAAGCTCGCCAAGAAACGTGCGAATGAGCGGTTCATCTGCGAGACGATCATTGAAGACAACGACGATCCCAAAGCCGTCCAGGCGGCGAAGGATCGGCTTGCCGAACTTGACGCGATAGAAAAAAAGGCCGGGTGATCCCGGCCTTTCCGTCGCAGCTAATGAGCGTGAGCGACGGGCTCTTTTAGCGCGGCTACACCGTTAAGGATCGACCGCTTACCCTGTTAATCACCAATCGGTGAATTCGTTCCACGTTGGGACACGGCATTTTCTTCGTGTCCATTCGCTTTCTGTGCCATAGTGGCCAAGCCGCGTCTGAGGGCGGCGGCAATGTCACTGTCGCGTTACAGGGGCGTCTACTGGCCCGCTGATTTGGACATGCTCCAGCGGGTGTTTGATCGGTTGTGCTACGAGCGCCGCCTAGCCAAAAAAGACCGCGACCAGCGGGAATTCCTAGCCATGGAAATCTTCCAGGTTTTTGATGACGGGGCAACGGACGAAGCGGACCTATTGCGGACGCTTTCCAAGCGACGCGGGCGCCTTTTAGAAGGGCACGAGTTTCCAAACTAACGCACTACCGCTTAGTTCTGCGTGAGGCGTTGTGCTGTCGCTTTGATCGCATCGCCGTACTTCAGAACCTTTCGCCAGCGTTCCGGGATTGCCTTGTAGCCATAGATCGCGCCGGCAATCATTCCCGTCACCGCGCCGACCGTGTCGGCATCGTTGCCAAGGTTCACGGCGGTTACGACGGCATCCTCGAATGTCGTCGTGGTCTGGACCGACCATAGCGCCGCTACCAGCGTGTCGACAACGTGGCCCGACGATGAGACTTCGTCCCGGCGCAATGTCGCCAAGTCCTCCAGATCGGACACGATCGAAGGGCTGATAAGAAGGTGGCGTCCATCGTCGTCGAAATGGTGGAAGAGGCTTGTCGGCGACGACATCTGCTTTGCCAGCTTGTACGCAAGCCAAGAGCAGATCGCGGCGTTGATGTCGTTGTTGTGAGTGATCCTCGCTTGAATGTCGCCTACGCCGGCCGCCTTTTCCGGACTTCTCCAGTATGCGATCGGCACCGGCGCCAGGCGCATCAACGCCCCGTTGCCTAGCGCTTGTTCGTCCGGCCATGCGATCGCCGCCTTGCGCTCGATGAACCTGTCGAGAGCCTTGCGCGTCGTGTTGCCGATATCGAAGCACCGGCCATTCGAGGCGTACTTGCCTCGCATGTACCAGCTCGAAAACTGCATCGCGGTTTCGAACGGGTCGAAGGTGCGCTTTTCGATGATCGAGGCGGCGAGCGCCAGGGCCATCGCAGTATCGTCGGTGTACTCGCCAGGCTTCAGCCCGAATGGACCCTTGCCGATCATTTCGGTGTGCGAGTTGCTTTCCATGCGCGGCCCGAATTCGAGGGTCGCTCCCAAGGCGTCGCCGATGGCGAGGCCAACTAGACAGCCTGTAGCTTGATTGACGTTCATGTTCTAACTCCTGTGGTAGGGGCCGCCTTCATACTCCGTCCGCCGTGGTCCGGCAACAAACTTTTTTGTCAAGTTGCAAAGGTGGACATTTCCGATTGAATTCGTGAGGGGCGCGGCGTACCTTCCGAACTGTCGAAGCGGCGAGCAATCAATGCTTCGATCGTTTCTGTGGTAGGAAACGTGGGCAGGCTTTAGGGTCTGCCCATTTCCTTTTCTGGAGAGGCCGCTTTTGTCGGAAAACCCTAGACGCCTTCGTTTGATTGAGGGCGGAGGCTCCAGCGACAAGCCAAAGGCGAAGGTCATTCGTCGCGGCTCAAAAGACATCACCATCGAAAAATTCGAATGCGTGCCATGCTCCGCGAAAGCCGGGCATCCTTACGGCACGCTGATCGAGGCGCGCATAGGCGGCCATGTGATCAACGGAGAGCTAGTCGGCGGCGCGATGTTTTGGTGCTGCCGTCGGTGCGAGCGCCCCCATTTTCACATAAAAGATTGTCATCTGACAAAATAACTTGTTGACGAACCCTTCCGGTTCCTTTATGGGATTAATGCAAGGGACAAAATCCGTTCAAAGGCTCGATCGCACGCGGTCGGGCCTTTTTCCGTTTGGGGTGGCGTGATGCCTGCCTGACGGTTCGGCCGGGTTTTGCAGAAGCGCGCGGCGGGATGCCAAGCGATCCCCCAAGAGGCGGGATGCCTCGCAACCCCGGAAAAAATCATGTCACTGAAAGCAATTCTCGACGACGTTTCGGCTGCGCCCGAAGCGGTTCGCTCCTTTTACACCAAGATCGAAGGCGACGACGCCGGAGACTTGGCCGGCAAGTACCGTCTCGACATCGAAGCCGCTCACGGTTTCAGCCTGGACGCTGTCGACCCGCTGAAGTCCGCGCTCTCGGCCGAACGTGAGGCCAAGCGAGCCCTCGAAACCAAGTACAAGGATTTCGAAGGCATGGACGCCAAGGCCGCGAAAGCGGCTATCGCCAAGCTGGCGAAGATCGGCAATCTCGACCCCGCCGTCGAGGCTGATCGCATCGCTGGCGAGAAGGTCGAGGCGATCAAGTCGCAAATCCTGACGGAAGTCGAAACCGAACGGACGGGCTGGAAGACGCGCGAAACCACACTGACCGGCGAGCTTCGCCGCGTGCTGGTCGACAATGCCGCCCTGACCGCGCTCTCCGCGCACAAGGGCAATCCGGAATTGCTTCAGCGTGTCGTGACCGACCGTCTTCGCCTGACTGAAAAGGATGGCAAGTTCGGTGTCGAGGTCATCGACGCAAACGGTAATCCCCGCATCAAGAACGCCAAGGGCGAATTGATGTCGGTGGAAGACCTCGTCGTCGAAATGCGTGCCGACAAGCGCTACGGCGTTGCCTTCGAAAGCAATGCCAAGGGTGGCGGCGGCACTCCAGCGGACACGAACAACAACAACACCGGGGCAGCGGGCCGCTACACGCGCGCCGAATGGAACAAAAAGCTTGGCGAGGCCGATGAGGCGACCAAGCGAAAACTGACCTCCGAATACATGGCAAACCAAATCGAAATCGTCGGGTAACTCCCGGCGATTTTCGCTTTGAGGGCCGCCATGGCGAAACTCTGAAAAGGAATGGAAATGGCAAACGATCTTCAGAAACTCATGGATGACCTGATCCTCCCGGCGGCCCTTCCGGTGCTGCGCGAGGCTTGCGTCATGCCGGCCCTCGTGGCGTCCGACTACTCGGCCGAAGCTGCCAAGCAGAACGAAACCATTCAGGTTCCGCTGCCGCAGGATTTGGGCGAGGCCGACGATTTCGATCCGAACACCGGCACCACGAAGACCGATCTCGGCTCCGGCGTGGTCGAGATCAAGCTCGACCAGTGGAAATACAAGGCGTTCGGCATGACCGATCGCGAAATGCGCGAAAGCCTGACCGGCGGCATCCTGCCCTCAGCGGCCGAAAGCGCCGTCAAGACCCTGGCGAACTCCGTCAACCGCACGATCTTTGGCCTGTACAAGGCAATCCCGACCTTCGTCGGCGTTCCCGGCACCACTCCGGCCAACGAAGATGCGCTTCTCGACGATCGCGAAGCCCTCAACCTCCAGCTTGCCGGCAACAGCGAGCGTCGGGCTGTCTTCGACAGCAAGGCGGAAAAGAACTTCCTGAAGGGCATGAAAGACGCCGCGAAGACCGGCTCGACCAACGCCCTCCGCGAAGCTTCGCTCGGCCGCATCTACGGCTTCGACAACTACTCCGATCAGATGGTTCCGAAGCATACGCCCGGCACCGCTGTCGATAGTGCGCTCGCGGTGAACGGCGCTGCCGCTGCCGGTGCGACTTCGATGGCTGTCGACGGCGCGGTTGGCGCTGCGACCCTCGTAATCGGTGACGTGTTTGTCGTGGCCGGCGTCGAGGGCCAGTATGTCGTGACCGAAACCGTCGCTGCCGCCGGTGGCGCCTTCCCGCAGGTCAAGTTCCTGCCGAAGCTGAAGGGCAATGCGGCCGACAACGCCGCCGTGACCTTCGAAGGCAATGTCGGCACGCCCTACACCGTGAACCTGTCGTTCCAGAAGAACGCATTCATGTGGGCGGCCCGCACGCTGTCGGACGAAGCGAGCGAAAGCTCCACGATCTCGGTCGCGACGGACCCGGTAACGGGTATCCCGCTGCGTCTGGAAACGTGGCGTGATCCGGGCAAGTCGAGCCGCATCTGGCGCTTCGATATCCTGTTCGGCGCGAAGACCATTCGCGAAGCGCTGGCCGTTCGTCACCACGGCTAATCGAAACCAAAACAGGCGGGCGGGGGAAACCTCGCCCGTCTCTTTTTTGCTACCCGGAGAGAAGCAAAATGAAACTGATCGAATTGACCAACGGCGAGGCCATCATCCTTGTCGAACCCGGCTCCAAAGGCCACGAAAAGGCAACCGCCAACGGCTATGAGGCCAAGTCGCCGAAAGCCAAGGCCGAACCCGCGAAGACGGAAGAACCCGCCTCGACGGTCCCGGTGTCGTTCGCCGAAATGAGCGTCGTCGAACTGAAGGCGATAGCCGCCGAACACAACGTCGACCTGGGCGCGGCGGCCAAGAAAGCAGAGATCGTCGCGGTTCTGGAGGCGGCGGCTGAAGCCGCCAAGTAATTCGTGACGACGATCGTCTATCGCAACGGCGTCATGGCCGCCGATAGCCGGGCCTATGCAGGCGACAAGCATCCGACAGGCACGAAGTCTAAGCTTCGCCGTCTGTCGGATGGCTCCCTGCTTGGCGTTTCGGCGAGCATCCCCGGCCTGCCTGACAGCTTCCGCCGCGCCGTTGAAAAGTACGGCACCGACGAAGACTTCCAAGAGGCATTCGACCTGAAGGCGCTCTTGGTGAAGCCGGACGGGACCGTCTGGTATTTCAACACCGGGTGTTGCTTCACCGGGCCACTTCTCGGCGATTTCTTCTCGACCGGCTCCGGCGAGGCTTATGCCTACGGGGCAATGATGATGGGCGCTGACGCCGTCAAGGCGATCGAGGTCGCCATCGAATGCGACGCCTGGACAGATGGTCCAGTGACCCGCCTGACTTTGTACTGATCTAACGCGGGATGGGGCAGTCTGGTAGCCCGCCGGTTTCATGCACCGGAGCGCGCGGGTTCAAATCCCGCTCCCGCAACCAATTCCCAAGGTGATGCCATGGCCTACGCAACGAAGGATGACATCACCGCGCTTTATGGGGCCGACGAGCTTTTGCGCGTCGCCGAAGACGAAGCGAGCCCCGGCGAACTGGACGAAGCCGGCGTGACCGCTGGCCTGGCCAATGCTTCGGCTGAAATCGACGGCTACGTCGGCGTGAAGTACCCGCTACCGCTCGCGGCGTCCACGCCTACGCTCCAGCGCCTTTGCGTCGATATCGCTCTCTACCGGCTCGCCCTGAAGGCGGGGCCGCGCACCGACGAGCATCGCACGCGATACGAAGACGCCGTCGCGCTCTTGACCAAGATCGCGGCCGGGAAGGCAACGATCGGCATCCCCGTCGACCAGACTGAGGAAACCGGCCCCGACTTCGGCTCCGGCTTCCTGACTTGGGAGCGCGGCTAGTGGCTGAAGTCGTTATTTCCTTCGACACGTCGGACGCCGACAAGGTTTTTGCCGCGCTTGCGCAGGCTTCCTTCCGGAACCGGCTGCTTCGCGCCGTGGGCGGCATAGCGGAGCGCCAGACGAAGCAACGGTTCGCGACGAAGGTTTCTCCCGACGGCGCGGCTTGGGCACCCTGGGCGGGCTCCTACGCGCACGCCAAGTCGCAAAAAGGCCGCGGCCTTCTCCAGAAGACCGGCCGGCTCTTCGGCTCGATCGCAAACTTCGTTGCTGGCGACAGCGTCGAGGTCGGCTCCCCGGTGTTCTACGGGAAGTTCCACCAATTCGGCACGAAGAAAATGGTCGCCCGGCCTTGGCTCGGCGCAAACCAAGCGAACCTCACCGAAATCGAGACAACGCTTGTGAGCTTCATTAGGGCGGTGGTCGGATGAGCAAAATCGTCACGTTTTGGGATGCCGTGGTCGCGGAGATCGACACCCGCGTTCCCGCCCTGAAAGAGGTCCGCAAGTACGCCAACGAATTCGACGAAGGCGACAAGGGCAGGATCGGGATCAAGACGCCCGGCGCGCTTGTGGCAGTCACCGGAAACGGCGTGTCGACCAAGCTCCCCGACGGACGGCTGAAGCTCAACGTCGCGGTGGCGGTCGCCATCATCGCCGAAGAGCGCGGGAAGACGGTCGACACGACGGCGGCGGAGATCGCCGAAGCCGTGGTCGGCGTCATCCATGAGAACCGCTTCCGGGTCGACGATATGCCGACGGCCAGGTCGGACCCGGATGCGATCTCGATCGTCAACTACAATTCCGACAAGACGCTCGGCCGGGGCATTTCGGTTTGGGGCGTCGGTTGGGAGCAAGCCATCATCGTCGGCACGGCGACCTTCGTCGAGCCGCCACTCCCCAACGTTCCGAACGGCGGCTATCAGCCCGCCGAACTCACCGGAGACACGCCATGAGCGCCAAAACCTTCAACGTTGCGATCGGCAAGACTTGGACGGAGCTATCCACCGTCGAAAAAACCGTGATCCTCCAGCTTGACTATCCGCACGACATCAATGTTCGCGGCGTGATCTTGGTTGCGCTTGCCGACAGTGCGGCCGACATTCCGGCCACGTTCAAGGGCCACAAGCTCTCGACGCATGGCGGTGCGGAAGGCGCGTCGTTCTTCGACCTCGGCACGAAGGTTTACGCAAGGGTGATTTCCGGCCCGGAGAACCCAAACCTTATCGTCTCGCGGTACTAAGCGATGCAGATTGGGTCGCCGTTTTGGGATGCCTCGCGGCGTCCGATCATCGGCGGCGCGCGGCGCAAGGCCGCCGCCGCTCTGCCTTCCCTCTATCTCGGACAGGTCGCCACCAAGACCCGCATTCCGACCAACCTCTCGTCGACGAACAAGCAAGCGAATGCGCGCACGCATCACATTGCCCGCGACGACATCACGGCGCTTAAGATTGAGCTTCCGGCTTGGTATTGGGCGCGCACGACGACGAAGACCGAAATCAGCGTCACCGGCAATATTAGTTATAAGGCCGCGATCGAGTACCCGGCCGGCACGTTCACGCAAGTCAAGTTTGCGGGCGCGGTGTCCGGCCTCTCGACTGGCGCGGTTCCGCTGTTGTCCGACTTCGTGAATGTCACCATTCCGAAGGGCGCGGCGTTTTGGGTTCGCACCTATGCGGTGGCGACGCATTCGATCGTCTTCACCGATGCGACGGCAGGCTCGAATTGCTGGTCTTGCGACTTCGCCAATGGCGAGGCTTACGAGTATGGCGTGTCGGGCATCGTTGACAAAACGATGGGCGGTGCGCTTGTCCCGAACAAGACGACGAACGACGCGGCGATTTGCTTCCCGACGGCGATCGTCGCAATGACCCGCCTGCCTTCGGTGTTGCTGATCGGCGACAGCCGAATGTATGGGTTTGGCGATTTCTTTAACGTCGCTGGCGACATGGGAGAGTTTGCCCGCTCCATCGGCCCGTCACTGGCCTATATTAATGCCGGGTCATCTGGCGACAGTCTGTCGGAATTCATCGCGTCCAGCACGCGCCGGCAAGCGCTGAAGGCGTATTGCTCGCACGTCGTTGTCGAGACGGCAATCAATGCCCTCCGCTCTGGCACCGGCCAAAATAAGACGGCGGCGGCGGTGCTTGCCGAACAGCAAACCATTCTTGGCATGTTCGCCGATAAGCGCCGCTTCGTCTCGACGACAGCGCCTTCGACGACGAGCGCGAATAGCTGGATCGATACGACGCAAACGCTCAACTCGAATGCCGCGCAATTCACCTTGTTCAACGACGCGATCCGCGCCGGGGTGCAGGGCGTGGTCGGCTATTTCGAGATTGCCGACCAAGTGATGACGGCCCGCAACTCGAATAAGTGGAAGTTCGACGGCACCGCGAGCAAATGGACGGCCGACGGCCTGCACGCATCGGCCTTTGGCTACCAATCCATTCAAAGTAGCGGCGCTGTCGACCCGACCCGGTTCTCGAGGGCGGGCCTGTAAAGAGGCTAGGCCAATGGAGCTTGCGGACATCATCATTGGCCTCGCCAACCGAATAAAGGATCTGGAAAGGCGCGATCGAGCCTCGAAACGCACCGGCAAGGTGGTCGAGGTCGATCCTGCCAAGGGCCTTGCCCGCATTGAGCTACTGGCGAAAGGGTCAAACGGCAAGCCGTTCCTGTCGCCCTGGGTTCCGTGGGCGGAGCAAGCCGCTGGTCTTGCCAAGACGCATTTCCCGCCTTCGGTCGGACAGCAAGTCACGCTGTCCAGCGAGACGGGCGACCTGGCGGACGGCGTGATTGAGCAATCGATCCCCTCCAATCAAAACCCTCGGCCTTCCAAGGCCGGGGATGAATTCGTCCTGATCGACAACGGCGGCGTGCGCGTCTCCGTCTCTGGCGGGAAGCTCACGATCACATGCACCGACTTCAAGGTCGGGGCGACGCAAACCACGCTCGACAGCAAGCTTCAGGTGAACGGCGAGAGCCTTCGGCACAATGCCAAGGAAGTCGGCGACACTCACCTTCACGGCGGCGTCGTGCCGGGCGGTTCGGATACGGACGTGCCAGTCTAAGGGGACGAACATGATACGCTTCAGGGTCAATCACGAAGGCTTTCTCAACATGACCTATCGTCGCAAAGGCGACGAAGTCACGATGGGCAAACGCGAGGCCAAATATCTTGCGCCTCCCTATGGCGATCGGCTCTCGCCAGTCGTTGAGAAAAAGCCGAAGGCGGCGCGGCGTCGCAAGGCGGCGGTCAATGAGTAGCGTCGGCGTCAATCGCCAGACAGGGGCTATTCTGACGGGATGGGCGCACGTCCAGCAATCGATCGGCGTCATCCTCACGACGCTGATCGGGACGCGCGTCATGCGCCGCGAATTCGGCTCCCGGCTCATGGCCTTGACCGATGCTCCAATGAACGATCGCGTCTTGCTCGCTGTCTATTCAGCGGTCGCGGAGGCTATCGCCCGATGGGAGCCGCGCTACCGGCTCGACACTGTCAACGTCGAGGTCGCCGGAGCCGGCGGCGCGATCACCTTCCGGCTCTCCGGAACCTACTTCCCGCGCGGCCATCTTGGCGACTTTTCCGAAAGCTCCGCGCGGCTTGCTGAAATCACACTGTAAGGCGGGTCCAAAATGGTCACACAAGCCGAAATCGCTCTGCTTGGTCGCCCTGCGGTCATCGAAGAGATAAGCTTCGAAGCCATCCTCGCCGACATGATGGTCGACGTGAATGCGCGCTTCGCGGCGGCCGGCGTCACCTACGACGTGGGCGGCCTCGAAACCGACCCGGTTAAGATCGTGCTGGAGGTCGCGGCCTATCGCGAGACGTTCCTCCGCGCTCGCGTCAACGATGCGGCCAAAGCAAACCTTGTCGCCTTTTCGGGCGGGACCGATCTCGACCATCTGGCGGCGTTCTACGACGTGGTGCGCCTGGCTGGCGAACGCGATGACGCCCTCCGCAAGCGCGTGATCATCGCGATTACCGGCCGCTCTCCAGCGGGCGGGGCGGACTGGTATAGGAGCGCCGCGCTTCGTGCGAGTGTTCGGGTCCGCGACGTATCGATCTATCGCGTAGGGACCGGCCCTGACCTCCGCATCGCGGTTCTGGCAACCGACAACTTCGGCGAACCGGATGCGGCCTTGCTGGCGGCGGTTGACGCGGAGGTCCAGAAAGACGCCGTGCGCGTGATCTCGGATCGAGTGACTGTCATTTCGGCGACGAGCGCGACCGTGAACGTCGCGGCTGAAATCTGGCTTCTGCCGGGCGCCCCGATGACGGTCTTCGACAATCTGGAGGCCACGCTCCGAGCCGCACTTGTCGCGGAGGGCGGGCTTGGCTTCAACGTGACCCGCTCTTGGCTGACTGCCAAGCTTCATCAACCCGGCGTCGAAAAGGTTTCGCTCTTGTCGCCGGTCGCCGACGTAGTGGTCGACGACAACTCGGCGGTCAAGGTCGGAACCGTGACGCTCACCTTCCAGGGGCGAGATCGGTAATGGCACGGCAACACCTTCTCCCGGCGAACGCGACGCCATTCGAAAACGCGGTGTCGGAAACGCTCGATCGCTTCCCCGAACTGGCTCCAGGCCCGGCGGAGTTGCATTCGTTCAAGCTGGAGACGGTGCAGCCCTCAATCCTGCCTTGGCTTGTCGTCGAGTACGGCCTCGGCACGATCTCGCAATACCTTCCCGATCTTGCCTCGACGATTGCGTATGGCTTGCGCTGGCAAAGGGTGAAGGGGACGCCGCAAGGCATCGCCGAAAGCCTGACTTGGGTCGGCTACGCGTTCTCGACGCTCTACGAGGCTCCGGTGCGCCGCGCGCGCTGGCATCTTTACGAACTGGAGATCGACCGCTTCCGCGACAACGAGGGCGACCTCGGCACGATCGAGGCGGTTGTTCGGCTGTCCGACCCGGTTCGCTCGGAATTCTACCGCGCCTGGAACGGCTACAACGTGCGAGAGCATGATTGGGCCTACTCGCGGTGGGGAGACGGCATTTGGGGCGATAACTCCGGCGTGTTTCTGCACGACGGCGGCGTGAAGTGGTCTTTCGGCCGCACCTTCGACGCCGGTCGCCACGAATTGACGCAAGCGGAACTTACGCCGCTCGGCGCTTGGGTCGCGCCAGTGGAAAACGGCTCGATCGCATGGGGGCCGATCCCTTGGAGTACGGCGGCCTTGCAATGGGTTTCGGATGCCGCCGCGTCGCGCGCTCAAATCATCGCGACGGCCCTTCTGACCAAGTCTTGTTGGATTGGCGTCTATCGCGAGGATGGAACGCCGATCGGCTTCCGCAAGGCCCGCGTTTACCGCGCCGTCGATCCGCTCTTCGGTGGCTACTATGAGGCCGGCGGGCAAGGCTATGTCGCCGCAAGCTCGGCCGGCTCGAATATCTATGCCGAAGCGCTCATGGAATTCGGCGAGAGCCAGGGCGACGAAATCCATTCGTGGAGCATCACCCTCGGCGGCTCGCCTGTCGGCGCGCATCCGGCCGGCGTCCAATGGCTCCCCGGTGCGGGCATTGCGGGCGGGTCGATCGTCGGCGGCTTTGCCATCGCTCCGGCCGTTCTCGGCAAAACATCACGCGAACGCTTTCGCGCCATTCTGAAGATCGTTTGAGGTCCATCATGTACGAACACAAATCGAACCTTTCCGGCGCTTACGATCGTTCGGTTGCTTTCCCGCTTTGGGATAGCGTCTTGACGCGCGAAGGCCATATTGGGCAGGCGGCCGAAATGGTTGAGGCTCAATCGATCCTCCAGCGTAAAATCCGCTCGATCGGCAACATGGTCGCCCGCGACGGCGACCGGATCGAGGGCGGCGATATCATCATCGACGCCGAAGCCGGGACCGTCACCGCGACGGCCGGCTTGCTATACATCAACGGCCGCGTCCTTAGCGCCCCTGCCGTCGTGCTGGCTTCCGTCCCGATGACGGGAGCCGTTCATATCGGCGTGCGCGTGACCGAAACCTATGTGACGGAGCTTGAAGAGCCGGCTTTGCTCGGCCTCATGCCCGGCGCGCTTTCGGAAGGCGAGAAGGGCGCGGCCCGCGTAGTGCTTTCGCTCGCGTGGGGCTTCTCCGGCGACGGGATCGAGGGCAACCTCTATTCCGTCTATCTGCTGAAGGATGGGGTCGCGATCGATCAGACGCCGCCGCCGGCCTTGACGGGCGTCAACGCCTTGCTCGCCCTCTACGACAACGACGCGAACGGCAACTATATCGTGAGCGGTTGCGTCGTTTCGGCGATCGGCAAGGATGGGACCGATCAAGTCTTCTCGATCTCGGAAGGCGTCGCCAACATCAAGGGTTGGAAGCGCACGCGGTACGCCGCCCTTCGTCATCGCGAATTGGAGACGTTCGATCTCTTCCGCATCCCGGTCGAGGTCCAGACGTTCGGGGCCAACCCTACGACCGTGATCCTCAATCATGGTCCGATCGCCACCATTCGCCAAGTTCTGGTCGAGAAGGAAGTCACCGACACGATCACGCGCGGCGCGGTGAACGGCACCGACGCCCTCCTGAATACTGGCGTCACGGCCATTCTGGAAGTCAAGCAGGGCGCAACGACCTATGTCGCGACGACGAGCTACACGAAGGCGGGCGATCTCGTCTCGTGGGCGCCTGCCGGCGCGGAGCCGGCGACCGGGTCGAGCTATACGGTAAAGTACCGCTATCTCGGCGTCGTGGTCCCGTCGGCCGTCACCGCTACCTCGATCACGGTCGCGGGCGGCGTCACCGGCGGCCAAATCCAGATCGATTACGACTTCAAGCTTCCGCGCGTTGACGTGATCGGCTTGGACAGCGACGGCTTTGCGGTCTACCTGAAGGGCGTCTCCAGCCGCACCAATGCCCTGCCGCCGAAAGTCCCGGCCGACGTGTTGCCGCTGGCGCTCATCGAGAACATCTGGACCGGGACGCCGAACGTGACGAACATCGGCGTGCGGGCCTACACGATGGATAAGATCGACCGCATGTACAACAGCCTGGTCAACGCGCTCGACTTGATCGCGCTCGAAAGGCTTCAGCGGGACATCGACAGCCGTGAGCCGATCTCGAAAAACGGCGTCTTCGTCGACCCGTTCACGTCCGATCGCTACCGTGACGCGGGGGAGCCGCAGACGGCGGCGGTCTTTGGCGGCCTGTTGCGGCTTGCCATCGACCCGACGTTCCACTCGGCGAACCTTCCCGGTGTGACGCTGTTGAACTGGACGGAAGAGATCGCGGTCGAGCAACCGCTCGCAACGTCGTGCATGAAGATCAATCCATATCAGAACTTCACGCCGCTTCCTGCGTCGATGACGGTCAATCCGCCTGTCGACTACTGGACGGAGAACGCGACGCAATGGGCTTCTGATAGCGCGGCGGCGCTGTCGTCTCCGGTTGTGGTGACGACTTCAAGCTCGACGACGGGTCGCACCACGACCACGACCACGACCACGCAACGGGAGACGGTCGAAAGCTCCACTCGCGAAGATGCGCTCGCCTATCTCCGCCGGATTTCCCTTGAATTTACGATCAAGGGCTTCGGCGTAGGCGAGAACCTTTCGAAGCTGGAATTCGACGGTATCGACGTGACGCCTCCCGGCCTTTCGGGCGACGCTGACGGCGAGATCGTTGGAACGTTCACGATCCCGGCTAACGTGCCGGCCGGCTCAAAGGGTTTGGTTGCGATCGGCGCTGGCGGCTCCAATGCTGCAGCGATCTTCGTTGGGCAAGGAACGATCGACATCGAGACGCTTCGCCGGGTTGTCACAACCACGGTACAGGAAACTTCTGTCACGGCTCCGCGCGAAGGCCCGCCGCCCGTCCTTGTCCAGGTTCCCAACAAGCCTCCCGTTTGGGTTCGCCCTAACGGCGGTGGCAACGGTGGAAGTCGTTCGGACCCGCTCGCTCAAACGTTCACCTTGACGGAAGGGCGGCACATTGCCGGCGTCAATCTGAAAGTCTGCTTGATCGGCAATCCCAATAATCCGCTGATC
Source organism: Mesorhizobium sp. M0152 (assembly GCF_040322415.1). Classification (NCBI taxonomy): domain Bacteria; kingdom Pseudomonadati; phylum Pseudomonadota; class Alphaproteobacteria; order Hyphomicrobiales; family Phyllobacteriaceae; genus Mesorhizobium; species Mesorhizobium sp. M0152. The sequence continues at coordinate 224,596 of NZ_JAMYTH010000002.1, forward strand.
ATCGAACTGGTCGAGGTCGCCAACGGCATTCCAACGGTCAATGTGATTGCGCAAGCGTATTACAACATGAACGCGGCGGTTATCGGACAGTGGACGGAAGTCCGCTTCCCCTATCCGGTCTGGCTGGCGGGCGGTGTTGAGTATGCCTTCGTGGTCAAGACCAATGATGCCAACCACTCGATCTCGACGGCCAAGCTCGGCGATTTCGACATCGTCACGCAACAGCCGGTGGCGGCGCAGCCTTATTCGGTCGGCGTCATGTTGTCGTCGTCGAACGCGGTGACTTGGACGCCGCATCAAGCGGAAGACATTTGCTTTCAACTGATCGCGGCCAAGTTCGCTCCGACGACGAAGTCCGTCAATGTAGCGACGATCCCCGTCGTCAACATGAGCGATCTCTTGCTTCGTGCTGAGGTAGAGTTGCCAACGGCGGCGGCTTCGATGCATTTCGAAGTTCAACTCGACGACGGCTCGATCACATTGCTCAATCCGGGGCAGGCTTGGGAGCTACAGGCGTTCTACACCGGCAACGTCCAGATCAGGGCGGTTCTCTCTGGCTCGGCGAAAGTCTCGCCGGTGGTCTTCCCTGTGATCCTCGCTATCGACGGCAAGATGAAGACGACGGGAACCTATGTTAGTCGCGCGTTCGACATGGGAACCGGGGTCGACATTCTGGCCTACCTGAAGACCAAAATCCCGACGGGCGCTACCATAGCAATGGAGGTCGACCCGGCGAACGATGTCTGGACTTCGGTCCCGCAGACTGTGCAAACGCCGCTTCAGGAAGCGGGATGGGTCGAGCGGAAATATAGTGTCGTTGGCTACAACGCGAACCCGGTCGGGCGCATCCGGATCACCTTGACCGGAACCCCGGCGGCGCGGCCGATGGCCTACGACTTCCGCGCGATCTCGACGCCGTAGAGCACCACACAACCTGACCTCATTCGCGCTGGCGGAAACGCCGGCGCGAACTCTTTTTGCCCGCGAGGATCACATGACCGTAACCAACACGACTGCAAACAGGGGCTATCAGCTTCCTTTCGAAGACAATCAGCTTGCCGACGACGTTCTTCGCCTGATTTCGGCTCTGTCCGCGATCGACGTTGACGTTGCCGCTATGCTTGTCTCGATCGGCCAGCGGGCGCTTCTCATTCATTCGCACGTCATCGCCGACACGACCGGCCTTCAAGCCGCGCTGGACAGCAAACAGAACGGAAGCGAGAAGGGCAACGCCAACGGCTATGCCGCCCTTGACGGGACCGGCAAGGTTCCGGCCGCACAACTGCCTTCCGCTCTCTTCGGCTCCCTGTCCTATCAGGGGACGTGGAACGCCAACACTAACACGCCGACCATCCCGGCGGCGTCGGCCGCCAACAAGGGCCAATATTACAAGGTCGCCACGGCGGGCGCGGTGACGGTGGACGGCGTCAACGAATGGAAGGTTGGCGACTGGATTGTTTCCAGTGGCACGGTTTGGGACAAGGTCGACAACACCGACCAAGTGGCGAGCGTGGCGGGCCTCCAGGGCGCGATCAGCGCCGCCTCGCTGAAAACGGCGCTCGCGATTACGGCGGCCGATATCGTATCAGGCACCTTGGCCGACGCCCTCCTTCCCACTCGACTTGGCGTTGTCGCGAAGACGATCACCGATTGGAACAGCGCCCTCGATAACGGCTGGTATATGGGGACGGGTGCGGCCAACGCGCCAGACGCCGGCTGGTGGTTAGGCAACGTCGAGGCGCATGGCGGCGGCGGCTGGAGAACACAGACTATTCACGCATTCACCACTGACGGCGCGTCGAACACAACGGTCATGCGTCGAGCAATGGACAACAATGCGTGGGGTACTTGGTACAGGCTCCAGCTTAGTCAGGCCGAACAAGACGCTCGCTATTTGGCTATCGGCGGCACCGCCGCAAGGGCCAGTGTCGCCAACACGCTCGCAGCCGGCGGCGGGACCGGTTCCGCTATGAGCTTCAATTGGTCGGGGCAGGGCGGCCAACCAACCTGGGTGTGGGGCGGCAGCGACGGCATTAATCACTACGTCTACAACCCGTCGAATTTTAACGTGAACTCTGTTGGCGGCTGGACGCAAGCTACCATTTCGGCGCAAATCGAGAGCCGTGCGCAAGCATGGTCTGTTGAATATACAGTCAATAGGTCAATCGGCAGCATCGGTTCTTATGCTTTTCTTCGCCGTGTCGGCGCGTTCGCTATAAACCCCGGAGACAATGTCGCTGGTTCCAGCCTCCAATATACGAACGCATCCGGCAATGCGAATGGCGGTTCACCTGCCGGCACATGGAAATGCATGGGTTATATCAACGACACAGCCGCAACAACTACCGGAGCAACCGCTGTATTCTTGAGGGTAGGTTAAAATGGCATTCCGCAACGCAATTTTCAACGCATCCGGCACAATCGATTGTGAGTTTGACCACCCTGTGCTTGGGTGGGTGCCCTTCACAGCCTCTCCCGATGACCCGGAGCAATTGGGTCGGGAGATGTTCGAAGACGCCAAGGTCGCGGCCGCGCCCTATGTCGCTCCGCCGGAACCCACGATCGAAGAGATCAGGGCGTCAATGCCCCCGATCAGCCCGCGACAGCTAAGGCTCACTCTCCTGTCGATCGGCATCACGGATGCGGAAGTGGAAACCGGGCTCGCGAGCGACCCGGCCGGCCTGATCGAGTGGAGGTATGCGACATACTTCCGGCGGGCGCACCCCTTGGTCGATAGTCTCGGCATCGGGTTCTCCATCACTCCGGAGCAGATCGACAGCCTGTGGGCTTACGCCCAAGACCTCTAAGCGGGCGGGCAAAAAACAAAACAACTTGTCAAACCGGCGGTCTTCTGGTAGGGCTTAATGCAGTCCCGAAAAGACCGTCGATCAGTCTTGCGCCGCCGCTTGGCGGCTTTTTTCGTTTCTGGAGATACACCAATGGCAGACCTCGCTTTCCACCACGGCACCCGCGTTTTCGAAAGCGGGGAAACGCCGGTTCTTGTCCGCACCAATCAGACCCGCGTGATCCTGCTTGTCGGCACCGCGCCCGACGCCGACCCGGCGAAATATCCGGTCAACACGCCGGTCCTCATTCCCGGCCTTCCATCGCTCGCCGATGAATTCGGCAACACCGGCACCATTCCGGACGCCCTCGACGCCATCTTCAAGAACGATGGTCCCTACATCATCGCCGTTCGCGTCGAAGAGGGCGACGACGCCGCCGAAACGCTGGCAAACGTCATGGGCGACCGTACCGCCATGACCGGCGTTTGGGCTGGCCTGAAGGCCGAAAGCCTTCTCGGCATTCGCCCTGTCGTCGTGATCGTCCCCGGCTTCACCGGCTCGCTGATCACCAATGGCGTGACCTCGATCGCGATCGGCGGCGTGGGCAACGCCGGCTATACGTCGGTTCCGACCGTGACCTTCGAAGCGGCTCCGGCCGGCGGCGTGACCGCCCTCGGCCATGCTGTCGTTACGCAGGGCAAGGTGACGGCGATCGTCATCGATCGGCCCGGCAAGGGCTACATCGACGCTCCCGACGTGACCTTGTCCGGCGGCGGTGCGACCTCTCCGGCGACCGCGACCGCGACCGTCGGCGATGCAACCGACCCGGTTGTCGCGGAGCTTACGGGCCTTTGCGATCAGCTTGCGGCCATCGCCTATGTCGACGGCCCGGCCACGACCGACGCCGACGGCGTCAAGTATCGGTCGCTGATCAATTCGCAGCGTATCTACATCATCGATCAGAAGGCTCTGGTCTATGACGCGGACGCGCTCGGCAACGTCGCTCGCCCGGCCGCACCGTTCTTCGCTGGCGTCCGTACGCGCACCGATCGCGACTTCGGCTTTTGGTGGTCGGTATCGAACAAGCCGATCTTCGGCGTCGTCGGCGTCTCGCGCCCGGTGTCCTACGGCGCACAGGCGAACTACCTCAACGAGAGGGCGGTCAATACGATCATCAACCTCAATGGCGAAGGTCTTCGCACCTGGGGCAACCGCGTCACGACCGGCGACGATCTCTGGAAGTTCGAAGCCGTCCGCCGCACCGCCGACGTGATCAACCGCGCGCTCGCCGACGCCTATCTCGAATTCGTCGACAAGCCGTTCAGCAAGGCGAACCTGAAGTTCATGATCGAGAGCGGGAACACCTTCCTTCGCTCGCTGAAGAATGAGGGCGCCATCCTCGGCGGTCGTTGCTTCATCCGCGCTGACGACAACCCGGCCGCCAATCTGGCATCCGGGAGCCCGACGATCTCCGTCGAGTTTGAGCCGCCGGCACCAATGGAAGACATTCGGATCAAGACCTATCGGAACATCGCCTACTACGATCTCTTGATCGAGGAAGTTCTGAAGGAAGTGAACAACGGCAGTTTGACGGCGGCCTAATTCTAGGCCGACAGAAACCACAAGCGGGACGCCTTCGGGCGTCCCTATTTTTTTGAACTGGAGAAACGACAATGGCGAGTGAACTTCCCCGCTATATCCTCCGCAACTGCACCGTGTTCGCCGATCGCGTGAACAAGATCGGGCAGGCTTCGGAGATCACCATCCCCGTCCCGGCGCGCGTGACGGCCGATGTCCGCAATGCGGGCATGATCAAGCCGCGCAAGGTCGGCCTTGGTTTCGAGGCGCTTGAACTCGCGTTCAAGATGACCGCCTTCGACCCGCAGACCATCAAGCTCTTCGCCGTCTCCGGCGAACGAGACTACATGGTCACTGGCGCCCTGGTCGATGAAGACGACACGATCCACTCGGCCGTGGTCTTCATGCGCGGCGTGCTGACCAAGCCGGATGCCGGCTCTTGGAAGCCGGGCGATCTCGCCTCGACCGACTACACGGTCGACGTGAGCTACCTCAAAATCGAAGTCGACGGCGAGCAGTTGCTCGAAATGGACGACTTCGAAGTCATCGTCGGCAACCAGTCGCAGACCGGCGGTATCCGCGCCGCTCTGTTGAGCTAAACGGAGGGTTCGCCGCGTGGAAACCAAGACTTACACCCTGAAGCATCCCGTCCCCCTGCCTGCAAAGGCGGGGGAGGCGGCCGGCGTTCAGCTTACCTCGATCACCTTTCGTCGCCCCAAGGCGAAGGACTTGGTGTCAATCGAGAAAGCGGCCAAGGACGGCTTTGCCGCTGCACAGGTCGCGATCATCGCGGCGCTTGGCGACATTCCCCAGGAAGTCGCCGCCGAACTGGACGCGGAAGACTATGAGGCGGCGGCGGGGTTCGCCGACGGTTTTTTTCCCAAAGCGTCGACGCCATCGACGGATGGCGCGTCAAAGTAGCGGTCATCTGTAGGGCGTTCAACACGCCCCTTCCGGCCGCTTTGGACATGAGCCTATCCGACATCGACGATTGGTGTCGGGTAGCGCAGCAATTGACAGGCGGGAACGATGGCGGCTCTTGACGTTAAAATGATCCTCTCGCTTGTCGACAAGGCAAGCGGCCCGGCTAAGGGCATCATGGCCCGCCTCTTCGGCGGCAAAGGCAAGAACGGCAACGTCATGGACGGGGCCGGCATGTCCGCGACCGCCGCGAATGGCGCTATGATGATGCTCAACCGCACGATGGCGACGTTCGCCGCCGGGGCGGCCGGCTACGTCGGCTTCAAGGCTATGATCGGCGGAGCCATCGACCTTGAGGCGGCGCTCACTGACGTTCAAAAGAAAGTCAGCATGGGGCCGGCGGAATTCGCCAAGCTTACCAACCACATCAAGCAGCTTGCCCGCGAAACGCCGCTCGCCGCAACGGAGATCGCCGGCCTAGTGGCGCAGGCGGGCCAATTCGGCATCGCCAACGAAGACTTGCTCCGCTTTGCGCAGCTTGGATCGAAGGCCGCCATCGCGTTCGAAATGAGCGCGACGCAATCTGCCGACAGCCTGTCGCAAATCAAGAATTCTCTGAAGCTGAATATGGATCAGCTTACGGAGTACGCGGACGCCATCAACTACGTCGCGGACAGCACCGGCTCTAGCGAAGAGCAGCTAGTCGACTTTGTGCTTCGCACTGGCGCGGGCGCTATGGCGGCTGGCATCAAGCCTACGGACCTTCTCGCGATCGGCTCGGCGATGACTGAAGTCGGCATTTCCTCAGGGCGCGCTGGCACGTCGGTCAATGCGATGATCACGAAAATGTCGGGCCTCGAAAAGAAAAAGGGCGCGGTCGCGGTTCTCGATAAGATCGGCGGCAAGGGTTACTCGAAAAAGCTCCAGAAGGAATTTTTCGAGAACCCTACGATCGCCCTGACCAAGATGCTGAAGCTCACGACGCAAATGTCGCGGCCCGACCGCGCGAAGTTCTTCACCGATCTTTTCGGCTTGGAGACGCAAGACGAGGCGAACGCTCTGGCGGGCAACATCGACAAAGTCGTCGCGACTATGGAGAAGCTGAAGGATACGTCGAAATTCGCCGGCTCCGTCCAAAAGACATTTGAACTCTTCGCGGCCACGACGGAGCAGCAGTGGAAGCGCTTCACGAACAACGTCGGCCTCGCGGCCTCGGCCATGGGAGCGCACCTTCTCCCGGCCATCAACGGTTCGCTCGACTACCTCAACACGTTCTTTGCCACGGCGGAGGGCCGGGTTTCGGTATTCGATCGGCTGTCGACGGCGGCGAACGGGTTCTTCAACGGCCTCGGCTACAAGGGCGGCGCGGCTGAAGCGCTGTCGGGCGTTGCTACCAATCTGAAGGCGATCCGCGACCTCATTTTCGGGGTCGAGGGCGACGCCATGAGCGGTAACAAGCTCGGCGAAATGTTCCACCAATGGCAGACGTTCGGGGCGAGCCTGCATGACAGCCCGATCGCGACCATCCTTGACAGCCTGGCGCACGCCAGCATCGGCGATCTCGGCGGCGGATTGCTTGCAGCCTCGGTCGGCATGGGCGCTTTGTCGATCGCGTCCAGCATCGCGCTTGCACCGCTTCGCGGTATCCTGGGCATCCTGAAGGGCATTGCGGCAACCGCCTACACTCTGTCCGGCCTCCGGATGGCGAAGTGGATTGCGGGCCTGGCTGGCGGCGGCTCCGCTACCGCTGGCGGCGGCAGGGCTTTGGGCTGGCTTGCGGGCCTGGCCGGATCGGGTCCGGCTCTTGGCCTGGCGGCGGCGGTCACGACATACAAGGCGCTGGAGGCGAAGGGGCCGGCCGATACTCGGCTCTTCCACCCCGACCAGTACCCGAACGCCAACAATGAAAGCAGGGCGCGCACCGGAAACCCGCTCACCGGGAAGACGGAGCCGGCCCCGCCTTCGACGCCAGTCCAGACGCCGGAGCCTTTCAGCTTCGGTGGCCTGTGGCGCGATCTCATGGCCCCGATGCCGAAAGCCAATGCCGGCCTCGACGCCGTCAAGGCAAAGGCGGAGCAGACCGGCGCGTCCATGCAGCAATCGTTGAACGTGACGGCGGCCCCGGTTGTCGACACGTCTTCGATCGACGCTGCGATTGAGAAAGCGAGCCGCCTTAACTCGATCCTGTCTTCGGCGGGATCGGCGGCGGCTGGCGTTAGCGCCAACGTGGGCGGCAAGGTCAACACCGCACTTCGGCAAAATCTCGCCGACGGAGGTCAATAATGTCCGGACCCGTTACCATGTCTCTCGGCCGGTTCGCGTTCGAAGCGCTCGGCTTCAGCTATACCGATGTCTCGCGTTCCCTTGAAACGCCCTGGCAAGGTATAGCGGTCGCCAGCGGCTTCGACACGCTGCAATGGACCGGCCCGAAGTCGGACGGCGTCTCGATCAAGGGCGTTCTCTTCCCGGTCGCTCTTGGCGGGGCGGCCGGGCTGGAGGGCATCCGCAAGGCAGCAATCGCCGGAACGCCGCTGATGCTCGTCTCGCTCGGCGGGCAAATCTTCGGCAACTACGTGGTCGAGGGCGTCAAGGAAGATCGCGCCTATCACGATCGCGTCGGCACGCCGCGCCAGAACGGCTATGAGATCAGCCTCAAATTCTATCCCGGCATTGCGGGCGGCAACGCGCCGATCTCGCTCGGCGGCATCTTGAACTTGGGGCTCTGACATGGCGACCTATTCTTGCATCCAGGGCGACATGGTCGACACGATCTGCGCCGCCTATTACGGCGAGGAAAGCGGCTACACCGAAGCCGTCTTAGAGGCCAATCCCGGCCTCGCCGATCTCGGCCCGGTTCTCCCGGCCGGGACCATCGTCAAGCTTCCCTCGATCTCGGCCGCCGACGTTGGCGACGAGAGCGAAATCGTCCGGCTTTGGGATTAGACCATGACGCCTCAAATCGAGATCACAGTCGACGGCAAGCCCGTCTCCGGCGTCTTCTACTCGCGCCTGATTTCCATTCGGGTCACGGACAAGGAAGGGACGCGGTCGGACACAATCGACCTGAAGCTCGATGACAGCCATCCGTTCGCGGAAATCCCGCGCCGTGGAGCGAAAATCTCTGTGGCGATGGGCTATCGGGAGACGGGCGTGCAGTCGATGGGCGAATTCGTCGTCGACGAGGTCGAGCTTGAATGCCTGCCCTACGCGATCAATGTCCAAGGCAAGGCCGCGGATATGCGCGAAACGCTGAAGGCGCACAAGAACCGGCATTGGGACGATATGACGGTCAAGGACATCGTTTCCGAGATCGCGGGCGATCATGGCCTTTCTCCGGCCGTGAGCGACGCTGTGGGCGACCACAACTACAAATGGTTTGGACAGGTCGACGAAAGCGACATGAGCGTTTTAGATCGGCTGGCGGCACGGCACGACGCGCTCTTCACAGTTAAGGACGGCAAGCTGATCTTCGCGGAGAAGGGCGCCGGCAAATCGGCGTCTGGAAAGGCTGTCGGCGGTTTCATCTTGACGCCGGACAAGATCGTCCAGGGGACGTGCAAGGTGTCGATGTCGGATCGAGGCAGTTTCGGCAAGGTGGTAGGCTACTATCAGGACAAAGACGACGCGGAGCGAAAAGAGATCGAGGTCGAAAGCGACGTGTCGGACAGCCCGGCGGTCTACCGCCTCCGCGAGGCGTTCTCGTCGGAAGAGGAAGCGACCAAGGCCGCCAGGTCCAAGTCGAAGAATTTGAGCCGGGGCGGCCTCACCACGGCGGTTACGGCGCTCGGCGACACTTCCATCCGCGCGGGCGGCGGCTTCGCCTACGGCAACGTGCGGCCGGGCGTGGACGGCATTCCGTGGATCATCGAAACGGCGGAGCATAGCTTCTCGAAATCGGACGGCTACAAGACGGCCATTCAAGGCAAGGTCAAGTCGGGCGATAGCGAAAAATCAGCCACGGCGGCCGACAAGACCAACGGCACCGAACGCGCGGCCAAGGATAAGGCGGGCGCGGCAGCAGTCGGTTCCGGCTCGACTGGAGGCTCCGGCGCTCCGGCCGACATTGGTGGCAACGTCATAAGCGGCGACGGGCCGGAATAGGATAGCAAGCGTCTCTCCGGCGCTTGCAAAGAGGGCGGCGGCTTGATCTCTTCGGGAGGTCGCCGCCGCCCCGACTTTTGTGTCTGTGGACAGAATTTTTTGCGACTATGCAAATCAGTCGATGTTCTCCTAGTGTTCTCTTCTACAGGCAACCTCCTGTTTCAACTCCGGACCCGGCCATCGCGCCGGGTTCTTTTTTTGTACGGGGCGCATTTGACGCCCTCCGCCCGCCTGCGCTACCTCGTCGCCGAATGGAATTTCCGGAGGCAACATGAGCAATATGAAACTGGCGGGCTTGGCGATTGGTGCGGCGCTAGCGCTTCTCGCCGTCGATGCGGTTGTTCGGCGCGGGCAGATGGCGGAAGGCTTCGCGGCCGATATCACCAAAATCATTGACAAGGCCGACGCCGGCAACACCATCAAGCCGTCCAGCGTCTCGATCCCGCTCTCGATGGCGCTCCCGATCTCGGTTGCCTCGCAATGGGAGGGCTATTTCACCATGGCCCGCAAGAATGGTTCCGTGATCAGCGACACTTGCGCCGCGATGGGCGTCCCATTCACTGTCCGCACAGTGGCCGACGGCCAATACGGGATAGAGATCGCGCCCGACAACGCCCAAAAGATTTGGGACTGTCAGTGACCGGCGCACGCCTGAAGATCCGCCTGGCTTACCAGCGAGGCTTTCAGGTTGTCGATGGCAGCACGATCTTGAATACCTTCCCGACGAAAGAAGAGGCTTTCCAATTCCTCGTTGATCGTGACGCGCGCGTCTGGCTCGATTGGGGGAGAACCGTGATCGGGGGCCGGACGGCTCCGTTCGACTATGCGGCGAGTTTTTTGCAGGAGAGCGTCGGACGCATAAGACAAGAGCAGCATCCGCCCTCGGCCGGAATATGGCTCTGGTCATGCTTCGAGAACGGAGCGCGCGGCAAGACGGAGATCAAGGACGAAGCGGTCTTCCAGGTGGAGCGAGCCTTCACGCGCTTTGTCGTGAAAGCCGATTGGCGGTAGTTTCAGGTAGGGTTTCAGGTAGGTAGCGATTTTCGGGAAATGCTAAGTCATTGTTTTTTCTGGTCGGAGTGGCAGGATTTGAACCTGCGACCCCCTCGTCCCGAACGAGGTGCGCTACCAGGCTGCGCTACACTCCGTGACCAGACCGCGGGCTTATAACCGCCATACCTCGTTCCTGCAAGCGGCAATGGCAGCCCTTCTGTCGCATTTCATCAGCTTTCACCGTGCATGTCGTCGCCGGGAGGATTTTCCCAGGAATAAACACGGTTTAAATGCTTTGTGTGGTAGCCAAGATCTCGACAGTCTGTGATGCAGCCGCTCGGAGTTTTCCAGTCTTGACCCCCAGGATCGTTGGCGAGGCGCGACCCAACAGCTTCGAATTCGAAACCGCCGCACTGATCAGTCCGTCCGGCTTTCGCGAATACGATGCGCGCTGGTGGTTCGGTCATACCGGCTCGACGGTGCCGCCGGAGCTCAATCTCGTCGGCGTCCAGGCACTCGGCATGGGGCTCGGCACGTTGATCCGCCGCCTTGGCGCCGGCCCCGATATCGTCACCGGGCATGATTTCCGTTCCTATTCGCTTTCGATCAAGCTGGCGCTGGTGTCCGGGCTGATGGCAGCCGGCGCGCGGGTAACGGATATCGGCCTCGCTCTGTCGCCGATGGCCTATTTCGCCCAATTCGCTCTCGACATGACTTCAGTCGCGATGATCACTGCTTCGCACAACGAGAATGGCTGGACCGGCGTCAAGATGGGTGCGGCGCGCCCCCTGACTTTCGGTCCGGAAGAAATGAGCGCGCTGAAAGCGATCGTGCTCGCCGCCGATTTCGATCTCATTGGCGGCGGCTCGTATGATTTCGTCCGCGATTTTCGCGCGACCTATCTCGATGACCTCACTCGGGAAAAACGCATCACCCGAAAACTGAAAGTGGTCGCCGCTTGTGGCAACGGCACCGCCGGCGCCTTTGCGCCGCAGGCACTGGAACGTATCGGCTGCGAGGTCATTCCGCTCGATGTCGAACTCGACCACACCTTTCCGCACTACAACCCCAACCCGGAAGACATGCAGATGCTGCATGCCATCAGGGACAAGGTGCTGGAGACCGGCGCCGATGTCGGTCTTGGCTTCGATGGCGACGGCGACCGCTGCGGCGTCGTCGATAATGAAGGCAACGAGATTTTCGCCGACAAGGTTGGCGTGATGCTGGCGCGCGACATCTCCAGCCAGCATCCCGGCTCGACCTTCGTCGTCGACGTCAAGTCGACCGGCCTGTTCAACACCGACGCAGTGTTGCGCGCCAACGGTGCCGTCACCGATTACTGGAAGACCGGCCACTCCCACATCAAGCGCCGTGTCGCCGAACTGGGCGCGGTCGCCGGCTTCGAGAAGTCAGGCCACTTCTTCTTCAATGCGCCGATCGGGCGCGGCTATGACGACGGCCTGGTCACGGCCATCGCCATCTGTCAGATGCTGGACCGCAACCCGGGCAGATCGATGGCCGATCTCTTTCATGCGCTGCCGCTGACCTTCGGCACGCCGACCATGTCGCCGCACTGCGGGGATGATGTGAAGTATGCCGTGGTCGAGCGCGTGGTGTCGGATTTTCAGGCGATGAAGCGCGAAGGGGCGATTTTCGCCGGGCAGAAAATATCGGACCTCATCACCGTCAACGGGGTGCGCGTCGTCGCCGAGGATGGCACCTGGGGACTGGTGCGCGCCTCGTCGAACAAGCCCGAGCTTGTCGTGGTGGTGGAGAGCCCGGTATCGTCCGACCGCCGCCGGCAGATGTTCGACGCCGTCGACGCCGTGCTGCGGCGCAGCCCGGAAGTGGGCGCCTACAACCAGATTTTTTGAATGGTAGTCGAATGACCGAGCGCATCGTCAGTTTCGTCATGAGCGGCGGCGTCGGCTCGCGGCTGTGGCCGCTGTCGCGCGAGGACAATCCCAAGCAGTTCCACGATCTGTCCGGCGACGGCTCGATGTTGGCCAAGACCTTGCGTCGGCTGGCAGCGCGGCCGGAAGGTGAAACGCCGATCTTCCTGATCGCTTCGGAGCGCCACGCCGAGCGGGTCCATGCCGACCTTGCTGGCCTCGATCTCGCCGGCGGTGGTCCGCTGTTCGAGCCGACCGGACGCAACACCGCCGCCGCCGTCGCGCTGGCGACGCTACGCACTCTGTCGGAGTTCGGCGACAGCCTGGTGCTGGTGGTGCCGTCCGATCACGAGATATCGACGTCGAGCCAATTCTGGCGGAGCGTCGAGGCGGGTGCCGAGGCGGCGCGCGCCGGCAGGTTGGTGGTGTTCGGCATCAAGCCCGCCCAGCCCGAGACCGGCTACGGCTATATCGAGGTCGCGGCCGACAGGGCCGGTGTCTTCGACGTCTCGCGTTTCGTCGAAAAGCCGGACCTTGCGACGGCGCGGGGCTATCTCAAGGCCGGAAACTTCTATTGGAACACCGGCATCTTCCTGTTTCGGGCCAGCGCCATGCGCGATGCCTTCGCGGCTTTCGAACCGAAGATATGGCAGACGACCGAAACCGCCTATTTGGCAGCGACATCGGATCTTTCCGGCCTCTACATGCCGATTGAGCTCTACACCGCCATTCCCTCTACCTCGATCGACTACGCCATCATGGAGCGGGCGGAGCATATCGCCATGGTGCCGGCCGGCTTCCGCTGGAACGACCTCGGCTCCTGGCAGTCGCTGCTCGATGTCGGTCCGTCCGACAGCAAGGGCAATGTCATCGTCGGCGATGTCGTCGCCATCGATTGCGAGAATTCCTATATCCGTGGCGACGGCCGCTTGCTGTCGGCGATCGGCATGAAGGACGTCGCCATCGTCTCGACATCGGACGCCACTTTCGTCGCCCCGGTCAGCCACAGCCAGCACGTCAAGAAGATCGTCGAACAACTCGAAAAGTCGGGTCGGCTGGAGGCCAGGTTCACACCGGCGCATGATCGCGTCATCGAAAGCGGCGCCTGGCGGCGGCGCGTGCATCACTGGCTGTTCCAGGAAACCTTGCCGCTATGGTCGACTTCAGGCGTCGACGACCGCCATGGCGGGTTCCACGAAGCGCTTGGCCTCGACGCCTCGCCGCTGATGAAGCCCAAACGCATGCGCACCCAGGCCAGGCAGGTCTATGCTTTCGCCGTCGCCAAGGCGCGCGGCTGGAACGGTCCGGCCGATCGGCTGATCAGCCACGGTATCGGGTTCATGGCCGGGAAGGGCCGCACCGGCAAGGGCGGCTGGGTGCGCACGCTGAATGTCGACGGCTCTGTCGTCGACGCCACCGAAGACGCCTATGACCATTCCTGCGTGCTCCTGGCGCTGGCGCATGCGCACATGTCCGGCAACCCAGACGCCTTGCGGCTCGGCGAAGAGACCTTCGCCTTTCTCGATGCGCATCTCGAGGATCGTCGCATGACCGGCTTCCTGGAGACATCGGACGGCGAGGGCGAGCGGCGCTCCAACCCGCATATGCATCTGCTCGAGGCCTTTCTGGCCTGGCATCAGGCGACAGGCGAGCGCGCCCATTTGCGGCGCGCGGCGCGCATTATCGACCTCTTCCGCAGTCATTTCTTCGATCCGGAAAGCTGGACGCTCGGCGAATATTTCGATGCCGAATGGAAACCCTCCGCAGGTGAGAAAGGTACGTGGACAGAGCCCGGCCACCACTTCGAATGGGCCTCGCTGCTGGTCGATTTCGCTCGGCGCAGCGGCCAGGCCGAATTGAGCGGCTTCGCCAGGAAGCTCTATGCCTCGGCCATCGCCAATGGCCTGAATCGTGCCACTGGTCTCGCTTATGGCGCCGTCTCGCGGCAAGGCCTGCCGCTGGATCGCGTCTCGCGCAGCTGGCCGCAGGCCGAGGCAATCAAGGCCGCGATCGCGCTCGATGGATCGGGCGGTCCCGATCTGAAGCCGGAGATCGAGGCGCGTGTCGGCCGGTTGTTCCGCTGGCACATCGACCCGGCGCCGCTCGGCTTGTGGATCGACCGCATCGACGAACGCGGCCGCTCGCTGGCATCAGACGTGCCGGCCAGCATCTTCTATCATCTGGTCTGCGCGCTGACCCAGTATCTAGATGGGACGGCGGAGAAGGCGACTTGAGAGCCGTTGCACTCCGTCAGGCCCCCCTCTGCCCTGCCGGGCATCTCCCCCTCAAGGGGGGAGATTACGCGCTTCAACGCTTTCGCTAATTTTCAACGTTGCAAAGAGGGGTTGGCGCCAAAGTAGCCGATCTCCCCCCTTGAGGGGGAGATGCCCGGCAGGGCAGAGGGGGGTGCTTCGCGCCGGCCACTCAATACGGGCTCGCCACATCCCCCGTCTCGACATACACCGACTTCAACTGCGAATAGAGTGCCAGTGCGGCCAGCGAATTCTCCCGGCCGATGCCGGACTGCTTGAAGCCGCCGAAGGGGATTTCCACCGGCGTCAGGTTGTAGGCATTGATCCAGCACGTGCCGGCCTGCAATTCGGCGATGACGCGGTGGGCGCGCGGCAGGTCGCGGGTGAAGACGCCTGCGGCAAGACCGAATTCGGTATCGTTGGCGCGGTCGATCACCTCGTCCTCGCCGTCGAACTTCAACACGCTCATCACCGGTCCGAAAATTTCCTCGCGGGCAATGCGCATCGTGTCGGTGACGCCGGTGAACACCGTCGGCTCGACGAAGAAGCCACCGTCAAAGCCCTGCAGCGAAGGCATGTTGCCGCCGCAGGCCAGCGTCGCCCCGTCCTGCTTGCCGATCTCGATATAGCCGATCACCTTGTCGTGCTGCGCTTTCGAGACCAGCGGTCCCATCTGGGTCTCGGGGTCGAGCGGATCGCCGATGCGGATTTTCTTCGTCCGCTCTATCAGACGGTCGACGAAGCGATCGTGGATGCCGCTCTGCACGAAAACGCGCGTGCCGTTGGAACAGATCTGGCCGGTCGAATAGAAATTGCCGAGCATGGCGCCGCCGATGGCGTTCTCGATGTCGGCATCGTCGAAGACGATCAGCGGCGACTTGCCGCCAAGCTCCATCGTCGCATGCTTCATCTTCGAGCCGGCAAGCGACAGCACCTTTCGGCCGGTCGGCACCGAGCCGGTCACCGAGACCTTGGCGACGACGTCGTGGCCGACAAGCCCGGCGCCGACATCGCCGTAACCCTGCACGACGTTGAACAGCCCGTCGGGCAACCCGGCTTCGCTGTAGATCTCGGCCAGCGCGAGCGCCGAAAGCGGCGTGTTTTCCGACGGCTTGAACACCATGGCGTTGCCCATGGCGAGCGCCGGTGCCGATTTCCAGCCGGCGATCTGGATGGGGTAGTTCCAGGCGCCGATGCCGACACACACGCCGAGCGCTTCGCGCCTGGTGTAGGCGAAGGGGCCACCCAGATCGACAGCCTCGCCATTGTAGGTGGCGACCGCGCCGCCGAAATATTCGAGGCAGTCGGCGGCCGAAGGTGCGTCCGCGACCAACGTCTCTTGGATTGCCTTGCCGGTGTCGAGTGTCTCGATCCGCGCAAGGTCGGCGTTGCGGGCGCGCAAAATGTCGGCGGCGCGGCGCAGGATGCGTCCGCGCTCCACCGGCTTCAGCCGCGCCCAGGGCGGCTGCGCGGCACGTGCCGCCTCGATGGCGAGCTCCAGAACGTTCGGCGTCGCCGAGCGCAGCATGGCGATGGTCTCGCCGGTTGCGGGATAGATGACCGGCAGCGGCGCGCCTTGCTCATCATCGATGTAGCGTCCGTTGACATAGTGCGATGCCGTGGGCTGCGCGCGCATGGGAGGTCTCCGAATTGTCTTTCGCGGCATGCGGATCGTGCGGTGACACGATCATGCGCTATCTGTCCGATACCCGCCAGCGCGGATTGATCCATGGTTCCTGGTTGGACGGTGCCGGCGGCGTGCGCCCGAGAATGTGGTCGGATGCCTTCTCGCCGGTCATGATCGACGGCGCGTTGAGATTGCCGTTGGTAACCCGCGGAAAGATCGAGGAATCGGCGACCCGCAGTCCGTCAATGCCGATGACCCGGCACTCCGGATCGACGACGCTCATCAGATCGTCGGCGCGGCCCATCTTGCAGGTGCCGCAAGGATGGTAGGCGCTCTCGGCATGATCCCTGATGAAGATGTCGAGATCGTCATCCGACTGCACATGGCTGCCCGGCGAGATTTCCTTGCCGCGATAGGCGTCGAATGCCGGCTGGCCGAAGATTTCGCGGGTCAGCCTTATGCAGTGGCGGAACTCCGTCCAGTCGTCGGGATGCGACATGTAGTTGAAGCGGATCACCGGCTTCGATTTCGGGTCCGGCGAGCGCAGCGTCACCGAGCCGCGCGACTTCGATCGCATCGGTCCGACATGCGCCTGGAAGCCATGCAACTTCGCCGCCGCCTTGCCGTCATAGCGAACCGCCGCCGGAATGAAATGGTACTGAATGTCCGGATAGTCGACGCCGGCGCGCGAGCGCACGAAGGCCGCCGCCTCGAAGTGATTGGTGGCGCCGAGACCGGACTTGAAGAACAGCCATTGCGCGCCGATCAGCGCTTTCGAGAACGGGTTCAGCACCGAATTGAGCGTGATCGGCAGCAATGATTCCTGCTGGATATAGAGCTCCATGTGGTCCTGCAAATTGCGGCCGACGCCGGGCCGGTCGGCCACGACAGGGATGCCATTTTCGCGCAAATGCTCGGCCGGGCCGATGCCGGACAGCATCAGGATCTTGGGTGAATTGATCGACGACGCGGCGACGATCACCTCGCGTCGCGCCTTAACGACTTGAATCTGTTTGTGAGCCTCGATCTCGACGCCGACGGCGCGTTGATTCTCGATGATCACGCGCCGCGCAAAGCCTTTGACCAGATTGACGTTTTTGCGCCCGAGGGCCGGCTTCAGATAGGCTGATGCAGCCGACCAGCGCCGGCCGCCGCTTATGGTCTGCTCCATCGGCCCGAAGCCTTCTTGCTTGGCGCCATTGTAGTCGTCGGTCAGTTCGAACCCGGCCTGGCGGCCGGCCTCGACGAACGCACCGTAGAGCGGATTGCGCCGCGAGCCGCGCTGCACGTGCAGCGGGCCACCGTGACCGCGCCAGCCATCTTCGCCGCCGTTCGCGTCTTCCATGCGCTTGAAATAGGGGAGCACGTCGGCAAAGCCCCAACCGGCCGCGCCCTGTTCGACCCAGTGGTCGAAGTCGCGGGCATGGCCGCGCACATAGACCATGCCGTTGATCGAGGACGAGCCGCCGATGACCTTGCCGCGCGGTGTCGCCAGCACGCGGCCGCCGAGATGTGGCTCCGGCTCGCTGGCAAAGCCCCAGTCGTAGAGGCTCATGTTGAGCGGGATCGATAGCGCTGAAGGCATCTGGATCAGCGGCCCGATGTCCGACCCGCCGAATTCGATGACGATGACCGAATGCTTGCCGTCCTCCGACAGCCGATAGGCCATGGCCGAGCCGGCCGAACCGGAGCCGATGATGACGAAATCCGCTTCAAGCATGGTTCATATGCGCCCATCGTTCATATGCGTGATGAAATCGGCGAGCGAGACATTGCCGCCGGTTGCCACCACAAGGACGGTCTTGCCCTTCACATCCACCTTGCCGCCGAGCAGTGCCGCAAGGGACGCGGCGCCTGACGGCTCGAGCACCAGCTTCATGCGCTCGAAAGCGATCCGCATGGCGCGCCGCACCGATTGATCGTCGACGGTGATGCCGCGAACGCCGGCGGTTTTGACCGCAGCGAAGGGTGCATCGCCCGGCCGGCGCGACATCAGTCCGTCGCAGATCGATTTTGGGCCGATCGGCATCGTCTCGATACTGCCACGCGCCAGCGACGAGCCCATGCCGTTGAAACCTTTCGGCTCGACGCCGATAATCTCGGTAGCGGGAGACAGGTAGTGGAAGGCGAGCGAAACGCCGCCGATCAATCCACCGCCACCGACCGAACAGAACAACAGGTCGGCGCTGGCCTCCTTGGCCGCGAGCTGGTCGAGCGCTTCCAGCCCGGCACCGGCCTGGCCGGCGACGATTTCCGGATCGTCGAAGGGATGCAGCAGCGCCAGCCCTTCCGTTTCGGCGATCTCGCGCGCCTTGGCGGCCGCGACTTCCTCACGCGCACGCTCGCCGTGGTCGGTCAGCACGACGCGGGCTCCGTAGCCCGCCGTGGCGTCGCGCTTGGCGGCCGGCGCATCGATCGGCATGACGATGGTCACGGGAATGCCGAGCGCCTGGCCGGCGGCGGCCAGCCCTTGCGCGAAATTGCCGGATGAATAGGCGACGACGCCTTCCCTGGCCTCGTCAGCCGAAAGCTGCTTCAAACGCCAGTAAGCGCCGCGCACCTTGAACGAGCCCGCCCATTGCAAAGATTCCGGCTTGATGAAGATTCGGGCCGCACCGGTCTCACGCGCGAGTGCCGTCGATTCCAGCAGCGGCGTGATCTGCGTCGCCCGGGAGGTGACGGCATAGGCCTGCCTGAGATGGTCGAGGGACGGGACGAGAAGGTCTGCCATCATTCGCCTCGCGGGAAACGTTTCTGCTCTTCGAGCACGTTGAGATCCATGTGATTGCGCATGTAGCGCTCCGAGGCCTTTTGCAGCGGCTGGAACTCCCAGGGGTAGTGCGTGCCGTTGCGCAGCGCTGGATAGACCACCCAGCGCCGCGCCTGGCTGGCCCGCACGGCAGCGTCGAAAGCCGCCATGTCCCAGCGCGTGCGGACCTTTTCCGTGAAAGCCGCCACCAGATCGGCATGCGCCGGATCGGTGGCCAGGTTGCACAGCTCGTGGGGGTCGGATTCGATATCGTAGAGTTGCGGCGGATCGATCTCGCAGTGGATGAATTTGTAGCGGCCGTCGCGGATCGCCACCAACGGCGCATTCGAGCCTTCGGCGGCATATTCCATCAGCACGGGCGCGGTGCGCTGCTTGCCATCCAATAGCGGCAGCAGCGACTGGCCATCGGTCCAGGGCGCGATCGCGCTCATGTCGATGCCGGCGAGATCGCACAGCGTCGGCGTCACGTCGAGATTGGAAACAGGCGCCTCGATCAGGCCGGCCGGCACGCCCTTTCCGGCGATCATCAGCGGGACCCGCGCCGAGCCTTCGAAGAAGCACATCTTGAACCACAGTCCCCGCTCGCCGAGCATATCGCCGTGATCCGAGCAGAACAGGATGATCGTGTCGTCGAGCATCCTCGTGCGTTCCAGCACCGACAACAATTCGCCGACCTTATCGTCGAGATAGGAAATGTTGGCGAAGTAGCCGCGCCGCGAGCGGCGGACCTGCTCCGCCGTGATGTCGAAACTGTCGTAGTCGGACGCCCTGTAGAGCCGCTGCGAATGCGGATCCTGCTTGTCGTAAGGGATGAAGCCCACTTCGGGTTCGAGCGCGGGGCAGTCCTCGTAGAGATCCCAATACTGGCGCCGCGCCACATAGGGATCGTGCGGATGGGTGAAAGAGACGGTCAGGCACCAGGGTCGATGCGCGGTCTCGTCGGAAACGCGGGCGAAATCATAGAGTTTCTGCACCGCGTGGAAGGCGACCTCGTCGTCATACTCCATCTGGTTGGTAATTTCCGCCACACCCGCGCCGGTGACCGAGCCGAGATTGTGATACCACCAGTCGATGCGCTCGCCGGGTTTGCGATAATCCGGCGTCCAGCCGAAATCGGCCGGATAGATATCGGTGGTCAGTCGCTCCTCGAAGCCGTGCAATTGGTCCGGGCCGACGAAGTGCATCTTGCCAGACAGGCAGGTGTGATAGCCGTCGGAGCGCAGATGATGGGCAAAGGTCGGGATCGACGAAGCGAACTCGGCGGCGTTGTCATAGACTTCGGTACGCGACGGCAATTGGCCGCTCATGAACGAGGCGCGGCCCGGCGCGCAGAGCGGCGAGGCCGTGTAGTTGTTGGCAAATCGTGCCGAGCGCGCCGCCAGCGCTTTCAGATGCGGAGCATGCAGGAAGGCTGCCGGCCCGTCCGGGAACAAGGTCCCGTTGAGCTGGTCGACCATGACGATCAGGAAATTGGGCCGCTTCGTTGTCACTGCCTGCACCGCTCGCCGAGTTTGGTTTCGAGATAGTCCTCGACCAGCGCGATCGCGGTCGCGGCGTCAGGCACGCCGTCCTTCAATGCACGCCTGATATAGAGCCCATCTATCATCGCCGCCGTCGCTTCGGCGACGCGGTCGGCTTCGGCTCTGGGCAGGATCCCGGTCAACCCGCTCATCAGGTTCGAATGCAGCCGCCGCGCATAGACCCTGAGCAATCGGCGCAGCGAGGACGATTTCTGCGCCTCGACATAGAAGGCGAGCCAGGCGGCGATGGTCTGCGGCCGGAACTGGATGTCCGAGAAGTTGACGGCCACGACCGCCGAGACGCGTTCGCGTGGCGTGCCGGCGGCCTGAAGGGCGCGCAACGTGTCGGCGGTCAGTTCGGCCAGGATGTGCCGCATCGTCGCCAGCAGCAACTCGTCCTTGGCGCCGAAATAATGATGGGCTAGGGCCGACGACACTCCGGCGCGTCCGGCGATTTCGGACATGGTTACGTCGAGCGAACCGCGCTCGCCGATCGCCGAGATCGTCGCGTTGATGAGCGCCTTGCGGCGCATTGGCTCCATTCCGACTTTCGGCATGCTGTTCCCGGCGTTTGCATCGAGTTTATTTTTTATTGACGGGTCAATCAACAAAGAATCGACCCGATTGCAACCTGCACCAAGCGATTGTCTGATTCCGGCCCTTTTCGAGGCGGGTCGAATTGTTTATATTTGAACAATAAAGGCGAGATGCGCCGTGAGCCACTTACTAGGCAGGCGCCAAGCATGGAGACCGCCATGACCGCATGCATCGTTGGCTGGGCGCATTCGCGCTTCGGCAAGCTCGAAGGTGAGACGCTTGAGAGTCTGATCGTCAAGGTCGCTACGGACGCGCTCGATCATGCCGGCGTCGGTCCTGACGAGGTCGACGAGATCGTGCTTGGCCATTTC
Source organism: Mesorhizobium sp. M0152 (assembly GCF_040322415.1). Taxonomy (NCBI): domain Bacteria; kingdom Pseudomonadati; phylum Pseudomonadota; class Alphaproteobacteria; order Hyphomicrobiales; family Phyllobacteriaceae; genus Mesorhizobium; species Mesorhizobium sp. M0152. Next base: position 245,944 of record NZ_JAMYTH010000002.1, read on the forward strand.
AACGCCGGTTTTTCCGCCCAGGACTTCACCGCCAGCCTGGTTCTTCAGGCAGACGACCGGCTCCGCTTCAAGCCGGCGACGCGCGTCGAGAACGCTTGCGCCACCGGGTCGGCGGCGGTCAGGCAAGGCATCCGCGCCATCGATGCAAACGCCGCCCGCATCGTGCTGGTGGTCGGCGCCGAGCAGATGACGACGACGCCTGGTCCCGAGATCGGCAAGAACCTGCTCAAGGCTTCCTATCTGCCTGAGGACGGCGAGACGCCGGCGGGCTTCGCCGGCGTTTTCGGCAAGATCGCGCAGGCTTATTTCCAGCGCTACGGCGACCAGTCCGATGCGCTGGCCATGATCGCCGCCAAGAACCACAAGAACGGCGTCGACAATCCCTATGCGCAGATGCGCAAGGATTTCGGCTATGAATTCTGCCGTCAGGAGAGCGAAAAGAACCCCTTCGTTGCCGGCCCGTTGAAGCGTACGGACTGCTCGCTAGTCTCCGACGGTGCCGCCGCCCTTGTCCTTGCCGACACGGCGACCGCCTTGAAAATGCGCCGCGCCGTCGCTTTCCGCGCCAACGAGCATGTGCAGGATTTCCTGCCGATGTCGAAACGCGACATCCTGTCGTTCGAGGGCTGCGAACAGGCCTGGGCTCGCGCGCTGAAGAACGCCGGCGTGACCCTCGACGATCTCTCCTTCGTCGAGACGCATGACTGCTTCACCATCGCCGAACTGATCGAATATGAGGCGATGGGCCTGGCAAAGCCGGGTGAGGGCGCAAAACTGGCCCTGGACGGCACGACGGCCAAGGATGGCCGCCTGCCGGTCAATCCCTCCGGCGGCCTGAAGGCCAAGGGCCATCCGATCGGTGCCACCGGAGTGTCGATGCATGTCCTGACCGCCATGCAGCTTGTCGGCGAAGCCGGCGGCATCCAGATACCGGGCGCGAAACTCGGCGGCATCTTCAACATGGGTGGCGCGGCGGTCGCCAACTACGTTTCCATTCTCGACCGGATCAGATAAACCGCCCGAATTACCGCGCAGCGCGCCTTTTAGCGGACGCAAAGGACGTTGTAACGCTTTGATTCGGCGCACGCTCTCCAAAGTCGGTTCCGATTTTCGAGATCGTGCGCCATCGGGAGGTGACATGACAGATCCGGTACTGATCGAGGTTCTGCGCGGCGCGATCGTCGAGAGCGCACACCGTGGTGCCGTCGCGGTCTTCGATGCCGACGGCAAGTCGGTCTGGGAGATCGGCGATACCTCGAAGCCGGTGTTTCCGCGCTCCGCCGTCAAGGCGATCCAGGCGCTGCCGCTGGTCGAAAGCGGCGCGGCCGATGCGTATGGCTTCGGAAACCGCGAACTGGCGCTCGCCTGCGCATCCCATTCGGGCGAGCCGGCGCATGTTGAACTGGCGCGATCCATGCTGGCCAGGGCCGGGCTGGACGGGTCGGCGCTCGAATGCGGCGCGCATTGGCCGTCCAACCATGGCGCGGAGATCGCACTCGCCCGCGCCGGCGAGTTGCCGAACGCGCTGCACAACAATTGCTCCGGCAAACATTCCGGTTTCCTCTGCACCTGCGTTCATTCCGGCATTGCGCATCGCGGCTATGTCAAGGCGGATCACGCCTTGCAGGACATGGTGCGCGACGCGATGCAGGCGGTAACCGGTGCCATTCATGGCCCCGACGAGCGGGCGACCGATGGCTGTTCGATCCCGACCTATGCGGTGCCGCTGAAGAGCTTTGCACTCGGCTTTGCCCGCATGGCCACGGCACGAGGCTTCGGCCCGGAGAGGGCCAAGGCCGCGAAGCGTCTGCTGGCGGCCTGCATGGCCGAGCCGTTCTTTGTCGCCGGCACCGGCCGCGCCGACGTCGCTTTGATGGAAGCCGCGCCTGGGCGGATTTTTGTCAAGGGCGGCGCCGAGGGCGTCCACTGTGCCGCAATTCCGGAACTTGGCCTCGGCATCGCGCTCAAATGCGACGATGGCGCCGGCCGCGCCGGCGAAGCCATCGTTGCCGCTGTCCTAGCCAAGCTGTTGCGCGCGGACCAGGCCTTGGCGGCGAAGCTGCTCGAACTGGCAAACGCACCGATCGCAAGCCGGATCGGCGCCAAGGTCGGAGGCCTCAGGCCGACCGCAGCCTTGAATTGAAAGTCGGCACTCAACTGACGTGATTGCGCTCGACGCTCAGATGCGCAAAGCCGGTATCGTCCGATGACGTCAGGTCACCGGTTGCCGGCTCGGCCCAGCGATGGCCGACAATGGCGCCGTTCAGTGCGCCGTCGATGACATTGTCCGATATGACCGCCGTGCCGGCGCCCTCGACCACGGACACGACAATGCCCGTTCCAGCCTTGCGGATGATGTTCCCGGTGGCCACGACGTTGCGCAAATAAGGCCCCCAGCCGATCGACATGCCGTAGAGTGGCGCGTTCTCGATGACGTTGTTGGAGACGGTCGTGTCGGCCTCGACGCCGATGCCAACGCCAAATCCGGGCGAATCTGCGGGGTAGGGGCCGCTGGTCGACAGATTGCGCACGATGTTGCCGGAGCAGACACCCATGCGGCCGCCTTCGTTGAAGTTGACGATCGAGATGCCGTTGGCGGCGCCATCGACGATGTTGCTGCTGATGATCGCGCCCTCGAACGAGAATTCGGAATAGACTGCGGTCTCCCCCGAACGCGAGCAGGTATTGCCTGAAATCTGGAGATTGCTGGCACTGTTGGCGCGGATGGCGGAGAAGGCGCAATCCTCGACGATGTTGCCCGAAATGACGACATTCCCGGCCCGGAAAGCATTGATGCCATTGCCGTTCTGGCCGGTTCCGCCACTGCGCGCCGTAATGCGCTGGACGCGGTTGTCGGTGACCATGGTGCCGTCTTCCGCCGCCTGCCAGCGGTGCACGAGGATGCCGCCATTGGCGCAATCGGAGACGGTATTGCCTGATATCGTCAGTCCGCCGGCCTCGACCGAATAGATGCCGGCATCGGCGGCCCCCGATATTTCCGAACGCTCGACGCGACCCGCCGCATGTTCCAGCGCCAGTCCGTTCTTGCCGCTGCCGGTTATCTGGCAATTGTCTATCGCCAGGTGCGCGACGCGGCGCAGGTCGAGCAGCCCTTGCGCGTAGTCGCCTATCGAGCGGTTCGCGCCATCGAAGACCAGTCCGTTGAGTTCGATATGCTCGGCCTGTTCGGCCATCAAGAGGTGGCCATCGCCGCCATAGACGATCCGCGTCGCGCCCGGCACGCCGGAAAGCCGCACACGGCTGGGCAGCGAGAGGTTTGACACCACATAGGTGCCCGGCGGCAGGAACACTGGCATGTCGCGGCCGCTCGCGTCACGCAGCAGCCTGGCGAAGGCCTTGCTCTGATCGTCGAAGGTGCCGGGTTGGACGCCAAGTTCGGTGGCGTTGATCGAACCACGCATCGAGGCTTTCTCGATGCCGGTCAGGCTGGCGGCCGCCGCCCTGCCAAGAGAGAGGCCCATTACGGCAAAGCCGGCGGTCTGCGTCAGCAGCGTTCGTCTGTTCAACATCGGCACAGGTCCTGGTGTTCAATGTTGGCTTCGCAGGAATCGTGCCAGACGCTGTGCTTCGCCCTGGAGGCAACGACAATGGCTTGTGGAGTAGCCTTTAGGCGCCTAAGTTCATGGGATGAGCAGAGCTTTCACTCGCGAGGAAGACAGCGAAAACGCCATCGCCGGCGTCGGCGAGCGGCCGATCAGCCACCATCGCAATCTGGTGACGGAGCGCGGCCTGGCGATGATCGAGGACAACCTGGCCGATCTGCGCGACATACTGGCAAAGGCCGAGAGGCGGAGCGACCGCGAGCGCATAGCGGTCGTTTCGCGCGACCTCCGCTACTGGACCGCGCGGCGGGAAAACGCGGAGCTTTCCGTGCCGGGGCCGGGCAGCGACTTGGTACGCTTCGGCATGGGCGTCACGCTCGAGGGCGACGACGGCAGGAAAGTGCACTGGAAAATCGTCGGCGAGGACGAAGCCGATCCGGCCAAAGGCACGATTTCGCACGTGTCGCCCATGGCGGTCGCCCTGTTCGGCAAGAAGGTCGGCGAAATTGCCGTGGTCAACGGCAAGGAATGGGAAATCGTCAAGCTCTCCGACAATTAGTCTTCAAGCTTGGCGACATGGTCGCGGAAGAAAGCCGCGGCTCCGGCTTCATCGATATCACCTGAAGCTACGGCCATGGTGAATTCGTAAAGCGTCCCGTTATCGGCTGTCAGGACGTGGCCGTTTACGATCAAAAATGCGCCGGCGGCCACGATGGCAGTCCGTTTGTTGCCGTCGACAAAGGCATGGTTCCTCGCAATGCCGAAGACATAGGCGGCTGCGAGATCTTCAACCGAAGGGTCTCCATAGTTGGCCTTGTTCTCGGCCCGGGCGAGCGCCGATTCAAGAGCATTTTCATCTCTTAGACCCTGCGCCCCGCCGTGCCTGCGCAATTGCTCGGCATGCATCGCTTCGACCGCGCGACGTGACAGAAACTCCCAGGTCATTCCGCGAGTTTCTGAAGTGCGACCTTGTACTTGTCCATGACCTTGCGAGCGGCTTCCATCTGGCGCTCGAAGCTATCGTCGACCGGCTCAAGGGCAATACCCTTGTCCGTTTCGACGATCTGGAGCTGATCACCTGTCTTCATGTTCATACGGTCGAGAATTTCCTTCGGCAGGATCACACCTTCGGAATTGCCGATCTTGCGAATGGTCGTGTTCATGACGAATTATCCTGTTGCAACACCTATTATAACGCCCGAGGCGCGCTGTTGCAACAGAAATTATAACAAGGCTATCAGCCCGCCAGCAGCCGCTCCATAAGCCGATCCGCTGCTTCTGGAATGACTGTGCCCGGCGGGAAGATTTCCGCCGCGCCGGCTTCTCGCACCGCTTGGTAGTCCTGTGGCGGGATGACGCCGCCGGCGACGATCAGCATGTCGCCGCGGCCCAGCTTTTTCAGCGCATCGCGCAACTCGGGGATCAGCGTCAGATGCCCCGCCGCCAGCGACGAGGCGCCAACGATATGAACGTCATGCTCGACCGCCAGCCTTGCGATCTCCTCCGGTGTCTGGAACATCGCACCGACGGTGACGTCGAAGCCAAGATCGGCGAAGGCCGTGGCGATGACTTTCTGCCCACGGTCATGACCATCCTGTCCCATCTTGGCGACGAGGATGCGTGGCTTGCCGCTGAATTTCTTCTCGAAGACGTCAAGCTTGTCCTTCAACCCGTCGACCACGGGGTTGTCGCCAAGCGTCTTGCGGTAGACACCGGAAATGGTCTGCACCGTCGCGACGTGGCGGCCAAAGGTTTTTTCCAACGCCAACGAGATTTCGCCGACCGTGGCATTGGCGCGCGCGGCGCGAATGGCGAACTCCAGCAGGTTCTCATTGCCCTGCGCGGCACGGGTCAGCGCATTGAGCGCGTCTTCGACGGCGGCGACATCGCGCGTGCCCTTCAGCCGCTGCAACTTCGACAATTGCCGGGCCCTGACCTCGGCATTGTCGATCTTCAGCACGTCGACCTCGATGTCGGTCTCCGGGCGATGCGCGTTGACGCCGACCAGCATCTGCTCGCCGGAATCGATGCGCGCCTGCGTGCGCGCCGCCGCTTCCTCGATGCGCAGCTTTGGAATGCCCTTCTCGGTCGCGGCGGCCATGCCGCCGAGGGCCTCCACCTCCTCGATATGGGTAAGCGCACGCGCCGCCAGGTCGTGCGTCAGCCGTTCGAGATAGCCGGAGCCGCCCCACGGATCGATGATGCGCGTGGTGCCGGATTCCTTCTGCAGGATGAGCTGCGTATTGCGGGCGATGCGCGCCGAGTGGTCTGTCGGCAGCGCCATCGCCTCGTCGAACGAGTTGGTGTGGAGCGATTGGGTGTGGCCCTGCGTCGCCGCCATCGCCTCGATCATGGTGCGGATAATGTTGTTGTAAGGGTCTTGCGCCGTCAGCGACCAACCCGAGGTCTGGCAGTGAGTGCGCAGCGACAGCGAGCGCTCGTCCTTCGGCGCGAAGTTCTTCTTCATCAGGGTCGCCCACAACAGGCGCGCGGCCCTGAGTTTGGCCACCTCCATGAAGAAGTTCATGCCGATCGCCCAGAAAAAGGACAGGCGCGGCGCGAAGCGGTCGATGTCGAGGCCCGCCGCAACGCCGGCGCGGGCATATTCGATGCCGTCGGCGATCGTATAGGCAAGCTCCAGGTCGGCCGTCGCACCGGCCTCCTGCATGTGGTAGCCGGAGATGGATATCGAATTGAACTTCGGCATGTTCTTCGACGTATAGGAGAAGATGTCCGAAACGATCCGCATCGAAGGTTTTGGCGGATAGATGTAGGTATTGCGGACCATGAACTCCTTCAGAATGTCGTTCTGAATGGTGCCGGCCAGATCCTTCTGCGCGACCCCCTGTTCTTCCGCCGCGACGATGTAAAGGGCCATGATCGGCAGCACCGCGCCGTTCATCGTCATCGACACCGTCATGTCGCCGAGCGGAATCCCGTCGAAGAGCTGCCGCATGTCGAGAATGGAATCGATGGCGACGCCCGCCATACCGACATCGCCGGCAACGCGGGGATGGTCGCTGTCATAGCCGCGATGCGTGGCGAGATCGAAGGCAACGGACAGCCCTTTCTGGCCGGCTGCAAGATTGCGCCGGTAGAAAGCGTTGGATTCCTCGGCCGTGGAGAAGCCGGCATATTGGCGGATCGTCCAGGGTTGCTGGACATACATGGTCGGGTAGGGGCCGCGCACAAAGGGCGGCAGGCCCGGATATGTATCGAGATGCGGCACGCCCTTGAGGTCGCCCGGACCGTAGAGATGCTTGACGACAAGCCCTTCGGGCGTCATCCGCTGGCCCTTCACCTCGACGGGCGCACGGCGCGGCGACACCCAGCCGATCTGGCTGAAATCCGGTATCAAGGAGCAACCCCGACTGATTGATCGATGCGGACCGGAAACAGCGGTTCGCATGTGGTGGCGCCCTCGGTGAAGGCAGTCCGCCGCTCCGCGTCCAGCGTCTCGACCGGCCGCTCGGTCTGCTGCGGATAGAGCGTGGTGCCGACGATAGCCCGCTCGCCTGCCTTGAAGGCGGCGTCACGTCGAGCGGAGGCTGCGCGAACGCGCTGCTGGATATGTCCATCCTGAAGGCTGGACAACACACCTCCCTCGGCCTCGATCGCCTGCAACTCCGCCCATGCCGCTTCGCACAGGTTGCCGGTCAGCGCTTCGACCGCTCCAGAACCGCAGGCAGGATCGGCGACATGGTCGATATGGCTTTCATGGGCCATGATCAACTGAGCATTGCGGGCGACGCGGCGGGCAAAGGCCGCCGGCAGGCCGTGCGCGATGGTATGCGGCAGAATGGAGATGGAATCGGCTCCCCCCGCGGCCGCTGCGAAGCAGCCGATCGTCGTGCGCAGGATATTGGTTTCCGGGTCCAATGCCGTCATCATCCGAAACGATGTCTCGGCATGGATACTGGCAGTGGAATTCGGGATCGAGCAGGCTTCCTGCACCCGTGCCCAAAGCCTGCGCAGCGCCCGCACCTTGGCAATTGACAGGAATTGGTCCTGATCGACGCTGAGCGCGAACCCGATATGAGGGGCGGCGTAGACAAGCGGCTGCCGTGCCTTTTCGAACATTCTGAGATAGGAGACAGCCGAAGCGAGCATAGTGCCGAGTTCCTGCGCTTCCGTGGCGCCGGCATTGTGGAAAACGCGCCCGTCCGCCTCGAGCAGCACGCCCGGAACGCCCATCGAGAAGAAATGCGCCAGCGATTGCGGCATCGATTCCTGCAAAGCCTCGATCGACATGCGCAAGCGGCCGGTGCCGGCGAAGATCGCGGCTGGATCGATGCCGAAGGAGAGGTTGAGCTTTGCCGGATCCGAGCGGCGCTTGCCCAGGAACGCCACCAGCCAGTCGGCCATCGGGCGGCTCCACGGGTGCGCGTCGATGCGGATCTGGATACGGTTGAGGGGCACGCCATCCAGCACCGCCTCCAGCGCCTGCGCAGTCCGCGGCAGGCCATAGCCGAATGCATTCGGCGCACCTTCGAAGACGAGCGACAGTCCCGTCGCGCCCTGTTCGATATCCTCCTGCACCTGGGCCTTGGCGCGGCCGACGTCGGGATCGTCGACGCGCTGGCTCACGATCCATGGCGATTTGGGATTGGCGCGCACAATCGGTTCTGCCCCGACCGATCGGTCATAGAGCGGTTCGACGCGGATCGCGTCATCCGTGTGCGAGACCAGTTTTTCCTCGAAGGATGCACCGGCAAGCGCCTTTTCGGCCAGCCCGAGCCATCGCTGCCGGTCGGCGTTCTCAACTTCGGTATCCCTGGTCGAGGCTCCGGCGCCCATCCGTTTTCCTCTTTGTCATTTGGCCGCATCAGCTTGGAGCACTTCAGTCTACGAGCCCCGGTGCGATATCGCAATGCAATGCCTTCCGAGACCAGGATTCGATCCGCCAGGCGTGCACCGGCCCGAGAGGACGAACCATGAACGATTGCCAAACACCGGCAAAATCCGCAAGCTCCAAAAACCCGATTTCGACGATTGGCATTGTCGCTGTGCGACGGCCTCACTATACCTTCGGGCAAGGGCTGGCTTTAGACACATCAGTTTGCGGAGACCGGACATATGGCTGACGACACCAGTATTTTTATCGGCGCCAGCCGCAAGCCGGACGACAGCTATCAGCGTGCCGAGAACCTGCTGCTGCAATATGGAAATCGCCACGGCCTGGTAACCGGCGCCACCGGCACCGGCAAGACAGTTACCTTGCAGATACTGGCCGAAGGTTTTTCCAACGCCGGCGTGCCGGTGTTCTGCGCCGATATCAAGGGCGACTTGTCAGGCATCGCCATGATGGGCACGGCCCAGGACTTCCTGGTCAAGCGCGCCCAACAGATCAAGCTCGACCCTTACGACTTCCAGGAGTTTCCTGTCATCTTCTGGGATCTGTTCGGCGAGCAGGGCCATCCCATCCGCGCGACGGTTTCGGAAATGGGGCCGCTGCTCTTGTCGCGCCTGATGAATCTCTCCGAGGCCCAGGAAGGCATCATGAACATCGCCTTCCGTCTGGCCGACGAGGAAGGCCTGCTGCTGCTCGACATGAAGGACCTGCAGGCGCTGCTCGCCAACATCGCGGAGCGCGCCGACGAGATCGGCGCCCGCTACGGCAACGTCACGAAGCCGTCGGTCGGCGCCATCCAGCGCACCTTGCTGGTTCTGGAGCAGCAGGGTGCGGCAAATTTCTTCGGCGAGCCGGCCTTGCGGATCTCCGACATCATGCGCACCACCCGCGACGGGCGCGGCGCCATCAGTGTGCTTGCCGCCGACAAGCTGATGATGAACCCGCGGCTATACGCGACCTTCCTGTTGTGGCTGATGTCGGAACTGTTCGAGGTGCTGCCGGAAGTCGGCGACCCCGACAAGCCGAAGCTGGTGTTCTTCTTCGACGAAGCGCACCTGCTTTTCGACGAAGCGCCCAAGGTGCTGATCGATCGCGTCGAACAAGTGGTCCGCCTGATCCGCTCGAAAGGCGTCGGCGTCTATTTCGTCACGCAGAACCCTTTGGATATTCCTGAAAAGGTCCTGGCTCAGCTCGGCAACCGCGTACAGCACGCGCTGCGCGCCTATACGCCGCGTGAGCAGCAGGCGGTGAGGACGGCGGCCGAGACGTTCCGGCCGAATCCCGATTTCGACTGCATGACCGCCATTACCCAGCTCGCCACTGGCGAGGCGCTGGTCTCGACGCTGGAAGCCAAGGGCGTCCCGTCCATGGTGCAGCGAACGCTGATCCGCCCGCCATCGTCGCGCCTTGGCCCGATCACGCCCGACGAGCGCCGCCAGCTGATCGCGGAGAGCCCGGTCGCCGGCCAGTACGACCAGGTCATCGACCGCGAATCCGCATTCGAGATGCTGCAGAAGAAAGCCAAGGAGGCGCAGGACGCCGAACAACAGGCGCAGCAGGCAGGCAGCGGCGGTTCACGCTGGACCATTCCAGGCTTTGGCAATGACGATCCCGCGCCGCCATCAGGCGGCCGTCGCGCCCCCGGACCGCGTCCGTCCAATCGCCAGACGGTAGCCGAGGCGGCGATCAAGTCGGTGGTTCGCTCCGTCGGCTCGTCGGTGGGCCGGGCGATCGTGCGCGGGATTTTGGGCAGCCTGTCGCGAGGACGCTGAGCGTCGACCAAAGCAGAGCGGCGCGATCGCCGCTCCAGGCCAGCGCCCTTTGGTGTGCAAAGGACGCCATAGCAATTTGATTTTGTGCACGACCCGAAAATCGAATCCGATTTCCGGGTCGTGCAGCGTTCTGTTCGAGATCAGAAGATCGAGTCGGTGATCGCCTTCACCGGGCCAAGCAGCACCGATCCGTCCGGTACACCGGCGTCGATCGGAATGGCCTTGTGGTTGGCCGTCGCCGCGGCCACCATCGGCTGGCTGGCGTCGCTGGTCACGATGACCGGGCTCTTCGTAGGCACGCGATCATAGAGATCGATGATGTCCTGGTTCATCAGGCGCACGCAGCCGGACGAGACCGACTTGCCGATCGAACGCCATTCCGGCGAACCGTGCAGGCGGTATAGCGTGTCCACATTGCCCTGGAAGAGATAGAGCGCGCGCGCGCCAAGCGGGTTCTTCAGCCCTCCGGGCATGCCGCCATTGTCGGCGCTGTATTGCCTCAGTTCCGGCTGGCGGGCGATCATGTCATCCGGCGGCGTCCACTTCGGCCATTTCTGCTTCCATTGGACGACGGCGTCGCCCGACCATTCGAAGCCGGCACGGCCGAGACCGACGCCGTAGCGGATCGCCTGGCCGCCCGGACGGACCAGATAAAGGAAATGGCCGGTTGTATCGACGACGATGGTTCCCGGTTTCTGCCCGGTCGGATCAGGAACGATCTGACGCAGGAACTGCGGGTCGATCCTGTCGACCGGGATGGCCGGCAGATCGAAGCCGCCATCGCTGACGGCCGCGTACATGGCTGCATAGTCGGCAAGCGGCGGCTCGACATAGGCCGGCGGCGGCGGCTCGACCGGTCCCGGCCCGGTGGTGGCGCATGCGGAAACCGCGATCGAGGCGGCGCCCAATGCAGCGGCGTTGAGGAAGCCGCGACGGCTCAGGCGATAGGATTCGATTTCGGTTATGGACATGGTTGCCTTCTTTAGAACTCAAATAGCAACAAAGCGTGAATGCACCACCTGCTGCGTGGATGTCTGACCAACAGCCGGCGCGATAGGCGGTTCCGATTCTGGCCCGAACGTGGACAAAGAAAGGCGAAGCTGTGACAGCATCGTCACTGTGGCGCCGGGGACACAGGGTGGCGACCTGAAGCACGTCGCGTCCAAACCCGAGGCCACTTTTTGGGCGACGTGCATTAGGCGCCGGACACCAGCGCTTCGAGCGACGGCAGGATCAGGGCCGGTGGAAAATCCCGGTATTCCTCCGGCTGGTCGGATCGGTTGATCCAGACTGTGCGGAAGCCGAATTTGGTCGCCCCGGCAATGTCCCAGCGATTGGAGGACTGAAAGGAAACCGCGCCGGGATAGAGCCGCCAGCCGGTGGCGACCATGTCGTAGACCGCGGGATCGGTCTTGAAGCGCCGCACGGCATCGACGGAATAGACGTCGTCCAGAACATGGTCGAGCGCGGCGGATTTCACCGCCGCCTCGAGCATTTCCGGCGAGCCGTTGGACAGGATCGCCAGTCTTGCACCCGAAGCCTTGAGCGCCTTGAGAACGGCCGGCACTTCCGGATAGCAGTCCAACCGCCAATAGGCGTCCAGCAATTTCGCCTTGATGCCGGGATCGGCCGAGGGAACCTTGCGCAAGGCGAAATCGAGCGCTTGCTCGGTCAATTGCCAGAAATCGGCATAGGCGCCCATCAGCGTGCGCACCCAGGAATATTCGAGCTGCTTGGCGCGCCAGATCTCGGACAGGAGCTGACCGTCCGGGCCGATCTCGTCGGCATGCCGGCGCACCGCGGCGTGCACATCGAAGAGCGTGCCATAGGCGTCGAAAACATAGGCGGCATAATGCATGACGACAGTTTTGAGGCGAGCCGCCACAAGGTGCAAGCCTTGATTGCATCATGCCTGCCGCTGGCCTCAACAAAACTCCGCTGATGCCGGTTGACGGCGCCCGCCAAGCGTCATCCAATGGCGCCTGGACGATGTCGATTGAAGCGGGACAAGGCGATGACACTGGCGGCTGCGGCGCAATCCGCGACATGGACTTTCGTGGATGGCGATTGGTATGAGGGCAATGTCGCCATTCTGGGGCCGCGCAGCCACGCAACGTGGCTTGGCACCAGCGTGTTCGACGGCGCTCGATGGTTCGAGGGTGTGGCGCCGGACCTGGAACTCCATGCCGGAAGGGTGAATGCCTCGGCGATCGCGCTCGGCCTCAAGCCGAACATGACGCCTGAACAGATCGTCGGATTGACCTGGGATGGTTTGAAGAAATTCGACGGCAAGACCGCGGTTTACATCAGGCCGATGTACTGGGCCGAGCACGGCGGCTATATGGGCGTGCCGGCCGATCCCGCCTCGACCCGCTTTTGCCTCTGCCTCTACGAATCGCCGATGATCCCGCCCACCGGCTTCTCGGTGACCGTGTCGCCGTTCCGGCGCCCGACCATCGAAACCATGCCGACCAATGCCAAGGCCGGCTGCCTCTATCCCAACAATGGCCGTGCCATCCTTGAAGCCAAGATGCGCGGCTTCGACAATGCGATGGTGCTCGACATGCTGGGCAACGTCGCCGAGACCGGAACCTCGAACATTTTCCTGGTCAAGGACGGCCATGTGCTGACGCCGGCGCCGAACGGCACCTTCCTCTCCGGCATCACGCGCTCGCGCACGATGACGCTGCTTGGCGAGTATGGGTTCAGGACCACGGAAAAGACGCTGTCGGTGCGGGATTTCCTCGAGGCGGACGAGATCTTTTCGACCGGAAATCATTCCAAGGTGGTGCCGATCATCCGTATCGAGGACCGCAACCTGCAACCCGGGCCGGTGGCCAAGAAGGCGCGCGAGCTCTATTGGGATTGGGCACATTCGACGTCGACGGGCTGACGCCTCCGCCAGACTTTTTATCGCTACGCGGTGCATCGTGGGAAACCGCGGGACTCCGAACGGCCAACATCGGCGGTACCGGCGGCTCTCATGATAGGAATTTTTTCTTGACAGGGTGAGTGCAGCTATGGTAGGTATTTATCTATGGTGCAGATTTGCGCCGATGACCCGCCGCACAGGCGGGTTTTTCGTGTGATGCTTCTCAACCAACGCGCCGGCGAACGCTCCAGAGGAGCGCCGGCGAACGCTCCGAACGGTCCCGTTAACCCGGATCCGTTGCTCCTGGGAAAACCATGTGACAGTTTTCCGGAACCTGATTAGAAGGGAACTGGCGCTTCATTCCGGAGTTGTTCCAGCTCAATCCAGACCTATGTTAGTCCGGTATCCACACCGGATTTTTCCACGAGGGAGTACCATCCATGGCTTTTGAATTGCCCGCTCTGCCTTACGACTATGAGGCCTTGCAGCCTTACATGTCGAAAGAGACGCTGGAATATCACCACGACAAGCACCACAAGGCCTATGTCGACAACGGCAACAAGCTGGCCGCCGAGGCCGGACTGGGCGATCTGTCGGTCGAAGAGGTGGTCAAGCAGTCCTTCGGCAAGAATGCCGGCCTCTTCAACAATGCCGCCCAGCACTACAATCACATCCATTTTTGGAAGTGGATGAAGAAGGGCGGAGGCGGCAACAAGCTGCCGGATGCCTTGCAGAAGGCGGTCGACAGCGATCTCGGCGGCTACGACAAATTCAAGGCCGACTTCATCGCCGCTGGAACGACGCAATTCGGTTCGGGCTGGGCCTGGGTTTCGGTCAAGGACGGCAAGCTGGCGATCTCGAAGACCCCGAACGGCGAGAACCCGCTCGTTCATGGCGCGTCGCCGATCCTTGGCGTCGACGTCTGGGAACACTCCTATTACATCGACTATCGCAATGCCCGCCCGAAATATCTGGAGGCGTTCGTAGACAGCCTGATCAACTGGGACCATGTCCTCGAATTGTACGAGAAGGCCCGCGCATGACCCCGAAAATCGGATCCGATTTTCGGCAAGGATCATGCGCTTGGTCAAAACACAGCGTCCTTTGCGCGCCAGAAAGGCATGCGGCGCTGTAGCCTGATCGATCGTCCAGAAAAGCCCCGCCGGGGCTTTTCTTTTTTCCGCATCGAAGTCCCGCAGGTCCCGCAAAAATCATGCGGGAAAAGGGAATATTCCACCCGTCACATCCGTTAACGTTCCATCCCGAAATGCCTTCATTATGGAGCCAATGAATGAGAAAGCTTGTCATCGCCATCTCTATGCTCGCGCTTGCCGGTTCGGCGGCCTTTGCCGACCCGATGCTCGATCGGCAAGCCCTGATGAAGGAACGTGGAAAGATCGTCGGCGGCCTGTCGAAAGTGGTCAAGGGCGAGGAGCCTTTTGACGCCGCTGCCGTGCTGACGACATTGCAGGCGCTCCAGGCGAATGCCGAGAAATTCGACGCCGACGCGTTGTTTCCGGCAGGCAGCGACACCGGCGACACCACAGCGTCGCCGAAGATCTGGCAGGACATGGCCGGCTTCAAGGCCACCGCGGACAAATATCTCGCCGACGTCAAGGCCGCTGTCGCCGCCGCGCCCGCGGACATCGACGCGCTGAAATCACAGATCAATATTATCGGTGGTGATTGCGGCACCTGCCACCAGACCTATCGGGTAAAAAAGGGCTGATCCAGGCGATGCCCTTGCTTGGGCCCTTGCTTGGAAGGCTCGTCGGCGCCGCCTTTGTCCTGGGCGGCGTCGGCGCGATTGCCGCATGGTTTCTGTCGGCACCGGTCCGGCTCGACGCCGCGACGGTGGCTGAACTTGGGCCAGGCGACGTCGCCAGGGGCAAGCGCATCTTCTATGCCGGTGGCTGCACCTCCTGCCACGCCAAGCCCGGTTCGCAGGGCGAGGCGCGGCTTGAACTCACTGGGGGACTCAAGCTCAAGACGCCGTTCGGCACCTTCGTGCCGCCCAATATCTCGCAGGACGCCAAGGACGGCATCGGTGCATGGTCGGTGGAGGACCTGGCCAACGCCATGCTGAAGGGCGTGTCGCCTTCAGGCGAGCATTTTTATCCGGCGTTTCCCTATGCGTCCTACGCCCGCATGAAGCCGGGCGACATCGCCGACCTTTACGCGTTCCTGAAGACGCTGCCCGCGGTTACCGGCAAGGCGCCGGACAATTCGCTCGGTTTCCCCTTCGACATCCGTCGCGGCATCGGCCTGTGGAAGCTGCTCTATCTCAGCGACCAACCTGTTGTCTCCTTGCCCGATGGCGCGCCTGATGCCGTGAGGGCCGGTCGCTATCTGGTCGAAGGGCCGGGTCATTGCGGCGAATGCCACACGCCGCGCGACCTTGCGGGCGGCACGAAGAAGAACCAGTGGCTGGCGGGCGCCGTGGCCGCCGAAGGCAGCGGCATCGTGCCGAACGTCACCTCGGGCGAGGGCGGTATCGGCGACTGGTCGCAAGCCGACATCGCCAACTACCTCGAAACCGGCTTCACGCCCGATTTCGATTCCGTCGGCGGCGCCATGGTCGACGTGCAGCGGAACATGGCCGAACTGACGCCGGATGATCGTGCGGCCATCGCCGCCTATCTGAAGGCGGTTCCGCCGCATCCGAACGGCTATCCGGCGCGCAAGAAGGCCGCGAACTAATTGTCCGATGACAAGTGGCGGTCGCCCAGAAAGTCGAAGCCCGTCTCGAAGAAATGATTGTAGTTGCAGGTCAATTCCTCGCCGGGCGCGATGTCGCGCAATGCAAAGGTCTCCTCGGGCGATGAGACGTCGCAGTTCGGCTCGTCGGCATGGTTCATGTAGCGCGCGTCGTCGGCCTCGAAGACGATATAGTTCGGATCTCGCCGGTCCGGGTAGGAGTAGCGGTCGAGGTAATTCTTCACCGGTCCGGTCTCGCGCTCATAGGTCTCGACCGCGATCAGCCGGTCGAATCTCGGATCCAGCTTCCAGATCAGCGTGCCGCGGGAAATAGCGTTCTTGGCAAAGACGCCGATGCCCTGGATTGGCGATTTGTCGAGATAGACGTCGACGAGCAGCATAATGGAACCTTGTGCGATTGTGGGCGTCGTGGCCCGGGAAAATCGTGCTTTGGGTAGCGCGCGACCGTCGCAATTGCGAGTGAAAATGAGCAACGCGGAATTCAAAAAACCTGCTTGTCAGGCTCGCGCGGGGACTGGGGCCTACCGGCGTCAGCGTTGCTGCAAGGCCAGACGGACGCCCAAGGCGCAATAGATGCCGCCGACGACCTTGCCCTGCCACCGCAACACCGTCGGATTTCGGCGCAGGAAAGTGCCGAGCCGACCGGCGCTCACGGCAAACACGACCGTGCTGAAAAGCCCCAGCACGACGAAGATGATTCCCAGTGTGGTCAACTGGAGAACCACCGATCCGCTCTCGGTCCGCACGAACTGTGGCAGGAACGCGAGGAAGAAAAGCGCGGTCTTGGGGTTGAGCATCTCGGTGAGGACGGCTTGCCGAAAAGCCTTGCCGGTAGAGATCGCCAGCGATCCGGCCGCCGGATCCACCGGCGCTTTCTCGAGGATCGCCCGAATGCCGAGATAAACGAGATAGGCCGCCCCTATATACTTTATGATGCTAAACAGCGTCGCCGACGTGGCGATGATGGCCGAGATGCCGACCATCGCCATCACTGTATGAAACACGTCGCCGGCCGCGATCCCCGCACCGGTGGCGATCCCGACCTTCGTTCCCGAGCTCGTCGCCCGGGCGATCGTCAGCAGCGTGGCGGGACCGGGAATAAAGACGAAGCCAAGCACCACCGCGATGTAGGTGATCAAGGTGGCCGGATCGATCATTGGCTGGTTTCTCCCGTGAGCTGCGCCTTGCCTGCGACCTTCAGCGCGAAGGCGTAGGTATAAGCGATTTCCTCCAGCCTGGAAAATCGGCCGGATGCGCCGGCATGGCCAGAATCCATGTTGATCTTGAACAGCACCGGATTGTCGCCGCTCTTGCGGTCGCGCAGCCGCGCCACCCATTTCGCCGGCTCCCAATAGGTGACGCGCGGGTCGGTGAGACCGGCGAGCGCCAGGATCGGCGGATAATCGAGCGCTGCGACATTGTCATAGGGCGAATAGGCGGCGATCGTCCGGTAATCTTCCGCTGAAGCGATCGGATTGCCCCATTCCGGCCATTCCGGCGGCGTCAGCGGCAGGCTGGCATCGAGCATGGTGGTGAGCACGTCGACGAAAGGGACCTCGGCGACGATGCCGCCGAAGCATTCCGGAGCCATGTTGGCAATCGCGCCCATCAGCATGCCGCCGGCCGAGCCGCCTTGCGCGATGATGCGGTCATGCGTCGTGTAGCGCTCGGCGACAAGGTGGCGCGCACAGGCGATGAAATCGGTGAACGTATTCATCTTGTGTGCTCGCTTGCCGTCGTCGTACCAGCCATAGCCCTTGTCCTTGCCGCCGCGGACGTGAGCGATGGCAAAGACGAATCCGCGGTCGACCAGGGAGAACCAGTTGGTGTTGAACGCGGCCGGCACGGTGATGCCATAGGAGCCGTAGCCGTAAAGCAGGCAAGGTGCGGAACCATCCAGGGGCGTGTCGCGGTGGTGCAGAAGCGAGATCGGCACCAGCTCGCCATCGGCTGCGGGCGCCATCAGCCGCCTGGTGACGTAGTGGTCCGGATCGTGTCCGGATGGCACTTCCTGGGTCTTCAGCAGCACCCGCTCGCGGGTGCACATATTGTAGTCGCACACTTGCGCCGGCGTCGTCATCGACGAGTAGGAAAAGCGCATGATCTCGGTGTCGTATTCATAGGAGCCCGACAGGCCGAGCGAGAAGGCCTCCTCGTCGAGAGACAGGAGATGTTCCTCGCCGCTCATGCGGTCGCGCACGACGATACGCGGCAGGCCCTCCTTGCGTTCGAGCCGCACCATGTGGTCCTTGAAGCCGATCACCGACAGGATCAGCCGGCCCGGCTCGTGCGGCACCAACTCCTGCCAGTTTGCGCGCACCGGGTCGCTCGCCGGCGCCGTCATGATCTTGAAATCCTTGGCGCCGTCGGCATTGGTCAGGATGAAGAAGATGTCGCCGCCCTCTTCCAGGTCATATTGAAGGCCAATTTCGCGCGGCGAGACCAGCCTGGGTTCGCCGAACGGGTCGCTGGCGCTCAACAGTCGGTATTCCGACGTCTCGTGATCGTTGATACCGATCATGATCCACTCGTTGGAACGGGTGCCGCCGACATCCATGAAGAAACCGGGATCGGTTTCCTCGTAGATCAGCCGGTCGTTTTCATGGCTGTCGCCGAGCGCATGAAACAGCACCTTCGACGGCCGGTGATTGGGATCGAGGCGGGTGTAGAAGAAGCCGTCATTGCCCGCATCCCATACACCCGACCCGCCGGTGGCGGGAATTTGGTCCGCCAGTTCCCTGCCGTCGGCAAGGTCACGCACGCGCAGCGTGTAGAATTCGGAACCCTTGTCGTCGAATGCCCACAAGAGCTTGCGATGATCGGTCGAATGATCGACGCCGCCGAGCCGGAAATAGGCCTTGCCTTCGGCCTCCGCGTCACCATCGAGCAGGATCTGCTCGGCGCCGCCATCGCGCGGCGTGCGGAAATAGCGCGGCTGCTCGCCGCCGAGTTTGAAGGAAGAGCCGTAGGCATAGGGTCCATCCTTCATAGGCACGGAAGAATCGTCTTCCTTGATGCGGCCCTTCATCTCCTTGAACAGCTGCTTCTGCAGCCCGACCGTGTCGGCCATCAATTTTGACTGATAGGCATTCTCGGCATCAAGCTCCGCGCGGATGCCCGCATCGAGCAGTGACGGATCCCTGAACATCTCCTGCCAGTTGTCGGCGCGCAGCCAGGCATATTCGTCGGTTCGCGTGACGCCGTGATGAGTGTCGGACACCGGCCGCTTTTCGGGCGTTGGCGGGCTGAGGATCGGAAATGCGGAAGTCTTGGTCATTGCGTCTCGCTTCGGGGATGATCTTGAATGGCGAATGAACACGCCGATCAGGGCGGGTTCAAGAGCCGCAGCGTAGAAGTCACGTGGCTCCAGGAGATGGGCCGGGGGGAGAAATGATGGATATTCGTTCTTGGACTGCCACGGCTTTCGCCGTTGCTTCACTAAGTCTGGCTTCTACCGGCCAGTCTCATGCGACCGTATTCGCGGCTTGGCAAGTGGCCAATGTGCCGTTCGGCGACACGCTCAACGTCCGCAAATATCCGTCTGGCACATCCCAGAAACAGGCGGCGTACCCGAACGGGACGGTTTTGCAGATGACCGGACGATGCACCGGTGGGATAAATCTGCTCGACATCGCCAATCGGCCGGCATGGCAGCAGCGGCAGGCGGTTCGCTACCGCTGGTGCCAAGTCTGGCACGATCCCGCCAACGACGGCAGCTTCGTCACCGGTTGGGCCTATGGCAAATACATCACTCCATATTGATTGACTCGCATCGATCGTGGTTGCTTGCGCGAAGACGTGCGGCAACCTCTGGTTTTGTGAACAGATGTGAACAACCAAGGTCGCCGGCGCCCTTGGCTAAGCAAACTGGAGCATTTACATCTGCTTTGTGAGTTAGCGCGAATGTAACGACAAACTGACGCCGCGTCGGCTTTTGCCGATTTGGCGAGCGAAATATCGAAAAATTACAAAATGCACGAAAGGTTGAAGCTGATCCGGGAATAGTTGATCAACATCCATAAATATAATGCGGGACGCGAATTGACTTACTTGACCTATGGACGCATTGATGTCCACGTGACACGAATCGCAGAAGCTCTATCTGCATAAATTCGTGCAGTGCCCTGCTTGTAAAAAAGGGCGCAGACGGACGTAACTCTTGTTGGGGCCTGAAGACCATGGATATTGCCGAAACACCTTCCACGAGCAATGACGCGCTGATCGAACTGACCGCCGATGTGGTGGCTGCCTATGTCAGCAACAATCCCGTTCCGGTCGGCGAACTGCCTAGCCTGATCTCTGATGTCCATGCCGCTCTCGGGCGTGTGGGCGGAACCGCCGAACAGCCTCCTGCCGATAAGCAGAAGCCGGCTGTAAACCCGAAGCGCTCGGTTCATGACGACTACATCGTCTGTCTTGAAGACGGCAAGAAGTTCAAGTCGCTCAAGCGCCACCTGATGACCCATTATGATCTCACGCCCGACCAGTATCGCGAGAAGTGGAATCTCGATCCGAGCTATCCGATGGTTGCGCCGAATTATGCCGCTGCCCGGTCGCAGCTTGCCAAGAAGATGGGGCTCGGCCGCAAGCGCAAATCGCGCTGATCGCTGTCGGACCACACCGGCATGAACGGCGCCTTCGGGCGCCGTTTGATTTTTCAAGGGCAGGGTGTGGTCAATCGTGGCGCGCTGACGTTCTGAAATGGCCAGCGGGATGGCTGGCCGACGCATGCTCAGGCTGTCTGCGCGAGTGCCATCTCTGCGTCGCGTTTGATGCGCTTGACCATGGAGCGAAGGCCATTGGCGCGCTGCGGCGACAGGTGCTCGTTCAACCCGAGTGCCTTCAGCGTCGCTTCCGCATCGGTTTTCTGGATTTCGCTGGCGGTCCTTCCGGAAAACAGCGCCAGCATGATCGCCACCAACCCGCGCACGATGTGGGCGTCGGAATCGCCCTTGAAGGTGATCACCGGGTCCGCACCGGGGCCACGTTCCGTGGTCAGCCAAACCTGGCTGACGCAGCCGGGCACCTTGTTGGCGGCGTTGCGTTCCTGATCGGGAAATGGCGGCAGCGCTTCACCGAGTTCAATGACGTAGCGATAGCGGTCGTCCCATTCGTCGAGGAACGAGAAATCGTCGCGGATCGTCTGGATCGTGGTCGTCATGACCCGGATATAGTGACGCGGCGGCGCCGCGTCACGGAAAAAACAAGGACACTGCGGGCGTCGAGAGGGCCGACAGACCCGCGGTGCGCCGTCGAAACGGCCTAATTCCGCACCGGCAGGTTGACGGTCTCGGGCAGGACGATTTCTTCCGGCACGCTGCCGGTGGTCGTCGAAGTGTCTGGCCCAGCAGCGGACTTGTCGTCCAGCATGGCGGCCGCAATCTTGGCGGTCTCCTTGGCCCGGGCGGTGATGGTATGCATCGCCGACTTGCCGGTTTCACACACATCGGGTTTGCGTTCGCAGATGCCGGCAATGTCGCCGACGGCGTCGCGTGCCGCGAACAGAGCCTGGATCGGCCCGACGCTTTCCCGACCTGGCTCGTCGGAACCGACGCTCAGCGGCAGCGCCAGCAGCACCAGCGAAAACCAGAAAGCCATTCTCATCAGGAAGAACATGCCTTGCCTCTCGTCGTGACCGGATCATGCATCCATTTGGCATGACCTCTTTTGTGGGCAGGATATTGGCACATAGGCACAAAGGACGGCTTGCGGGCAAAGCGAGAATTTTCCGCAAATTTTAGGCAAATTCGAAACGAAGCGTTTTTCTAATCGATTTATTTCAAATCGTGACGATTTTCGTTGCCGCCTGACAACCACTTATCCCGCTGGTTTCATTGCAGTTTCTGTAAAATTGCGCGGTTCGGCCGCGGCGCCTCGTCCGCCGACGGGAAGCGTTCCCGGATAACCCTCCGTTTACTATGGCTGCATTTGCCCGGGGTTTTTGGCCGCCGCCATCCCGATATTCGCCGCAGGTCGGGCTTTGGTCGGCTCAGCCTTATCCATTCTTTAAACGCTGGATGCGAGTTTCAAAGCCAACCAAAACAATCTGCAAAGCAGAGCTGTTCACGACGAGTGCGGGTGCGTTGAGTTGATGCCGATCAAGGCCAGATACGCAGAATTGCCTGGCGCGATGGCCGCCGGCTGCGAACGGATGGTCCATCCGTCCATCGTTGGGCGGAACGACCGCGAGCGCCAGCGCCGCTTCATCGGCGTCATGCTGGCCGCTCCATTCTTTGCTGCCGGAACCGCGGTCACGCTTGTCACTTCTGGCATGGGCGCCGCGGTCACCGTGGCCGCGATCTTCGCCGCATTCGGTCTGTGCTGGTTCGTCGCCCTGCTGGTGGCTGCGACCGGCAAGATGGCTTTGGCGGGCCAGATCGCGCTGGCCATGGCAGGCTTTGCCCTTGGCGCTCTCATCGCCGCCGCCGGCGGGCTGGGCTCTCCTGTCGCCATGCTGGTCGTGGCGCTTCCATACGAAGCCTGGTGGATTGGCGGCTCGCGGCGTGCCGCGCTCTGGGGCGCCGTTTCAGCCGTCACCGCCATTGCGCTTCAGCCCCTGGCCCCGGCTTTCTTTCCATTCGCGGGTGCGCAGATCGCGGCCTGGCATTGGCTGGTGCCGCTGGCCTGGGCGCTCACGCTCATCCCGCGCGTATCGGCGTTTCGCGACAGCTCCGTTACGACCGATATCGTGGATACCGGGGATCGGCTGGAAGACATCATCGACGCGGTGGTCTTGCGCGTCGCTCGCCATGGCGAGGTCCTGGATGCTTCCGCAAGGGCGCGCACGCTTTTGAAATTACCGCCGGAGCTGCTTTTCGGAACCGGCTTCTTCGACCGGATCCATCTTTCCGATCGCGTCTCCTATCTCAGCGCGTTGGCCGATATGCGCGATGGCGCACTGTCGCGGCGGCTCGATCTGCGCATCAGGCTGCCGCAGAATGGCAACGGGCAGAATGAAAATCGCTTGGCCGCCGACAATTATCGGCCATTCTCGCTCGAACTGGTGCGTGGTGAAGATCACGGCGATGTCTTCATGCTTGTCCTGCGCGAGAATGACGAGATCGCCGGGCTGCGCGAAGAGCTCGCGGGAGCCAAAGAGGCGGCCGCGTCCGCCGAAGTGGCAAAGGGCCGGTTCCTGGCGGTGGTGAGCCACGAACTGCGCACGCCGTTGAACGCCATCATCGGCTTCTCGGACATGCTGCTGCACGAGATGTTCGGTGCCTTCAAGGACCCGCGCCAGAAGGAATACGTCGCTCTGGTGCGGGATTCGGGCCAGCATCTGCTTGCCGTCGTGACGTCCATACTTGACGTGTCGAGGATCGAATCGGGTGTCTACGCGACGGAACCGGAGCCGTTCCGGTTCATGGAAGCCGTCGAAATGTGCCAGTCCATGATGCGGCTGCAGGCGCAGGCCAAGAACATCGACCTGCAGGCGCAGATCGCGCCGGACGCAGGCGACATCAATGCCGATCGCCGTGCCGTGCAGCAGATACTCATCAATCTCGTCTCCAATGCGATCAAGTTCACGCCCGATGGCGGCGATGTCGTCGTCGGCGCCAAGCGGATCGGCTCCCGTCTGCATTTCTGGGTCAGGGACACCGGCATCGGCATCGCCGAGGAGGATTTCGCCAATCTCGGCAAGCCCTTTATGCAGATCCAGAACGACTATACCCGCCGTTTCGAGGGGACGGGTCTCGGCCTTTCACTGGTGAAGGGCCTTGTGGCGTTGCACGAAGGCACCATGACGATCGAAAGCATGCCGGGCGAGGGCACCACGGTGACCATCAGTCTGCCGGTCAATGGGCCGAAGGGGCGCCCGGCCAGCCAGGCAGGGGTGCTGCCGATGCCGTTGACGAGGGCGAAAGGGGACGGAAATGGCTCGCTCCGCAAAACAGCGTAAGGCGGTCAAGCGCCGTAGTACCTTTCAGGACGGAGCCGTCGCCGTCGGCGGCATGATTTCGCGCAATCCTGTCCTGGTGGGTGGGTCGACGGCCTTTCTGGTGACGCTGTTCTATGTCTCGGCGAATGCGCTGTGGTATCAGCCTTTCCCGCATGCCGGGGCGTTTTTCGCCACCCGCAGCTTCCAGGGTTTCCCGCACACTGCCGCTGACGAGCCTGAGACGACGTTCAACATCGTGCGGCCGAATGCAGCGCCGGCACCGATCAAGGGCGATCCGGTGGTCGAGCAGGTGCAAGGCATTTTGAAGGACCTCGATTTCTACGCCGGCACGGTCGACGGCATTTCGGGCCCTAACACGCGCAAGGCCATACAGGCCTATCAGCAGAAGGTCGGCCTCGACGCCTCCGGGGATATCGATGCACTTCTGCTGGATCAGCTCGGCGCAACGCCAAAGACGGCCGCCGTGCCGAAGCCGCAGGCTCGTCCCGAAATATCGCCGGCGGTTCCGGTGTCCCTGCAGACAAGCGCGGCACCCGAGGGGCCCGATCCCCGCATCGTCAAGATACAGGCCGGACTCAAGGCGTTCGGCAATGACGACATGCAACTGGACGGCGTCGTCGGCGCCCGCACCAAGGCAGCGATCAAGGAATTCCAGTCCCTGTTCGGGCTACCGCAAACCGGAGAGCCCGATGAGATCGTCTACGTCAAGATGCGTGAGATCGGCCTGACTAACTGACGGCTGAAAACGACGCCTCGCCGGGCGGCGGAAATATCGGTAGATAGCCCGCACGCTTTCCGGAGTTTTGTCATGCGCGTCACCACGGACCTGTGGGTTTCAGCCCTGTTGCGACGGGTTTTCGGCGCCAGCGGATTTGCCGCCGTGGTCAAGCGCGGCGCGACAGAAGCCGGTGCTGTTTTCGTTCTGGCGCGAGGCAGGCTGGGCGAAATGGCCCTCTACGGACCGGCGCCGCAGACAAGCTACGATTCAGCCAAGCCCGACGACCGCTTCTTCAGCCTTCTCGCCGCCGGCGACGACGCCGCCGTCCTGGACGCGCGACTGGAGAGGGAAAAGAAGTTCGATCCCGACATCTGGGTGGTCGAGATCGAGGCCGGCACCGTTCTCGTCGAGGAGCTTATTTCCGTGAAGACGCCCTGAGGCGGGTGGTATCGTCGCCGGTCGATGCCTTGCGGCTATCGCTGTTCGCGGCCGCGGCTTCGCTAACCGGCGTCGGCACGGGCTCGGCTTTCCATCCCCGCACTCTCTGCAGAGCCACATCGCGGTGCAGGAGACGGTAGCGGTCGAGGAAGGTGCGGATCGCCTGCGGGTGTGGAAACTGGCCGGGATAGACGGCAACCGTGATCAGGAACGCCCGGTCCTCGCTCAGGTCGAGCGACCGCAGCGCCGCAAGCAGCGAGGCATAGTTCTGGCTGGCGACCAATGATCGCGCGGTTGAAAAATCGATGTCGAGGACGTCCGCGAGCGCCGTCTGGAAGAACGCTGCGTTTCCCGTCAGCGCTGTCTCGCGCAGTTTGACGTAGATGTCCGCGCCGGAGAACGCATCGACCTTCGCCGCCAACGCTTGATCGCCGGTGCGCATCATGGAACGCAGTCTGTGCCGCGCGTCTTCGGCGGCAATCCCGGGCGCCTGTTGCTTTGTGGTGCCGCTTGCGGCCGCTTCCGCCTTCACGGGTGCGATGGCTTGTTCAGCGGGGTTCTCCGTCTCCGGGTCCCGCACCCGCACCAGGGTCGGTCTTTCGAGTGCCCTGATCAGATCGGCGATGGTCGGGTTCAAATCCTTGCGGCGCGCGATGGCGCGCGCGTGCGGCAGCCCATGCCGGCCAATCAACGCAATCAGGTCGATATCGCTGACCGCGCGCGAGCGGATGAGCAGCGGCGCGGCAATGTCGACCGGTTCCTCGCAGAGACGGCGCACCAGCGCGGCAGGCGCATATTCACATTCCGAAAGCGCGGCTGCCACATAG
Source organism: Mesorhizobium sp. M0152 (assembly GCF_040322415.1). Taxonomy (NCBI): domain Bacteria; kingdom Pseudomonadati; phylum Pseudomonadota; class Alphaproteobacteria; order Hyphomicrobiales; family Phyllobacteriaceae; genus Mesorhizobium; species Mesorhizobium sp. M0152. Next base: position 271,604 of record NZ_JAMYTH010000002.1, read on the forward strand.
CGTCGCGATTCGACGGATACATGGTCGAACAGCGGCAGCGTCAGGTCCTCAAGCTGGCCGATCTCACGGCGCGACGGACGGGTGAGCGAGCAGAACGCCGACACCGAGGCGCGAAACAGCCTTTCGGCCTTTCCCGATTCCGTCCGTGCCGCGATTTGCCTGAAGTCCGAAGATGACACGAAGGATACGCCCGATAACAGACACACACTTGACTACGCTTGACCGGGATCATGTCGGTTTCGCGATTGCCTCAGGCCAGAACGTCCTGACCTCAGAACAAAGATCAAAGTAGCGACGATCCGTTAGCGATCCGTTAACCCTCTGCCGGCCTTAATGATATTTGGAGGCGTTGCGTTGTGCTCCGGGGAAACCGAGAGGAATGCGCGAACCATGGGCATGGTACTGTCTTTCGTGCCGAGAACGGCACCGAGCAATCGAGCAAAGCAAGCGACCGAAATACCGGCGGCGGTGATCATCTTTCCCGGCATCCGCTACGAGCGGTCCAACACCGGCGAAGCGCGGCCCGCCGGGCCCGACAAGCCGGGATCGCCACGAACGCCGATGCCGCATCACTGAAGCAATTCCAGGAAAAGTGCGCAGCGGTTTTCCGTCCGGAATTGCGCGAAACCATACTGAAGCAATTCCAGGAAAAGTGCGCGGCGGTTTTCCGTCCGGAATTGCGCAGCCGACAGTTAGAAATCCTGCAGCTCGCAGGAACTCTGATCGAGAAAGCGCGACACGATGGGCTTCCAGCTGTCGTCCGGCACGAAGCTGCGGATGACGAAAATACCTTCGTCGATCGGCGCTTCGACGAAGATCGCACCTTGCAGGTCCTCGGGAAGATCCTTGCGCACGTCGATCATCTGCGCCGGCGTCAGCACCACGGCATCCAGCACGCCGCCGGTCGCGGTGCGATCGTTGAAGGAATAGATGTTGTGGCCGCCGCGGTCATAGACCGATACCGACCAGAACGGCACGTTCCCCGGCGCTTTGATCCGGACCATTCCCTCGTCCAGGTCGAACCGGCAGGCAGTGGCGTAGAACAGCGGGTCGACCGATTTCACCACCGGCGCGCCGCCGGCCTCGGCATCGAGCCGGTTCATCCGATAGAGATCCGAGACCATGGACAGCCGCGACCAGGCGTCGCGTTCTGAAAATTCAGGCACAAGAAGAAGCACGACGATATGCACGATGCCGGCGCCGACGAGGCCGAGCAGGACGGCATGCAGAAGCCTGCGCATCGCGGTGTTGAAACTACGCATCGCAGCCGACCTTCGCGATCCTGGGCAGCGAAACGTCGGACAGGCCGGTGCTGCTGGCGATCGGCGTATCGTAGAATGTCAGCACGAAATACATCCTGCCGAAGCCGTCGGTCAAAAGCCAGTTGCCGGGCATCGGGTGATGGCCGACGGAAATGATCACCGAATTGTCGGATTGGCGCAGAACCTCATAGGATTGAAGCGCCGCAAGCCGCGATTTGCCGGTTTCGACCACGCCAAGCGATTGATCGGCGGCGTAAAGCGTCCAGAACCGGGCGGTCGGAAATCCGCCCTCGATCGTGTAGGTGCATTCGCGCTTGAGCTGGTCGCCGGCAGCGTCATTTTCGGCGACGAAGGACAGCCCTTCGGCGCGGCCGAGCGCAAGCACGCCCTCGCGCGCCACGCGAGCCTTGGAATAGGGGTCCGCGCCCGGTGTGCCGATATCGGGAAAGGCGGTCCATTGGCCGATCCTGATCGCGCCGACGCCATCCTGGATTTTCAGCGCGTACCAGACGCTGGCGCCGCCGCCGCCAATGGCTATGGCAAGCGAAAGCAGCGTCAGGAAGGCATTCTTGAGCATGAAGGGGCCGGTACATGAAGAATTGCCGCTCGGGGATATCGCGGCGCGGGGCCTCATGGCAAGCGGGCCGATGGATTTGCCCGCTTGAGCCACTCAGAAAGAATCACAGCGCCGACAGCGTCTCGGGCGATGCTGGTGGATCTATGGCAGGTGCCGAGAGGAACAGCTTGGTCATGTCCCTCAAAGTCTGCGTGGTCCGGCCGGACAGTACCGCCGGCCGTTCGGCGGCGGCATCGGTCGCGGCCTGCTCGTCGTTCTTGTTCTGCGCGTCCGCGGCCTTGGCCGCGATCTCCTCGTCGACAAAGGGTTTGTCGATCCCGGGGATCGGCTTCAGGTCGATATTCTGGTGTGCGTAGACCATCAGGCGCTGCCACACCATCGCCGGCAGCGAGCCGCCCGTCATCTTCTTGGTCGGGGTGAAATCGTCATTGCCCAGCCACACGGCCGCGGTGTAGTTGCCGGTGAAGCCGACAAACCAGGCATCGCGGTAGGATTGTGTCGTGCCGGTCTTGCCGGCCACGACGATATTGGGCAACTGGGCGCGTCTCGCTGTGCCTATCACAGGAACCGCCGTCAGCATCGTGTTCATCGATTTCAGCGCTTGCTCGGACAGAACGCGGTGCGGCGGCGGCGCGTCCTTGGCGAAATCGTAGACCACTTCGCCGGTGCGGGTGACGAGTTGCGCGATGCCGTGCCGGGAGCCGACGAAGCCGTTCTGGGCGAACACGCTGTAGCCCGTCGCCTGATCCATCACCGTCATGCCCGAGGTGCCGAGCACCATGGTCTTGTGCCCCTCGAGTGGCGATTCCACGCCAAACGACTCCGCCATCGCCTTGATCGGGGGAATGCCGAGGTAGTCCTTGGCCAGCCGAACCGGCACGGTGTTGATCGATTTGGCCATCGCCATCAGCAGCGTGACGTTGCCGGCCGATCCGCCACTGTAATTGTGCGGCGACCAGGCGCCCCAGCTGATCGGACCACCCGAAATGACCGAGTTCGGTGTGAAGCCGTGTTCCATCGCGGTTGCGTAGACATAGGGCTTGAACGACGAGCCGGTCTGGCGCAACGCCTTGGTGGCGCGGTTGAACTGGCTGGTGCCGTAGTCGCGGCCGCCGACGATGGCCCGCACCGCGCCGTTCGTCTCGATGACGACGACAGCGCCTTCGGTGACATTGTATTCCTTGCCGAACTGGCGCAGATGGAATTCCACCGACTCCTCCGCCGCCTTCTGGATGTTGGCGTCGAAAGTGGTGTGGGCAACCAGTGAATGCTGCCCGGGTTTGGCAATTTTCTTGACCTCGTCGAAGGCCCAATCGAGAAAGTAATCGGGGCTTTTCTGCTCGCCGCGGTCGACCACATCGGCTGGGTGCAATCTTGCTTGCAGCACCTGGCCCTCGGTCATGAAACCGGAATCGACAAGATTGGACAGCACCACATTGGCGCGCGCGCGCGCCGCCGGCAGGTTGATGTGGGGAGCGTATTTGGTCGGCGCCTTGAACAGGCCGGCAAGCATCGCCGCCTCGGCAAGGTTCAGGTCCTTGACGCTCTTGCCGAAATAGAAGTCGGCGGCCGCCTCGATGCCGAACGTGCCGCCGCCCATATAGGCGCGATCGAGATAGAGCTGCAGGATCTCCTTCTTCGACAGATTGGCCTCGAGCCACAGCGACAGGAAGGCTTCCTTGATCTTGCGTTCGAACGTGCGCTCATTGGTGAGGAACAGGTTCTTGGCCAGTTGCTGGGTGATGCTGGAGCCGCCCTGGACGACGGAGTTCGCCCGCACATTCTCGAAGATTGCGCGCGAAAGGCCCAGCACGTCGATGCCGTAGTGATCGAAGAAACGGCGATCTTCAGTGGCGAGCACCGCCTTGATGACATGATCAGGCATCTCGTCGACCGGCACCGAGTCGCGTTGGATGATGCCGCGTTGGCCTATCTCGTTGCCATAGCGATCGAGGAAAGTGACGGCGAAGTCGCCCTGCGCGCGCCAGTCGCCTGCCGTATCCTGGAAGGCCGGAATGGCCAATGCCAGCATCACCACGATACCGCCGGCACCCAGCGTAAAGCCTTCGCTCAGCAGTTCGATGATGCCGCGACGCCAGCCGGTGAAGCGGAAGTGCCGGGAGAAGATCGTCGCCGCTTCCCAGAACTGGCGCGCCTTGAAGCCGATCTCGTAGAGCGAGGAATCGATCCAGGCATCCAGCGCCAGCAGGCGGGAGGCGATCGGACCTCTTCTCTTGCGCGGTTCAGGGCTGACCATTCAAAAACCCGGCTCGGCTGTGGCATGACCTGAAAACCGCAAGCAGACAATTTCAGGGCAGCGCTCCGCCCCGACTATTCATCCATTTTGCGGGCACTCACAAGGGCGGCCAGGGCACAGCGCACGGTTTGTTGGCGCAAAGGGCGGGGGCAGGCATGGATGGCGACCGCCGCCGCCTCGAAGCCGCGCGTCTTGATCTGGCTGGCCCAAGGTCGGAGCGATCATCCTGCCAGAAGGCAGTGCTTCAAACGATCATCGCGGCGAGGCCGCCGCGATTGCTGCCTGCAGCAGAACCCGCGCGCCGATGACCGCGTGGGCGGGCTCTACATATTCCGCTTCGTTGTGGCTAAGCCCGTCACGGCAGGGCACGAAAATCATCGCGGCGGGCGCCACCCGAGCGAGGAACAGCGCGTCATGGAATGCGCCCGATATTATCTGCTTGTGCGGTAGCCGCAGCGAACGGACTGCCTCCTCGACTATTTTCACCATGTCGGGAGAGAATGCCGCCCCCGGCATGTCGAACGACCGTCCGATCACTGCCGAGCAATGCTGGGCTCCTGCCTCCGCCGCGCAGACCTGGCGCACCTCGGCCTCGATGGCCTCGAGCCGCTCCGGCTGCGGATGCCTGATGTCGACGGTGAAGATCACGGATTGCGGTATGGCGTTGATCGATCCCGGCTGAGCGGCTACCCGGCCCACCGTGAACCGCGCGCGGCTATCGAGCGGCATGATAGTCGTCTGCAGCCTGCGCATTGCGGCAACGGCGGCGACCATCGGATCCCTGCGGTAGGCGAGGGCGGTCGTACCGGCGTGACCCGCAGCGCCCTCAATGGAAACTTCCAGCCAGCGCGTGCCCTGAACGGCGGTGACGACACCGATCGGCAATCGCTCCTGTTCCAGGGACGGTCCCTGTTCGATATGCAGCTCGATATAGCCTGATATCGACATGCCGAGCGGACGAAGGCCCGCCTCCGGCAAGGCAGCGATCGTTGCCTCGATCTCCGTCCCGAGGCACGCGCCGTCGCTACCGACTATCGATTTCCATGCGGCGACGTCGGTGCCGGCGAAGGCCATGGAGCCCATCGCACCCGGCGCGAAGCGGCTGCCCTCTTCATTGGCCCAGGCAACGACCTCGATTGGCATTCGGGTTTCGGCCTGCGCGTCCTCCAGCGCCTCCAACGCCTCGAAGGCGGAAAGCGTACCGAGCGCACCGTCGAAGCGTCCGCCGGTCGGCTGGCTGTCGAGATGACTGCCGATCAACAGCGGCGGCAGCCTGGCATCCACGCCATCGCGGCGGATGAAGAGGTTCGCGATGCCATCCTGAAAAACGGCGAAGCCGCGCTCCTTCGCGAGTTCCGCCAGCAGGCGCCGTGCGCCGCGGTCCTCCGCACTGAACGCCTGCCGGTTGACGCCCCCGGCGGGAGTCGCGCCGATCCGGGCGAACGCGTCGAGCCGTCCGAGCAGCCGCTCGCCGTCGATCTCCGGCACCAAAGTCACCGCTTGAGGCCGCGGATGAAGGCGTTTACCCGTTGCTTATCGACCTGGTTCCACCAGACGCCATCATGTTTCAGCGAACTGGCGACAATGACGCCGTCGACGATGTCGAGGATATCGTTGGCGTTTTCGGGCGTCACGCCGCTGCCGACAAGCGTCGGCAGTCCAGCGGCGTCCTTGATCATCCTGATGTAGCCGAGGTCGGCGGCGTGGCCGGTGCGTTGGCCGGTGGCGATCACCGCGTCGGCGTCGAAGAAGACCAGGTCCTTGACCTGTTCCTCGACCGGCCGGTCGGCGACGATCGCATGGGCGCCATGCTTGACATGCGCATCGGCGAAGATGCGGATGCCGTTGGCCCGAAGTCTGGCGCGGAAACGCATGGCCCGCGCCGCTTCGCCTTCGATAAAGCCCTCATTGGCGACATAGGCATTGGCCCATTGATTGACGCGGACAAAGGCCGCGCCGGAGGCACTGGCGATCGACAGCGCGGGAATGGAGGCATTGGCGAGCACGTTGATGCCGATCGGCCGGCCGAGTTCCCTGCGGATCCGATCGGAGACGACGGACATATAGGCGGAGGTTTCGGGCCCGATGTCGTCCGGCTTGGCGAACGGCACGTCGCCGTGGTTTTCGACGATCACGCCGTCGCAACCGCCATCGAGATAGGCTTTGGCGTCGTCGAGGCCCCGCTGGTAGATGGCCTCGACCGCCTCGCCATCGTAGCGTGGCGCGCCTGGCAGGGGTGCCAGGTGAACGACGCCGATCACCACTTTGCTTCTGCCGAAGATCGACCGCAGCGCGTCATTGGCGACCTGTTTGGAACCGATGGATTTTGTGGATTTTGTCATGCGGTTTCCGCTTCCGTCGTTTCCATGAGTATTTTCATCTCGCGTCTGTCGGGGCAGGATTCGAGCGTTCCGGCGCGTCCGACCGAGATCGCCGCGGCGCGTACCGCGATCCGCACCGCCGTGGCGAGGTCCATGCCGCCTGCAAGGCAGCCGGCGAGGCAGCCGCAAAAGACATCGCCCGCGCCGCTGGTGTCTAGCACGGCCACGCTCGGCGCCGCGAACCGGTCGATCCGTCCTTCGCCATCGGCCACCAGACAGCCACCCGCGCCAAGCGTCACGATCACGGTGTCGGCGCCCCGGCGGATCAATTCGCGGGTTGCCGCGGCAGGGTCGCTGGCTCCGGTCAATTGCTCCGCTTCGCCCGCATTGACGATTGCAAGGCCGACGGCGCTCAAACTGGGTGCACGGCTGGCAACAAGCGGGCTGGGATTGAAGATAGTAACGGCTCCCGCATCGCACCCCGCCCTGAGGCAAGCCGCCGTCACATCCGCACCAAGGTTGCCCTGCATCATCAAGATATCGCCGTGCTCGACCGATCGGATAAAGCCGCCGTCAGCCACGGGATCGAAGGCGGCGGCGCAACTGGCGCCGGTGACGATGAGGTTCTCGCCCCGCACATCGACCAGGATCGTCGACCGGTCGCTGGGCAGCGCCAGCATCGTCAGATGGCTGGCATCGAGATCGCGGCGCAACTGCTCGCTTATCCATGCTCCGGCGGCATCGTTGCCGATCGCCGCATGGAAGCGGACGTCGGCTCCCGTACGCGCGGCGGCCACCGCCTGGTTCGCCCCCTTGCCGCCAAGTCCGTCGCCATGTTCCGATGCGCTCAGCGTCTCGCCAGGCCGCGGAAACCGGTCCAGCCGAAACGTCGTATCGACGCAGACATTGCCGACGACATGGACGCGCATGGCTAATCCCTGGCCGTTGCCCAGCCCAGCATCTGTTCGAACAGCGTCTTGTAGCCATTCCAGGCGATGAAGCCCGGCGGCAGCCAGTGCGGGCCGACATCCGAAGTCCAGGCAACGGTACGGCCCTTGCCATATTTGCCGGTAACCAGCAGTGGCAGGGAACGGTAGTCGGACGACACCGTGGCGAGAACCTCCGCGCCGTCCTTGACGGCGACCTCGTTGAAGCCGAGCAGGATTGGCCAATCCTTCCCGATGCCCTTGAGGATCGGATGGGTCTGCGGGCCGACAACGACTGGCGCATAGCCTTCGGGAACCTCGACGCGGTCGTCCACCGGCAGGCAGGTGACCGGTAGAACCTCCTCGACGGGCGTCTTGTGATAGCGCGCGCCGCCATTGATGCCCTGGAAACTGTAATAGCCGCCGAACATCAACAGGCCGCCGCCATTGCCGACATAGTCGCGCAGCAGGCGCAGCCGGTTCGGTGTTGGTTTGGAATGGATCCAGGTGTCGGGGTGAAGCAACAGCGTGTTGGCGCCAAGATCGGAAAGTACGACCGCGTCATAGGCCGAAAGCGTTTCCATCGTCTGCGGGAAATTTCGCTGTGCCTCATGCGCCGGCATGAAGGTGACGTCGAACGGACCATCCTTCAGCGCTGTCAGCAGTTCATCGGCGCCGGTGTGATAGGTCACGGTCGGAAACTGGTCGAAGCCTTTGATATGGGTCGCGGTCGAGACCCAGGACTCGCCTGCGAGAAGAACCTTCTTCCTGGACATGTATATTCCCTTGTTGCTTGGAGCCGCGGCTCAGGGGCCTTCGCCGAACACGGTCATTGGATTGTCGATGAGCATGCGGTCGATTGCCGACTGCTCGACGCCATGGCGTCTCAGCCTCGGCACGAAATGCTTGAGAATGAAGCTGTAGCCGAAGCCGCCAAAGCGCGTCAGCATGATCTTGAGAAAGACGTCCTGCGACAGCAGAATCCGGTCGACCAGCCCCATGTCGATCAGCGAGCGGATCGCCTGCGCATTCTGCTCGTCGGAAGGCGACTGCGCGTCCTGGTCGGCATAATAGAAATCCATGCCGATCATGTCGTATTCCAGAAAAGCGCCGCGTGCGGCGAGGCTTTTCTGGTAGGCGAGATCGTTGTGGCTCGGATTCATGTGGCAAAGCACCGTATGCCTGAGATCGGCGCCTTCGGCCTCCACCATGTCGAGCACGTCATGCGCCAGCCGTTCCCAGCCCGGCAGATGGATGGTCAGCGGCACGCCGGTGATCTTGGCGGCGCGGGCCGAAGCCCGCAGCGACTTGCGCTCCTCGTCGGTAAAGTCCTTGCTGACGCCGACCTCGCCGATGATGCCGGCCATGATTTCGGGCTGTGTCGACCCGCCGCCGACATCGTTGACGAGGAATTCGGTGACGTCGTCGACGTCCATCGCCTTCAGCCATTCGGGGTGGGTGTGCTGCAGGTAAAAGCCTGTTCCCATGACTATGCGCAGTCCGGAGGCGCGGGCGATGCGAGCCAGCTTCACCGGATCGCGGCCAATACCGATATTGGTGGCATCGACCACGGTATGGCCGCCGAGCGCCCGGTACTTCGCCAGTTCCGAAAGCGCCAGGTCGCTGTCGTCGAGCGAGACGTTGTCGCGGTTCATGTAGGGGTTCATCCGCAGCTCGCCGATGATCTCCATACTGACCGGCTGTTCGGCGATCTTCTTCTCGTCGGGATGGCATGGGCATTTCCACGATGTCGAGCCATCCAGAAGGATATGCTCGTGCATCAGCGTCACGCCCATGTCGGCGATCGCGACCGGGCCGGTAACGGTGATCACGGTGCCAGAGCCAACACCGATCGGCACCCGTTGTTTCGGCGTGTTGTCGAACAGGTGATCCATGTCAGCGGCTCCGCGCGGCGCCCTTGAACAGGCGGAAATTCAGCCAGATGGCAACGAGGATGATTGTGCCGGTGACGATCGGCGTCAGGAAGGGCGACATGTGGGCGAGGATCAGGCCGTTGCCGATGACCGCGACGGTCAACGCGCCAAGCACGGTGCCGATGATCGTGCCGCGCCCGCCGAACAGGCTGGTGCCGCCAAGCACTACGGCGGCGATGACATCGAGTTCGAAACCCTGGCCGGAATTCGACGAGCCGGAACCCAGCCGGGCGGCAAGAACAATACCGGCCGCCGCCGCCGCCGTGCCCGACAGGACATAGACGAAGAGCGTCGTGAAGCGTGTATCGACGCCGGCGCGGCGCACGGCTTCGGCATTGGCCCCGATGCCGGTGACGTAGCGGCCGAACGGCGTCTGGTTGAAGGCGAGATAGGCGACGATCAGGACGACAAGGGCGAGCAGTGCGGGTACGGGAACACCGAGAAACCAGGCCCTGCCGATGTTGACGAAGAAACTCGTCGGCTCGACCGGGATCGAGTAGCCGCCGGTGATCAGCAGCGCCACCCCGCGAATGACCGAGAGCCCGGCGAGCGTGACGATGAAAGCCGGTATCCGCTCATAGGCAATGAAGAAGCCCTGCAAGGCGCCGATCGCCGCGCCGAGCGCCAGCATGGCGATGATGACGAGCGGCCATGGCAGGCCAGCCTGAAGCAAGACGGCCGACAGTGTCGCCGTCAGGGCCAGCACCGAACCGACCGAAAGATCGATGCCGCCGGTGGTGATGACGAAGGTCATCGCTGCCGCGACGATCAGCAGCGGCGCTGACTGGCGCACGATGTTGAGCAGGTTGGGCGCCGTCAGGAAGGAGCCGGTGATCAGCGAGAAGACCACGCAGACGACGATGAAGAACAGCGCAATGGATACGACGCTGCCATTGGCTATCGCCACATCCTTCCAAGTGCCGTTGTGGGCGCGCTTGGCCGGCGGGGCGCCAACATCGGCGGAGGTGACGTTCATGGCTGTACCTCCTCGTCGCGGCTGGCGCGGGCCGAACGCGCCATGAATTTCCGGCCGACGATCAGGTTGACGACCTCCTCGATGCTGGTGTCGCCGATCTTTCGTTCGGCGACGTTGCGGCCCTCATACATGACCTGGATGCGGTCACAGACCAGGAACAGGTCCTGCAGCCGATGAGTGATGAGGATAACGCTGACACCGCGGGCGCTGACGGCGCGGATGAGTTCCAGAACCGCCTCGACTTCCGCCACCGCAAGGGCGGCGGTTGGCTCGTCCATGATCAGCACCGACGGGTCGAAGGAAGCGGCGCGACCGATGGCGATCGACTGGCGCTGCCCGCCGGAGAGGTTTTCGACCTTGAGCGTCGTGTCGGCGATGACGATGCCGAGCCGCTCGAGCATCTCGCGGGTCTCGTCATGCATGCGCTTGTTGTCGAGAAAGGGAACGCCGAGAACGTGGCGGCGCGGTTCACGGCCAAGGAAGAGGTTGCCCGCCACATCCACCGTGTCGCAGAGCGAAAGGTCCTGGTAGACCATCTCCACCCGTGCGGCGCGGGCATCGGCCGGTGACGAAAAGGCTACAGGTTTGCCATCGATCTCGATCGTGCCGGAATCCGGAATGACCGCACCGGACAGAACCTTGCTCAGGGTGGATTTGCCGGCGCCATTGTCGCCGACCAGACCGAGCACCTCGCCAGGCTTCAGGTTCAGTGAGACATCGTCCAGCGTCTGGATAGGGCCGTATCGTTTGGAAATACCGGTCATCCTGACGCGGTAGGTCTCGCCATCGCTCATCATGGTTCCAGTTCTCTGCGCGGCATGTTCGAATGATAGGCTGCCGGGCTGCGCACGCAATCCATGAGATCGATGCGCAGCCCGGCCGTCCGGGGAGGATCTTACTTGAACATGTCCTTGAACTGGCCGACATTTTCCTTGGTCACGATGGTGATCGGAACATTGATGATCGGTTCGATCTTCTCGCCCTTCTTGAGCTTGACGAAGGCTTCGATGGCAGCCTTGCCTTCACCGGCCGGATCCTGCTGGACGACGGCGACCACCCAGCCCTCTTCGAGACCTTGCACGGCCGACTTGGTCAGGTCCCAGCCGAACACCTTGACGTCGCCAGTGCGAGCCTGGCTGGTGACGGCGGAAACCGCGCCGAGCAGAGCCGGCTCGCCGGTCGCGTAAAGCGTCGTCATGTCGGGATTGGCGGTCATCAGGTTTTCGGAGGCGGAGAGTGCTACGTCCTGCACGTTCTGACCATCGACGGTGTCGAGGAAGGTGACCTTCTGGCCGCTGTCGGTGACGGCCTTCTTGAAGCCGTCGAGACGCTGGTTCTGGATGAACGAATTGAGCGCGCCGACGACGCCGATCTTGGCGGTTCCGTTCAGCTTGGCCTTGACGTATTCGGCGTAGAACTTGCCGATATCCTCGCCGGCCTTGGTGTTGTCGACACCGACGAAGGCGATGTTGTCGCCATTCGGGATCTGCGCGTCGATGGCGATGACGGGAATGCCGGCGGCCTTGGCCGCGGTGATTGCCGGCTTCACACCGTTGACATCGATGGCGACGAGAATGATGCCGTCGACCTTTTGGGTAATGTAGTTCTCGATCGCGTCGTTCTGCGCGCTCGGCACATTGTTGGCGTTGAAGATGACGAGGTCGACGCCGGCAGCTTTTGCCGCCGCTGTCGCACCGTCATTGATCTGGTTGAAGAACAGAGCCTGCTGGTTGATGGTCACCAGCGCATAGGTCTCGGCCATGGCGGAAACAGAGCCAAGCGCGAGGGTCATGGCGATGGCTGCGACGCAGCCTGAAAGTATCTTGGTAAGACGCATTCCGGTTCCCCTTGGTTTTGCGAAAGGCCCTTGATCGGGCTCACCTGGCGCCTTGGCGCACAGCCATAATTCAAGATGCTTGATTTATTGTCAAGTCACTTGAATTAGTGTCAACGAAAGGAAATGGAGCGCGGCGGATCAGAATGTCGCCGGCGTGTTCACCCAGAAAATGCTGGCGCGCTCATCGCCGACATTGCGGTACCAGTGCGGCAGTTCGGAGTTGAAAACGAAGGAATCGCCGGCGGACAGGCGAAACGTCTTTTCACCGACCATCAGTTCGATGGCGCCTTCCAGGAGATAGCCGACTTCCTCGCCGGCATGCTGGATCGGACCCGCGCTTTCCCCGCCTGCCTCGATATGATGGATGTTGCACTGCAGGAGATGGCCTGGCGAATAAGGAATGACACGCTCCAGCGAGATGCCTTCGCCGCGCCGAAGCGGATCGAGTGCGATCAACGGCCGCGCTCCAGCCCGAAAGACGATGCCTTCCTCGCCATCGGACTCCTCGAACATCCAGCCGATGTTCGTACCGAGCACCTCGACAAGCCGGTGAAGCATGGGAAGGGAGGGCGAGACTTTGCCGTTTTCGACCTTGGAAAGCAGGCTTTCAGAGCAGTTCGCGGCGGCAGCGAGCGCCTTCAAGGTCAGCCCACGCGTCTGCCGGGAGAGCTTCAACCGGGTGCCGAGCCGCAAGAGGCTGGTGGCGGTCGATCGCTCGTCGCTGCCCTTGCTGTTGTGGGTATCGATCTTGTTCATCGGGGACGCGAACAACTCCGCTGGTTGGGCCGACTCGTAAAACCGATCCCGGGCGTTGTCCATCCCGTGAAAATCGGACAACGCGCCGGACGGGTGCCGAGGACCCATCCAGGGTAGGCGCCGCGCTCGCCGTTTCGATGCCGGCGAGAGCGGCGGTCCCTTACGCCGCTTCGCGCTTCAGCGCCTGCGCCATGCAATGAATGCCGCCGCCGGTCTTGGAGATTTCGCTCATGTCGACCGCTGCGACCTCGAACCCACGCGCCTTGAGCTGGCCGATGAGCGTCTGGCTGGAGGTCGGCGCGATCACCCTGTCCTTGCCGAGCGACATGAAGTTGCAGCCGAGCGCCATCGTGTCCTGGAACGGCACGTCGATGATTTCGTGGCCCTTGCCCTTCAGCCAGTCGACGATGTCGGGCTCGGTGCAGGCGAGGCAGACGGCGGTCAGTTTTTCGGCGATCGGCACCACCATCAGGTCGATGTGAACGTAATATTCGTCGATGAAGGCGATGCGGGTCTCCCAGCCCTCCTTCTCGAACCAGCCCTGCACCTGGCGCGCGCCTTCTTCCTGGGTGCGGGCGCCGCCGCAGCCGATCAGCACCACGCCATCCTCGATGACGTTGAAGTCGCCGCCTTCGAACGTGCCAGCAGTAACCATGTCATAGATTGGAATGCCGAGTTTTTCGTAGGTACGGATCGCGGCATAATTCTCGCCGCGCCGCCACCAGTTGGCCATGGCGGTGATCACGGCGCCATAAGGCGTCATGACGCTGGAATCACGGGAATAGACCTGCATCGGCAGCTCCGGCGTTGGCTCGTGCCAGTGGATATTGACACCGAAATGCTCATAGGCGGCGACAAGGTCCTTGTGCTGCGCCTGCGCGATCTGGACGTTGCAGGGCGCCTCGCGCAGGTGCTTGCGCGACAGCGAGCTGGTCGACAGATGGCGCAGGAAATTGGGCGAGCCGAGCAGCACATCGGTGAGCACGTCGGTTTCATTGGCAAAACCCCAGGCGGTCAATGGCTTGGTGCCGCCGGCCGGATTGCGGCGCTGCAGCGAAAACGGCTCGGCGACGATGCGGTCATGAACGGTCATGGAGTTCTCCTCGTGAGGCGGTTTGGAGGGATTGGTTGCTTGGGATCCACCAGTCGCGGCCGCGCGGCGTGGTGACATATTCCGGCCAGCGAAAACCGATCGGCGGTTCGTAGTCGCAGAGCGGCGCGATCCAGTTTGAGCCGCCAATGCCGCCCCCGGTTCGGGCAATGAATTCGGCCATCGCCGCATCGCGGGCCGTCTTGTCCTCCAGCAGGCGAAGGGCGGAGCACGCGATCGTTTTTGCCGCGCAGGCGACCATCGGATCGATCGTCGCCGGAATGCCGCCCAGCGCGTTCATCGCCCAGGCAGGGTAGGCACGGCCGCTTGTGGAGCGCAGCGCCGGACGGGCGACATAGAAGCGCGCCGTCGGCGCGTGCCAGCTCATGTCCGTGTAGTCGTCCGAGGTCGAATTCACCTGCGAGGGCGGCAGGTCACGCCGCAGGATCGCCTCGGCTTGCTTGGGGTCGATCAGTTGCTCCAACTCGTCGATGAACGGATTTTCGGTCGCCACGCCGCCGGCATGGACCTGGATCTCGCGGGCGATCGCCTTCGCGGATTCGTCCCATTGGGGCGGGCCTACCGTCGACAGAGCCTCATAAGCGATCTCGGCCATGGCGTGGTTGGCCAGCCCCGGCCGCGACTTCGATACCCAATGCCGTTCGTAGCGGCAGCCGCTGATCGCGGCGGCGGCGGCGGCATTGCGATCGAGCGCTGCGGTGACCTGTTCGGCCATGGCAAGCGTCGGCACGCGGATCATGTACTGGATTTCCGCCAGTCCGGCCGGCAGATTGTCGGCGGTGGCCTGGCCGGCAGTCAGGATCGCCTCACTGATCGACCAGCCGCCCTGGTGCGGCAGCATGGAGTCACGTAGCGCCTTGGAGGCCATGTACATCGTCATCAGCGCGTCGTTGGCGCCGGGCGCGCGGACCGCCGAGTGCGCCTGCGGGATCGGCGCGCCGTCGCCCGCCAGTATCCAGCTCTCCGGCTCGTCGCAGATGAAGCGGTAGATCATGGCGTAAGCCGCGCCGCAATGCGTGTCCCAGCGCGCCGTGTTGCAGAGCGGCAGCATGTAGAAGGGATGGAAGGAGATCATGCCGGCGAGGCCGTCATAATAGCCCTTGGCCGCATGAATAGGCTTCGACCCGCGCACCTTTTCCGCGGGTTCACCGGTAAAGCGCAACGTGCCAGGAATGCCGTGTCGCTGCATGGCAGCCTTGGTGGCGAGCAGACCGCCGAGGCCCGCCATGCCCAATCCCGAATGCGGATCGGTATGTCCGCCCGCTTCGAAACCGAGACCGGGGCGTGCCTGCTTCACCGTCACCGCGTCCTGGCAGTTTCCGGGCACCGCGTCGTACTCGGCATACATGCCGATGGTTGGTCCCGCGCCGTTCGTCCAGTGGGCGCAAAACGCGGTCGGCATCCCGCCCGAGCCCTCCTCGACCGAAAAGCCCTCATGCCTCAGCCGCGCCACATACCAGGCGGCCGACTGATATTCACGCCAGGCGGTCTCGCCATAGTCGAAAATCGTGCGCGTCCATTGCGACAGCGATGGCTGGATGCCATCGAGGCAGGCAAGCGCGGTCGCTTGCGCCGGTGTGGTGACCGCTTTCTCCATGGCGAGAGAAGAAAGCAGTGAAGCGGCTCGCCAAAAAGTGATATGTTTTCCCGGTTCATGCAAATTCGGTTCACCTCTTGAGAATTCCCTCCACACAGGCGCTGCGCGCCCTCGACAGTTTCGCCCGCCATGGCAGCGTTTGGCGCGCCGCCGACGAACTGCACCTGACCCGCAGCGCGGTGAGCCATCAACTTCGCCTGCTCGAACGCGATCTCGGCTTCGACCTCCTGGAGCGCATCGGCAAGGGCGTGGCCCTGACGCCACGCGGCCAACGCTATGCCAGCGACGTGCGCAAGGCGCTGACCGTGCTCGGCGATGCGGTGACGCGCGATGCAGGTACTGGCGTCGGCGGTTCGTTCGCCGTCAGTTGCACGCCGGGCTTCGCCTCGCTGTTTTTGTGCACCCATATCGCCGAGTTCCGGCAGATGTATCCGGATGTGGCGCTGCATATACTGACGCCCAGGCGGCTCGACGACGTCAGCAACGCCGAGGCCGACGCCTTCATCGCCTTCGGTGTCGGCAACTGGCCGAACCGTGCGGTCGAGCTGCTGTGCGAAATCTCGTTCACGCCGCTCTGCAGCCCGACGCTGCTCAACAAGGTCGGTGGCTTTTCCAGGCCCGCCGATGTCCTGCGCGCCAATCTCCTCCACCTTGGCGATACCGAGGACTGGGCGCGCTGGCTGGCGTTGTCCAAGGTCGAGAACCCGGATACCGAAGGCGGCATCTTTTTTTCCGACATGAACCTCGTCTTCTCGGCGGCGATTGCCGGCCAGGGCATCGCCATGGGAGACGAACTGACCAGCCGCAAGGCGCTGAGCGAGGGCCGGCTGGTCAAACCCTTCGACATAGCGATCAAATCGCCGCGCTCCTATTTCCTGGTGTCCGAGCATGCCAAGGCGAGCCACCCGGTGCTGGAAGCGTTTGGCGGATGGCTGAGGTCGAAGCTGTCGGAGAACCGCGTTCGGCCGTATTGAGAGTTCGATCTCGCAACGCACCATAGATGAATGAAATTTGCCGATCAGGCGAAAACTATTCGGTTGCGGTGAGCCGCCGGCCTGCCTACGATTTCATCTTGGACTGAGGAAGAGGCAGAATGCAGCAACCCGGCCGGGCCGCAGAGATCAAGGCAATCGGGATCGGCAAGAGCTTCGGCTCGTTCCGTGCGCTGGACGATCTGACGCTCAATATAGGCCGTGGCGAGTTCCTGACGCTGCTCGGCCCCTCCGGCTCGGGCAAGACCACTTTCCTGATGATCTTGGCCGGTTTCATACAGCCGACCGAGGGCAGGCTCTTCAGCGACGGCACCGACATCACCGATCGTCCGGCCGAGCAGCGCGCCGCCGGCATGGTGTTCCAGGGCTATGCATTGTTTCCGCATATGAGCGTGGAGGCTAACATCGCCTTCCCGCTCAAGGTGCGCAAGAAGTCAGCCGCCGAGGTCAAGCGCCGGGTCGGGGAAATGATCGAGCGTGTCGGCCTGATCGGTCACGAGAAGAAATTGCCGGCGCAGCTTTCCGGCGGCCAGCAGCAACGCGTGGCGCTCGCCCGCGCCTTGGTGTTCGAACCCGGCGTACTCCTGCTCGACGAGCCATTCTCGGCGCTGGACAAGAGCCTGCGAGGCCAGATGCAGGCCGAGATGAAGCGGCTGCATCAGGAGACCGGCACCACCTTCGTCTTCGTCACCCACGACCAGAGCGAGGCGCTGGCGTTGTCGTCGCGCGTCGCCATCTTCAATCACGGCAAGCTGCTGCAGGTCGGCGCGCCGGACGAGGTCTATGACAGGCCGGACAACCGCTTCGTCGCCGAGTTCCTCGGCGAGATCAACATGCTGCCGCTCAAAGGGGTACGCCCGGCCGACAATGGCTCGACGGGACTCTGTGAGGATCGCGCCGTCAACATGCACTGCAAGGCCGAGAAAGTCCGTGGTGACGCCATTCTCGCGGTCCGGCCCGAACATATGTCGATTGCGCGCGAGGCGGCCGTCGGCGAGAACGGCATCGCCGCGACCGCCATAGCCTCGACCTACATGGGTGCCGCGACCAAGCTCGACCTGACGACGCGGCAGGGTGCCAGAGTGACTGTCTCGGTGCCGAATGAAGTCGCGGCCGCCGCACTCAGCAACGGCAATTCCGTCTGGCTGACGTGGCCGGCGGAAAAAGGTTTCCTCCTTCCGGACGGAGGACAATGAGCGGCTGGCGCGGCCTGATATCCGCCGCACCGGCTTTCCGGAAATGATCAACAACAAAAAAGGGGAACTGACATGACAAAAGATACCAAGAAAGAAGCCATCGAGAGCCTGTCCGCCAGGGCGGTTCGCGGTGAGATCTCTCGCCGGCAATTCACGCAGTTGGCGGCACTCGCACTGGCCGGCACGCCGATGCTGTTGCGCTCGACCGGATCTTTTGCCGCGGCAAAAGAACTGGTGCTGGTGAACTGGGGCGGCGACGCCATCACGGCTTACGACGCCGCCTACGGCCAGGCCTTCACCAAGGATACCGGCATCACCGTCAAGATGGACGGCTCGGGCCCGACCGAAGGCGCCATTGCGGCGCAGTTCAAGAGCGGCGCGCCCACCTGGGACCTGGTCGACGTCGACCCGTTCTCGGCCATCACGCTCGGTGCGCAAGGCATGCTCGAGCCGATCGACTACACAATCGTCGACAAGAAGAAGATGCGCCCCGGCTTCGGCTGGGACTATGCCGCCTCGACCTATTTCTTCTCCTATGTGATCGCGTATGATTCCGAAAAATATGGCAGCAATGCACCTACCGGCATGGCCGATTTCTTCGACGTGAAGAAGTTTCCCGGCAAGCGTTCTCTCTACAAATGGGGCGTATCGAGCTGGGAAGTCGCCCTGCTGGCCGACGGCATCGCACCGGCATCGCTCTACCCGCTCGACCTGAAGCGCGCGCATGACAAGATCGCCGCTTTCAAGGAGAACATCGTCGCCTATTGGGGCGGTGGCGCCGAGAGCCAGAGCGTGCTGCTCAACGGTGAAGCTTCGATGGCCATCGTCTGGTCGACCCGCGCCTCGCTGATCGAGCAGGATTCGGGCGGCAAGATCAAGTTCATCTGGGACCAGGGCCTGATCTCGCCCGGTGCGCTTGCCGTACTCAAGAACAACCCCGGCGGCAAGGACGCGGCGATGAAGTTCATCGCCAGCGCACAGGACCCGCAAAAGCAGCTGGTCATGTTCGACAAGCTCGGACAGGGCCCGGCCAATCCGGCGACCGACGCGCTGATCCCGGCCGACAAGAAGCGTATCAACCCGGTCGACCCCGAGAACATGAAGAAGCAGATCGCGCTCGACATGGATTGGTATGCCAAGAACTACGGCGCCGCGCTCGACGAATACACCAAGATAATCTCCGCCTGACCGACGGGGATATTGACCTGATATGAGAGGCGTTCTCTCCAACAGGATGGGCGCGGCGCTGTTGATGGCGCCGCTGCTCCTGTTCCTCGTGCTGGCCTATGCCTGGCCGTTCCTCGGCGTCGTCAAATGGAGCTTCACGCTGCCGACGCCGGGGCTGGGCCAGTATCGGGCGTTGCTCACCGATAGCCTCGTGCAGTCAGTGTTCATACGCACGCTGCGCATTGCCGCCATCGTTACC
This sequence comes from Mesorhizobium sp. M0152, assembly GCF_040322415.1. Taxonomy (NCBI): domain Bacteria; kingdom Pseudomonadati; phylum Pseudomonadota; class Alphaproteobacteria; order Hyphomicrobiales; family Phyllobacteriaceae; genus Mesorhizobium; species Mesorhizobium sp. M0152. The sequence goes on from NZ_JAMYTH010000002.1 coordinate 290,772, forward strand.
ATCGGCTCGGTCGCCGCTGCCTATGCCATCACCGTGGTCTGGGTGCGCGGCACGCCGGCCCAGCGCCTCGTTGCCGAATTCTGTATCTTGGTGCCGTTCTGGATTTCGGTGCTGACGCGGGCTTTCGGCTGGGTGGCGCTGTTGTCCAATCGCGGCCTGATCAACACTTGGCTGCAATCGATCGGCTTCGTCTCCGAGCCGTTGACCCTGGTGCGCAACGAGTTCGGCGTCATCGTCGGTATGACGCACTTCCTCATTCCCTTCGCTGTCTTTCCGCTGGCATCCGCCATGCGCAGCCTTGACGAGCGCGTGCTGCTCGCAGCGCGCGGGCTGGGCGCCAGCCGCATGCGCACCTTCTGGACGGTATTCGTGCCGATGACGCGCTCCGGCATCATTGGCTCGGCGCTGATCGTCTTCGTCTTTTCGCTCGGCTTCTTCGTCACGCCGGCGATCCTTGGCGGCGGCCGCAGCGTGATGATCGCCGAATTGATCTATCTCAGGATATTCCAGAGCCCTGACTGGGGGCTGGGCGCGGCGATCAGCGTCGTGCTGGTGCTGTTCGTGGGCGCGCTGATGGCGCTGCTGTTCCGCTATGTCAGACCGAAGCAACTGGTGTAGCGATGCCGACTTATCGCCCTGGACCCGTCTCGCTGATCCTCGCCGTGCTGGTGGCGCTGTTCCTGCTGTTGCCGCTGCTGGCCGTCATCCCGGTCTCGCTGACGCCGAGCCGCATGCTGGCGATGCCGTCGGGCGAGCTGTCGCTGCGCCACTACCGGTCGCTGATCGAGGATCCGCGCTGGCTCCAGTCCATCCTGCTCTCGATCCGGATAGGCATCCTCAGCAGTGCCATCTCCACCGTGCTGGCGCTATGCTTCAGCCTCGGCGTGTGGATGTTCCAGCCGCGCTTCACAGCCGCTCTGGTCGGCTTCGTATTGTTGCCGATGGTGGTGCCGCCGGTGGTCTCGGCGGTGACGCTCTATTTTCTGCTCACCTCGATCTCCGGCGTCAGCTCCTTCTTCGGCTACGACACCTGGCTCGGCGTCGCCATGGCGCATTCGGTGATGACGGTGCCTTTCGCCACCGTGCTGATCCTGGTCTCGCTCAGCCAGCTCGACCGGCGCATCGACCTCGCCGCGCGGGGCCTCGGCGCCACGGTATGGGAGCGCGCCACGCGCGTCATCATGCCCAACATCAAGTTCGGCATCGTCACCGCGGCGTTGCTGTCCTTCGTGCTCTCCTGGGAAGAGATTGGCGTCACCCTGTTCATCACCTCGGTCAATGCCATCACGCTGCCACGGCTGATGTGGATGGGCCTGCGCGACAACATCGATCCTGCGATCGCAGCCCTTTCGGTGATCTTGATCATCATCACGGTGCTGGTGCTTGCGCTTCGCAGCTTCATCGTTAGGCTGCGCGACATCAGCTGAAGAGCCTGTCGGCGAATTCGTATTTTCGAGATCGTCGGCATTCCTCCTTCCGATGATCGCCACCGCCTGCGTGCGGCGAATGGCTGTATCTGGCAAGGCAGCACCGGTCGCCACCGCACTGGCAAGAGGACAAGGACGATGACCGCGCCCGGCGATTTGCAGCAGGCACTGTTTTTGAGGCTCAAAAGCGATGCACCGCTGTCGGCGCTGCTGAGTGGCGCTGGGTTGCTCGAACGGGTAACCGACAATGCCGCCTTTCCCTACGTGACTTGCGGCCAGACCAGCGCCTTTGACTGGGATACGGGTGCCGAGAACAGCGACGATCAGCTGATCACGCTGCATGTCTGGTCGAAAGCCCAGGGCGAGGACGAAACGCTTGCCATAATGGACGCCATCGAGGCTCGCCTCGCCGACGCGGTGTTGGTGATAGGTCCTCGCGGTCAGACGCGTCTGTCGCTGGAATTCACCGAGGCCCGTTACGACGAGGAGCTCCTCGTCCACCATGGGATGCTGCGCTTTCGTGCATTGACGCAGGAAAGCGCCTGACGCTGTCAATGTTGCCGGAATGGGGTCCAGAGCGGTTCACGTTTCACGAAACGCCGAACACTCTATCTCTTTGTTTCGACGCAATTCCGGACGGAAAACCGCTTCACACTTTTCCCGGAATTGATCTAGACTGCCGTCTTCGGGTTTCGCCGGGTGGGCGGCGGATTCCGATCGATTGTCTCGCGTTTCAGGGGTGTAGCGGGCATGTTATTGATGGCGTTCACCGTTCATTTCACGTTCAGCACCGATGCGTTACAACGCCGGACATGAAAACGCTTCGCTCCCACTTCCGAACCGCGACACTGGCGCTCTGTGCTGCCGGGCTGTTCGCGTCGCAGGCGATGGCGATGCCGGTCATCGCGCCCGACCAGTCGAGCCCGGTCGTATTGGCTGCGTCCGATTGTTATGCCATCGGCCAACAGGTAGCCGAACAGAATGGCGGAACGCTGGCCAAGGCCTCGCAGTCGACACGCGGCGGCCAGCCGGTCTGCGTCATTGTCGTGCTTGTCCCGGGTAAGGACGGACAACGCCCGCGCCGTACCGAAATCGTCGTTCCGCAGAACTGACCCTGCCGTTTCCCAGCGGCTGGAATCGGCCTATATCTGCCTAGCTCTTCAACAGGTATCGAACTCCGCATGCGCGTACTCGTCGTCGAGGATGACAAGGATCTCAACCGGCAGATAGCGGATGCGCTGGTCGATGCCGGCTATGTCGTCGACCGCGCCTTCGATGGCGAGGAAGGCCATTTCCTCGGCGACACCGAGCCCTACGACGCCGTCGTGCTCGACATCGGCCTGCCGCAGATGGACGGCATCAGCGTGGTCGAACGCTGGCGGCGCGGCGGTCGCAAGATGCCTGTGCTGATCTTGACGGCGCGCGACCGCTGGAGCGACAAGGTCTCCGGCATCGACGCCGGCGCCGATGACTACGTCACCAAACCGTTCCACATCGAGGAGGTGTTGGCGAGGCTCAGGGCCCTGATCAGGCGCGCCGCCGGCCATGCCTCGTCCGAACTGACCTGCGGACCGCTGCGTCTCGACACCAAGGCATCGAAGGCCGATGTCGATGGCATGCCGCTGAAGCTGACGTCGCATGAATTCCGCCTGCTTGCCTATTTGATGCACCATATGGGCGAGGTCGTCTCGCGGACTGAACTGGTCGAGCATCTCTACGATCAGGATTTCGACCGCGATTCCAATACCATCGAGGTCTTTGTCGGGCGGCTGCGTAAGAAGATGGGCATCGACATGATCGAAACCGTGCGCGGCATGGGCTACCGCATGCGTGAGCCGGAGGCGTAACTCGGAACCGCTCAAACCAACCGTAAGGACGTTGCTTTCGCTGCGTTCGTGGCCGCGTTCGCTGACGTTCCGCGTGATCGCCTTTTCCACGGTCTGGGCGATCCTGACCCTGGTGGTTATTTTCACCCTGATCACCACGCTCTACCGTCAGGCCAGCGAGCGGGGCTTCGACAGCCTGCTTTCGGCACATCTGTTCAACCTGATCGGCTCCATCGGCATTTCCGACACGGGAGCGCTCACCGGCGCGCCCGATCTGGGCGACCTGCGGTTCTCGGAGCCGGGTTCGGGCTGGTATTGGTCGGTGGAACCCGCCTCGGAAGGCGTGCATGGCGATCTTCATTCATCCTCGATGACCAAAACCATCCCTTCGCCAAGCGTTGCCGAGGTGCCTTTCAACTCCAGCTTCCAGCGCAGCTATGCGGCCGAAGGCATCGACGGCGAGCAACTCGAAGTGTTCGAAAGCGAATTCGTTCTCGACGCCAAGAACCGCGCCGCCCGTTTTCGCGTCATGGGCAACCAGAGCGAACTCGAACAGGAGATCGCCACCTTTCAGGGCCGGCTGCTGACTTATCTGTCCCTGTTCGGCGTCGGCATGATCGCCATCAACGCGATCGCTATCCTGCTTGGCCTGCAGCCTCTGCGCAGGGTGAGGAACGCACTCGCCATGGTACGCGAGGGTACCGCGCAAAGACTCGATGGGCGGTTTCCGGCCGAGATAGAACCATTAGCCAATGAAACCAACGCATTGATCGAAAACAACAAACGCATCGTCGAGCGTTCCCGGACCCAGGTGGGCAATCTCGCCCATTCGTTGAAGACACCGCTCGCGGTGCTGCTCAACGAGGGCCGCGCGCTTGGCGGCGCCAAGGGGCAATTGATCGCCGATCAGGCTGCTTCCATGCAGAAACAGGTGGATCATTATCTGCAACGTGCCCGCGTCGCGGCGCAACGCGACAGCGTCGTCTACCGCACGCCTGTGGCGCCGCTGGTGCAGCGCATGGTGCGGGTTTTGCAAAAGCTCAACCCGCAGACCAGTCTGTCGCTGTCGCTGCCGCCCAGCGAGATCGTCTTTGCTGGTGAGCGCGAGGACCTGGAGGAACTGCTTGGCAATCTGCTCGAAAACGCGATGAAATGGGCAAAAGGCGCGGTGTCGGTGTCGGTCGTACCTTCGACCGGCAAGGACGACCCCGCCAGCCTGTTCGAGATCAGCATCGAGGACGACGGCCCGGGCATTCCCGAGGACAAGGCGCGCGAAGCGCTGAAGCGGGGACGGCGCCTGGACGAGACAAAGCCGGGAACGGGCCTGGGACTTGCCATCGTGGCCGACCTCGTCAACGAATATGGGGGCGTTCTGGCGCTCGAACGGTCCGGCATGGGCGGATTGAAGGCCGTGGTGCGGCTGCGGAGCCTTCAATGATGCTTTCCCAAGCCAATCGACATCGATGCATGGCGCGTGTTATGGCGGCATTTCGATTGGTCCATGATCGGCTGTCAGCGGCCAAATTTCCGACAAATATCAACACTATGGCCACGCCCACTTCCCCGATGACGCGGCACCCGGCTCATCCATGGCAGGCTTCAACTCAAGAAAACCGGTTGTTGGCATGAAGATTCGCGTCGCGCTTATTTCCGCATTGCTGGCCGTGTCCGGCTGCACCACCTTGAGCGGCAAGGGCCCCACGATTGCGCCGACGCCGGCCTCGACGCCTCCTTCCGGTGGCAAGGTTGCCACGTCGATCATTTCCGCGATGGGCGGTGGCCTCGTTAGCGGATCGATTGGCAGCGGCCTCAGCGATGCTGAGAAGCGAAGCGCGCTCGAGGCTGAATACAAGGCGCTCGAATACACGACGAGCGGTCAGAAGGTGACGTGGAAGGGCGCCCAGGCCTCGCGTTATGGCGAGGTGGTTCCGGCCCAGCCCTACCGCGTCGGTTCGCAGGATTGCCGCCAGTACACGCAGACCGTATTCACCGGCGGGGCCGGGGTGACGGCCCGCGGAACCGCTTGCCGCAACGCCGACGGCAGCTGGACGCCGTTGACCTGACGCTCTGGCCGGATCCAGCCGAGATCGGCCCGGGTTGACGTCGATCAAGGACATCAGGCGTGGCTGCCGTCAAAGCGTCGCAGGACGCCCGTGTTGGCAGGGCAGAGCTCTGCCGTTATTGGAATAACCATGCTGTTCTGGGTCATAGCCGCAATTCTCACGCTGGGTGCGAGCCTGGCGGTGCTGCTGCCGCTGGCCGGCGGCGCGAAGGGCTTGTCGTCGAGCCGCGATCACGATCTCGAAGTCTATCGTGATCAATTGTCCGAGCTCGACCGCGACGCCGCGCGTGGCCTGATCCAACCGGCGGAAGCGACCGAGGCACGCGCCGAGATCGCCCGCCGCATCCTTCGCCTCGATAGCGGTTCGGCCGGCAAGACATCCACCAGCCGGGCGTCGGTCGCGGCAAAGCTTGTCGCGACGATGGCGGTGCTCGTGGTGCCGCTGGTCAGCTGGGGTCTCTACGCCAAGATTGGCTCGCCTGATCTGCCGTCACAGCCGCTGAGCGAGCGGCTGGCCAAGAATCCAGCCGACAGTTCGGTCGACGAATTGGTGGCGCGCGCGGAAGCCCATCTCGCCGCCAATCCTTCCGATGGCAGGGGCTGGGACGTACTGGCGCCGGTCTATCTGCGCATGCAGCGCTTCTCCGACGCGGTGGCCGCCTATCGCAACGCTATTCGCCTCGACGGCGACAGCTCCGTCCGCCAGGCCGGTCTTGGCGAGGCGATTGCCGGTGCGGCAGGGGGCATTGTTTCGGCCGATGCACAGAAGGCCTTCGAAGCGGCGCAAAAGCTCGATCCGGCCAATGCGAAAGCCAGCTTCTACCTGGCTGTCGCCTTGGCACAGGAAGGCCGCGTCAAGGAAGCGGTTGCCGCCTGGCAGGCAATGCTGGGCAAGCTGCCGCCAGATTCGCCATGGCGCGGGGCTGTCGAGCAGGCGTTGGCCAAGTCCGGCAACCCCGAAATGGCCGCCGGCGAAGCAGCGAAAGGGCCCGATGCCGCGGATATCGACGCCGCGTCCTCCATGTCGCCGCAAGATCGGGAGGCCATGATCAACACAATGGTGGCTGGTCTCGGCGAGAAACTTCGGCAAAATCCACGCGATCCGGAAGGATGGATGCGGCTCGTTCGTTCCTATGTCGTGCTGGGCAAGCCCGATCAGGCGCGTGACGCACTGGGTCGCGCTATTGCCGTCTTCGGAGCCGACAGTGACGAAGCAAAGAAATTCACCGCGTTCGCCGCCTCGCTCGGCCTGACGGCGACGGAGTAGGACCTGACATGACGCGCAAGCAGAAACGGCTGTCGGTGATCGCGGGTGGGCTGGCTTTCCTCGGCGCCGCCACCGGGCTGACCTTCTACGCGCTCGGCCAGAAAGCGTCTTATTTCTACATGCCGGCCGATCTCACTACCGCCAGCGTCCAGCCCGGCCAGCGCATCCGGCTCGGTGGTCTGGTCGAAAAAGGCACCATCCAGCGCGGGCAGGGGGCGACGGTCGCCTTTTCGGTCACCGACACGCACAAAACGGTCAAGGTCACCTATACCGGGATCTTGCCCGACCTTTTTCGCGAGGAGCAGGGCGTCATCACCGAAGGCACCTTCGGCCCGGACGGGGTTTTCGTTGCCGACAGCGTCCTGGCCAAGCACGACGAGCGCTATATGCCCAAGGAGGTGGCCGACGGCCTGAAGGCCAAGGGTGTCTGGCAGGAGAGCAAGAGTGAGTAGCCGCGGCAGGGAAATAGGAGTGAATTACGGGCATGGTTGAAACCGGACATTTCGCCCTGGTTCTGGCGTTTGCGCTCTCGCTGGTGCAGACGATCGTGCCGCTGTTTGGCGCGCGCTTGAACAACCAGCGCCTGATGGCCGTCGGCGGCCCCGTCGCCGTGACCGGCTTTGCCCTGACGGCACTGTCCTTTGCCGCGCTTGCGAGTGCTTATGCGAGCTCCGATTTCTCGCTGGAAAACGTCTGGGAGAACTCGCATTCGCTGCAGCCGCTGATCTACAAGATCACCGGAACCTGGGGCAATCACGAAGGCTCGATGCTGCTTTGGGTGCTGATCCTGACCTTCTTCGGCGCGCTTGTCGCTGCTTTCGGCTCCAACCTCCCGGCGACGCTGCGCGCCAATGTGCTTGCCGTGCAAGGCGCCATCGGCGCCGCTTTTTTCCTGTTCATCCTGGTAACCTCCAATCCCTTCGTACGGCTCAATCCGGCACCGATCGAAGGCCGCGATCTCAACCCTGTCCTGCAGGATCTCGGCCTCGCCGTCCATCCGCCGCTGCTCTATCTCGGCTATGTCGGCTTTTCGATCTGCTTTTCCTTCTCGGTCGCCGCCCTCATCGAAGGCCGCATCGACGCGTCCTGGGCGCGCTGGGTGCGGCCATGGACATTGGTCGCCTGGATGTTCCTGACCGGCGGCATCGCCATGGGATCGTACTGGGCTTACTATGAGCTTGGCTGGGGTGGTTTCTGGTTCTGGGATCCGGTCGAGAACGCTTCGTTCATGCCGTGGTTGGCGGGCACCGCGCTGCTGCATTCCGCGATCGTCATGGAAAAGCGCTCGGCGCTGAAGATCTGGACGCTGCTGCTCGCCATCCTTACCTTTTCACTGTCGCTGCTCGGCACCTTCCTGGTGCGCTCGGGCGTCCTGACCTCCGTCCATGCCTTCGCCACCGATCCGACGCGCGGCATTTTCATCCTGTGCATATTGATGCTGTTCATCGGCGGCTCGCTGGCGCTGTTTGCGCTGCGCGCCTCGCGGCTGGCCGCCGGCGGCCTGTTCCACCCGATTTCGCGCGAAGGCGCGCTTGTCCTCAACAATCTGTTCCTGACCACGGCTACCGCCACCGTGCTCGTCGGCACGCTCTATCCGCTCGCAGTCGAGGCCTTCTCCGCCGACAAGATCTCGGTCGGCGCGCCGTTTTTCAACCTGACCTTCGGGCCGCTGATGGTGCCGCTGCTGATTGTGGTTCCGTTCGGACCGCTGCTCGCCTGGAAACGCGGCGATGTCTTCGCTGTCGCGCAACGATTGATGGTGGCGTTCGGGGCCGCCTTGCTGGCGACGCTGGTCACTGCCCTTTTGATCGATGGTGCTTCGGTGTTCGCGGCGCTTGGCGTGGGCCTTGCCGTCTGGCTGATTCTTGGCGCGCTCACCGATCTTGCGGTCAAATCCGGCTTCGGCAATGTTGCGGCGAAGGTCATGTTGCGGCGCCTGCTCGGCTTGCCGCGCTCGGTCTTCGGCACTGCTTTGGCTCATCTTGGCCTCGGCCTGACCGTGCTCGGCATCGTCGGCACGCTTTGCTTCGGCACCGAAAGGATCCTCTCGATGCGTGCCGGCGAGACGGTGGAACTGTCCGGCCGCACGATACGTTTCGTCGGGCTCTATCCTGCCCAGGGACCGAACTACAGCGAGGATCGCGGCCGCTTCGAACTGATTGGTGTCAGCGGCAATGCTGTCGGCGAAATCAGCTCCGCCAAGCGTTTCTATCCGGTGCGCCAGACGACGACGACGGAGTCCGGCATCAAGACCCTTGGCCTTTCCCAGCTTTATATTTCGCTGGGCGACGAGGGCAAGGATGGCTCGGTCGTGGTGCGTTTGTGGTGGAAACCGTTGGTGACGCTGATCTGGGGCGGTGGCCTGATGATGATGGCCGGCGCGGCCATGTCGCTGATGGACAGGCGCCTGCGCGTCGGCGCGCCATCGCGCCGCCGCAAGCAGGCGAGCGCCGTTACACCCGCGGGCACGTCATGAACGCAAGGCTTTCGCTGACCTCGCTTGTCCTGTTGCTGGCGCTGCTCTTCTCCGGCGCGGCGCAAGCGGTGAAGCCCGACGAGATGCTGGCCGACCCGGCGCTGGAGGCGAGGGCTCGCGCGCTGTCCGAAGGCCTGCGCTGCATGGTCTGCCAGAACCAGTCGATCGACGAATCCGACGCCGACCTCGCTCGCGACCTGCGTATCCTGGTGCGTCAGCGCCTCGCCGCCGGTGACACTGATCAGCAGGTGATGGACTATGTGGTTTCGCGCTACGGCGAGTTCGTGCTGCTGAAGCCCCGTTTCGATCTGCGCAACGCGCTGCTTTGGGGCACGCCTGTCCTGCTGCTTTTGGTGGGTGGCGCGTTTATTTTGCTGGGCGCGCGATCGCGCCGGAATCTGGCGACAAAATCCCTGTCGGCCGAAGAACAGACGGCGTTGGACGCGATCCTGCACCGTGACTGACGGCTGCGGTGGCCTGCAAACATTACCAAAGTTTCATGTATCGGAAATGGCGCCGTAATGTACGCCTCTCTAATTCTCTCTTCCGAGGATGCCGATTAAGGCGCGTCCCTTTGCAAGAGGATACGAGACCCATGAATATCGCCCCCAATTCATATTCCCGCACCCGCAAGCGTCTCCTGGCCGCCGCCGCTTCCGTCGCCGTCGCCGGCGCGATCGGCGTTGGCGCGCTGACCAGTGGGACAGGCCCTGTTCTGGCCGATGCTGTGCGTGTCGAGGCTCCGCAGGTTCCTGGTTTCGCCGACGTCGTCGAGCGGGTTTCGCCCGCCGTGGTCAGTGTCAAGGTGAAGGCCAAGATGCAGCCGACGGCCGATGACGGCTCCGACGATCAGGACGGTCTCGACAATCTTCCCAACAATCCGCAGCTGCGCCGCTTCTTCAAGGAATTCCGCGGCTTTGGCGATCAAGGCGGCCAGAACGATGATGGTCACCGCCGGTTTGGACGCCGCGACCACAACAACGATCAGCCGCGCCCGGTGGCACAGGGATCCGGCTTCTTCATTTCGGAAGACGGCTATCTCGTAACCAACAACCACGTCGTCGAAGAGGGCAGCGCCTTCACCGTGGTTACCAATGACGGCAAGGAACTCGACGCCAAGCTGGTCGGCACCGATCCGCGCACCGACCTCGCCGTGCTCAAGGTCGAGGGTGGCGGCAAGTTCACCTATGTCGATTTCGCCGACGATTCCAAGGTTCGCGTCGGCGACTGGGTGGTGGCCGTCGGCAACCCGTTCGGTCTCGGTGGCACCGTAACCGCCGGCATCGTGTCGGCGCGCGGCCGTGACATCGGCGCCGGCCCGTATGACGATTTCCTCCAGATCGACGCCTCGGTCAACCGCGGCAACTCGGGCGGCCCGACCTTCAACCTCAACGGTCAGGTGGTCGGCATCAACACCGCGATCTTCTCGCCTTCCGGCGGCAGCGTCGGTATCGCCTTCGACATTCCTGCCTCGACCGCCAAGCAGGTCGTGGAGGACCTGACGAAGAACGGCGCCGTGCAGCGCGGCTGGCTTGGCGTGGAGATCCAGCCGGTCACGTCGGACATTGCCGAATCGCTTGGCCTGAAGTCCCAGAACGGCGCACTGGTGTCCAGTGCACAGGACGATGGTCCCGGCAAGAAGGCCGGTATCGTAGCCGGTGACGTGATCACCCAGGTCGACGGCAAGGATGTTGCCTCACCGAAGGAACTGGCTCGGCTGATCGGCGCCTACTCGCCTGGCAAGTCGGTCGATGTCACCGTGTGGCGGGACGGCAAGAGCCAGACGGTCAAGGTCGATCTCGGCAAACTGCCCTCGAGCGACAAGCAGGCGTCGTCCGAGCAGCAGCAGCCCGCCGCTCCGGCAAAGCCCGACACGCTGGCCGATCTCGGTCTCACCGTCACCAAGTCCGAAAACGGCAAGGGGTTGGTGGTGACCGATGTCGATCCCGACAGCGATGCCGCCGATCGCGGTATCCAGCCGGGCGACGTCATCACCGCTGTCAATTCGATGGAAATCAACGGCACCGACGATGTCTCCAAGGCAATGACCGAAGCGGTGAAATCAGGGCGCAAGGCCGTGCTGATGCAGATAACCCGCGACGACACCAATCGCTTCGTCGCACTGCCCGTCGCCAAGGGGTGACCAGCGAGTTTTCCGATGCGGCGGTTTGAACACCCCCGAGCCGCCGCATGGAAGAGCATGGAGCCGGGCACGTTAGTCAGTCATCGTGCTCTCCTCCGACGGCAGCGGGCTTCCCATCGCCCGCTGCCGCACATCAATGATCCGGCCAAGCCGCCTCGGGGCTGACCGAGGATCGCGGTGATTTCGGGATGGCGGCATGCCCCGGAATTGGAAATGCCCGGCGTAACGACACCGGAGAACAAAGATTTTGTCGCGCATGGTCCGGATCATCTTGATCGCGATGCGCTTTGGCAAAGGCTAAATGCAGATGCTAGCCACTCAACCTTCCAGCGAAATCGCGTATAACGGCCCTATGAAGATTCTCGTCATGGAAGACGATCGCGAAGCTGCGGATTATCTGCAGAAAGCCTTCACCGAAGCCGGTCATACCGCGCATGTCGCCGGTGACGGCGAGACCGGATTCGCGCTTGCCGACACCGGCGACTATGACGTGATGGTCATCGACCGGATGATGCCGCGCCGCGACGGCCTGTCGGTCATTGCCGGTCTCCGCTCCAGGGGCAACACCACGCCGGTGCTGATCCTGTCGGCGCTGGGCGAAGTCGACGACCGGGTCACCGGCCTGCGCGCCGGTGGTGACGACTATCTGACCAAGCCCTATGCCTTTTCCGAACTTCTGGCACGTGTCGAGGTGCTGAACCGCCGCGCCAGCGCCAAAGAGGCCGAAACCGTCTACAGGGTTGGCGATCTCGAGCTCGACAGGCTGTCGCATTCGGTGCGACGCGCGTCGCGCGAGATCACGCTGCAGCCGCGTGAATTCCGCCTGCTCGAATATCTGATGCGCCATGCCGGCCAGGTGGTGACGCGCACCATGCTGCTGGAAAACGTCTGGGACTATCATTTCGATCCCCAGACCAATGTCATTGACGTCCACATCTCGCGGCTGCGCGGCAAGATCGAAAAAGGTTTCGACAAGCCCATCCTGCATACGATTCGTGGTGCCGGTTACATGCTGAAGGGCGGCTAGGCGGCGGCATGGCCCTTTCCGTGCCCGCCATCATGAAGACGACGGCTGCGCGGCTTTCGGCGCTCTATCTGCTGCTATTCGCGCTCTGCGCGGTGCTGCTTGTCTTCTACATGACCTCGCTGTCGGCGCGCATGCTGACCGCGCAGACGCAAGAGACCATCAACGACGAAGTGCTCGGTCTGGCCCGGGCCTACCAGCGCGGCGGCCTGCCGGTGCTGGTGCGCGTGGTCGAGCAGCGCTCGCGCCAGCCCGGCGCCAATCTCTATCTGATTGCCGATGCCAACGGCCAGGTCCTGACCGGCAACGTGCAGAGCCTGGAGCCGGGCGTTCTCGACGATGAAGGCTGGACCAGCAATCCGTTCTCCTACCAGCGGTTTGGCGAGGGAGAACTCGAGCGCCAGCGCAACCTGTCCGCCGAGCAGGGAACCACGCAGCCCGAGCAGAACGAAACGCAGGCGCAGGGCGAGAAAGGCCACAATGCCATTGCCCTGGTGCTTCGGCTGCCGAACCAGATGATCATGCTGGTAGGCCGCGATCTGGGCGAGCCTGAACGGTTCCGCGCCGTGATCCGCCGCGCCCTGACGCTGGCGCTCGGCATGATGGGGCTCGGCGGGCTGCTGATCTGGTTCTTCGTCGGCCGCGCAGCTCTGAAGCGCATCGACGGCGTGTCGGAGGCGAGTCGTCGCATCATGGGCGGGGATCTTTCCGGCAGGCTGCCGGTTACCGGGACCGGTGACGAGTTCGACCGGCTTTCGGAGAACCTCAATGCCATGCTGGCGAGGATCGCAACGCTCAATGAAGGTCTGAAGCAGGTTTCCGACAATATAGCGCATGATTTGAAGACGCCGCTGACCCGGCTGCGAAACCGGGCCGAAGCAACCCTTTCCGGAAAACACAGGATCACCGACTACCGCCAGGCGCTGGAAGGCACGATCACCGAGTCCGACCAGCTCATAAAGACCTTCAACGCCATCCTGATGATCTCTCGGCTGGAGGCTGGATATTCTTCCGAGAGCACCAGCCGCGTCGATCTGGCCGTGGCGGTGCGCGATGTCGTCGAACTCTACGAGCCGGCGGCGGAAGAGGCTGGCGTTTCGTTGGAAGCCGAGGTGAACGGCGCCTTCGTTGTCGACGGCAACCGCGAGCTGATCGGTCAGGCGCTGTCCAACATCGTCGACAATGCGATCAAATATTCCACCGATTCGACTTCCAAGCCCTCGGTCCGGGTGACGCTCGAGCGCACAAATGGAGAGATCAGGCTTTCCGTCACCGATAACGGCCAGGGTATCCCGGACGATGCCGATCGCGCCCGGGTGACCGAACGTTTCGTGCGCCTGGAGAAGAGCCGCTCACAGCCGGGTTCCGGTCTTGGTCTTAGCCTCGCCAAGGCGGTCATGACGTTCCATTACGGACGGCTTGATCTCTTGCCGGGCAATCCTGGACTGTCCGTGGTCATGAGTTTCCCCGCACGGGAGGATCATTGATGGCGGCGGTTGCCAAGCGGACAGCGACGGACTGGCTGCTGAAGCCGGCGACCACGCTTGCCCCTCTCGACGAAGGCCGGGCACGCCAGGAACTGGCCGAAATCGCTGCCGTTGCCCGCGAAGAAGGGTTGGCGCGGTTGGGCAAATTCCTGTCCGGCAAGGGGGAGCGCCAGGATTTCCTGGCCGCGGTCTTCGACCTGTCGCCGTTCCTGCGCGATATTGCACGTCGCCGGCCCGCGATCCTGGACAGGCTTTTCGACCAGGGAATTGAGGCTCGGCTGAAAGCGATCTGCGCTGCGGTCGATCAGTCGCCGCTGGTCAAGGCGGTCTCTGAACCCGGCCTGATGATGGAGCTGCGCCAATGCAAGGCCGAGGCGCATTTCCTGGTCGCGCTGGCCGATCTCGCAGGCGAGGCCGAACCGTCGCTGACTGTGCGGCGGTTGAGCGACCTTGCCGACGCCTGCACCCGCGCCGCCGTCGACTTCCTGCTGCGTGACGCCCACGGTCAGGGCAAGCTTAAGCTGCCCGACCTCGACAATCCGTCCCGACAATCGGGCTGGATCCTGCTCGGCATGGGCAAGCTCGGCGCGCACGAACTGAACTTCTCCTCCGACATCGATCTCGTGGTGTTCTTCGATCCGGAAGCGCCTGCTGTCGTCGACCCGCTCGATGCCACCGAATTGTTTTCGCGCCTGACGCGACGCCTGGTGCGTATTCTGCAGGACCGCACAGAGCACGGTTATGTCTTCCGCACCGATCTCAGGTTGCGCCCAGATCCAGGTTCGACTCCGCTGGCGATCCCGGTCGAAGCCGCGCTACGCTACTATGAGGCGCGGGGCCAGAACTGGGAGCGCGCCGCAATGATCAAGGCGCGGCCGGTGGCTGGCGATCTGGCCGCGGGTACTGCCTTCCTCAAGGAACTCCAGCCCTATATCTGGCGCAAATACATGGACTACGCGGCGATTGCTGACGTCCACTCGATCAAGCGTCAGATCCACGCTCACAAGGGTCATGGCGAGATCGCCGTCAAGGGCCACAACGTCAAGCTCGGGCGCGGTGGCATCCGTGAGATCGAGTTCTTCGTCCAGACCCAGCAGCTGATCGCCGGCGGCCGCTTCCCGGAACTGCGCGGCCGCGAGACCGTGCCGATGCTCGGCCAGCTTGCGGCACGTGGCTGGATCACCGCCGACGCATGCGATGCGCTCGCCCGCCAGTATTGGTTCCTGCGCCGCGTCGAACACGCCGTGCAGATGGTGGCCGACGAGCAGACGCATACGTTGCCGGAAGACGACGAAGGGCTGGAGCGCATCGCCCGCATGCTCGGCTTTGCCGATGCGGCAGGCTTTGCCGGAGCGTTCCGTGCCTCGTTGCAGCAGGTCGAACGGCACTATGCCGCGCTGTTCGAAACAGCGCCGGAGCTTTCGGCGGGCATCGGCAATCTGGTCTTCACCGGCGATGTCGACGACCCCGACACCTTGCGGACCTTGCATGGTCTCGGCTTCCAGCGGCCAAGCGACATCTGCCGCGTCATCCGCGGCTGGCATTTCGGGCGCTACCGCGTCACCCAGTCGGCGGAGGCGCGCGAACGGCTGACGGAATTGACGCCGGCGCTGCTGCGCTCTTTTGGCCAGACGCGCCGGGCCGACGAGGCCGTGATCCGCTTCGACGAGTTTCTTGCCGGCCTGCCGGCCGGCATCCAGCTGTTCTCATTGCTGCAATCGAACCCGGCATTGCTCAAGCTGATGGCGACGATCATGGGCGCCGCACCTCGGCTGGCGGCGATCATCACGCGCCGGCCGCACGTTTTTGACGGCCTGCTCGACCCGGCCTTGCTGAGCGAATTGCCGGACCGAGCCTATCTCTCGGCACGGCTTTCCGCCTTCCTCGAAGGCGACAAAGCCTATGAGGACGTGCTTGACCGGCTGCGCATCTTTGCCTCCGAGCAGAAATTCCTGATCGGTGTGCGGCTGCTTGCCGGCTCGATCGACCCGGCCCGGGCCGGCCGCGCCTTTTCCGATCTGGCCGATCTCACCATCGAGGCCGCGTTGCAGGCCGTGATGACCGAGTTCGAAAACCGGCATGGCAGGGTTGCCGGCGGTGTGGTTTCGCTGCTCGGCATGGGCAAGCTCGGCAGCCGTGAACTGACCGCCGGATCGGATGTCGACCTCATCCTGCTCTACGACCACGATCCGGACGTCGAGGAGTCCGATGGCGAAAAGCCGCTGGCGCCGTCGCACTACTACAGCCGCATGACGCAGCGGCTGATATCGGCCGTATCCGCGCCGACCGCGGAGGGGGTGCTTTACGAACTCGACCTGCGGCTGCGGCCGTCCGGCAACAAGGGGCCGGTGGCCACCCATATAGATGCCTTCAAAAAATACCAGCGCCAGGAGGCTTGGACCTGGGAGCATATGGCACTGTCGCGGGCGCGCGCCGTTGCAGGCGATGCCGGGCTTTGCACCGAAGTTGAAACGGAGGTCGCGACACTGCTCGGCCAGCCGCGCGACGCGGCAAAGGTGATCTCCGAGGCCTCGGACATGCGCGCCATGATCGAGAAGGAAAAGCCGCCGCGCGACCTGTGGGACATCAAGCTGATCCCCGGCGGGCTGATCGACCTCGAATTCATCGCCCAGGTGGCTGTCATAACCGGGCAGATCGAAGCCGGGCCGCGTGCCACCGGCACGGCCGAGGTCCTGTCTCGTCTCGCGCCTGGCTTTGCCGGTGCCGGAGTCAGGCAGGAGCTTGGCGACGCCTATGCGCTTTATCTGGCGCTGACCCAGATGACACGGCTGTGCCTGACCGGCGCCTTCGAACGCGACGACGTTCCGCCGGGGCTTTCGGATCTGCTTCTGGCCGTCACCGACCTGCCGGATTTCGGTGTGCTGGAGGCACACCTCAAAGAGACGTCGCGAAAGGTCAGGAAGGATTTTGATCTTTTGCTTCGCACGGGATGACCGCGACGCGGTTGTTCCGGCCAGAGCATCGGACCCGAAAGTGTGAACCGGTTTTGGGAAATCCGATGCTCGAACAAAGAGACGGAGCGGCGACAGGATCGAAGATCCGCCGCTCTGGCATCGGGGGTGACGATGCAACAGGGGAAGACCATGAGAAAGTCGACCAAACTTGCCCTTGCCTTCGTAGCCCTTGCCGGCGCCGTTGGCACCACCGCCTATGCCGAAAACAATGCCAGCGCGAAAATGCGCGATGGCATGATGATGCGCCTCGACAAAGCGATGAAGAATTCGAACGGCACCATCACTTTCGACCAGTTTTCCGATGCCATGAACGCACGGCTGAAAAAGCTCGTTGCCGACAATGGCGGCAAGCTGACCGTCGCCCAACTCGCCGACGCGCTGGAGAAGGCGCGTTTCGAGCGGATGGCAAAACGTATCATCGCCCGCTACGACACCAAGGGCGACGGCACGCTGACCACCGAGGACATTGCCGGTCGTGAGAAGAAGATATTCGCCATGATCGACAGGAACAATGACGGCAAGATCGAGAAGGGCGAACTGCCAAAGGGCCGCCGCTTTGGCCGTCACCGCCAGTGGAGCGACGAAGGCAACGACAACGACGACGACGGCATGCAGTGAGATTGGCTGACCCGGGCTCCGGCAACGTCAACCGGAGCCTGGTTCAGGCTGCTTCCCTGATCGCCGGTTGCGGCTTTCTCACTGGAATGCGCACCGACACGATCGTGCCGACACCTTCGGTCGAGCGGATCTTCAGCGCGCCACCTTGCAGTTCAGCCAGTGAGCGGGAGATGGCGAGGCCGAGTCCGGATCCGGCATGGTTTTTGGAGAACTGGTTCTGCACCTGCTCGAAGGGACGCCCGAGCTTGCCGAGCGCCTCCTTCGGGATGCCGCAGCCATTGTCTTCGATCGTCAGCACCAGCGCCGCGGATGTGTTGCGGGCCCTGACCGATATGTGGCCGCCTTGACCGGTGAATTTCACCGCGTTGGACAGAAGATTGATGACGATCTGCTTGATCGCGCGGCGATCGGCGAACAGCGTCAACGCGTCGGCGATGCGTGTCTCCACGGCGATCGCCTTCTGGGCCGCCTGAAGCGAGACGACGCGGACCGTTTCGCTGATCAGCGGGCCGAGATCGATCTGTTCGCGGTCCAGCGAGAACTGGCCGGCCTCGATCTTGGACATATCGAGAATGTCGTTGATGACGCCCAGCAGATATTTGCCGCTGCTGTTGATGTCGGTGGCATATTCCTCATAGCGTGCCGATCCCAGCGGACCGAACAGACCCTGCTCCATCAGCTCGGAGAAGCCGATAATGGCGTTCAGCGGCGTGCGCAGTTCATGCGACATGTTGGCCAGGAATTCGGATTTGGCCCGATTTGCCGCCTCGGCGCGCTCGGTTTCCTTCATGTATTTGCGGTTGAGGTCGACCAGTTCGCGCGAGCGCTCCTCCTCGGCCCGGCGGGCGAGGCTGAGATCATGGATCGTCGCCATCAGCCGGCGTTCGCTGTCGACCAGCTTTTCCTGGTGCAGCTTGATCTGGGTGATGTCGGAGCCGACCGAGACGATGCCGCCGTCCCTGGTCTTCAGTTCATTGACCTGCAGCCAGCGGCCGTCGGACAGCTGCCGCTCGAAAGTGGCGCCGCCTTGCAACCCATTGGTGTTGGCGAGGCGCCGTTCCGAAGCAAAGGCCAGCATGCGTTCTTCCAAGGCCGCGCGCGTTACACCCGGCATCACATCGCGATCCGAAAGCCCGTTGTCCTGCTGGTACTTGGAGTTGCACATGATCAGGCGCTGGGCCGAATCCCAGAGCACGAAGGATTCGTTGATGTTCTCGATCGCGGTCCTCAGCCGAAGATCGGCCGCCTCCGAACGCAGCGCCAGATGGCGCTGTTCGGTGACGTCGACGGCGATGCCGATCAACTGGATCTCCGGTGCCTCCGGATCCATGACCTGTGCGCGGGCACGCATCCAAACCCATTGACCGTCGGCATGCCGCATCCGGAACACCTGGTCGATCTGGTCGATCTCGCGTGCGACTATTCGGTTGGCGATCTGGAACAGGTCGCCGTCCTCGGGGTGGATGATCTCGTCGACCTCGCCGAAGGACAGCATCGTGTCGCATGGCTCGTAGCCCAGCATGTCGTACATCGAGCGCGACCAGTACATCTTGCCGCGCACCATGTCCCAATCCCACAGGCCGCAGCGGCCGCGAACCAGTGCCATGTCGATGCGCTGATGCGCTTCAAGGTAGATGCGGTCGGCCGCCTGCGCGCGTGCCGCCTGTCCGAAATAGGCGTAGAGAATGATGATCAGAACGCCGGCTGTCAGCACGAACAGCGTGACGTTCAGCGAGACGGTTTTTCGCCATGCGTCGAAGACCGCTTCCTGCGGCACCAGCGCTGCTGCGGCTCCCTTCCTGTCCTTGGCCAGGCTGACGGCCGCATACCAGTCCTGGCCGCCTATGTTGACCTCCATGACGCCTGCGCGATCACCGAACATGAACAGGGGCTGACCGCCCTGGACGAGGCCGTCCAGCGAATGGCCCTGCCAGGGCACCGAGCGCGGGGTCACTGCGGTGATCTTGAAGGCGTCGTCGGTGATGACAAGCACGTGGCTGCGACCCATAGCGCCTTGGCGGCTGGTGGTCTCCAGCAGATCCTGTATGGCTCCTGGCAGCGTATCCGACGTGGTGGCAAGCGAACTGGCCAGCTGGCCAGCCGCCAGAGTGAGGATCGCCTTGGCATCGCGCTCCACGTCGTCGCGCTCGTTCATCAGCGACAGGACGCGCAGCGCCGCGATGACCATCAGGAAGATGATGATGAGAGCCGGTATCGATCGGCGCAGCAGCGGCTCGGCGGCCAGAAGCCGCTTGTAGGCCGGTTCGGCGATGAGCCGCGTGTTTCCGGCAAGGCCGTCGCTTCGCGTCTCGCGACGCGTAAAAGCTATCCCACCGGGCGCGCCCCACGCGTCCGCCTTCGCCATAAATGGCACTCCCCGAATTTGCCTATGCTGTCTGGTGATCCGGCAAACACCGCACTTCCGAATCGTCAGTAAAGAATCAAAGGTGATTCGCCTTGTCCAGTGGTCCGGCCAAAAAAGATTAAAAATCGACTAAAATAACGCGCTTTCGAAGGTGCCGCGCCTTTCCCTTCCTACCGCAAAGAGAAAGGGAAGGGCTAAGCCAGCGTTCGCTCGACGATATCACGCAGATCCGCCGACAGGTTTTCTGCATTGCCGATCGAAAGCAGAGCCTCCCTGGCCTTGGCTTGCCGGCCAGGTTCGAGCGAACGCCATGACCGCAGCGCTGTCGCCAGCCTCGCCGCCACTTGCGGGTTGCGTTTTTCGACCTCGAGCACCGTCTGCGCGAAGAACCGGTAGCCTTCGCCGTCGGCGCGATGGAAACCGGTCTGGTTGGCGCTGGAGAATGTGCCGATCAACGAGCGCACCCGGTTGGGATTGCCCATCGAGAAGGCCGGATGATTGGTCAGCGCGCGCACCGTCTCGACCGTTTGCGGCCCAGGCACGCTCGCCCGGATCTGGAACCATTTGTCCATGACCAGCGGGTCGGCCCCATATTGCGTCTCGAAAGTCGCCAATGCCTTGATGGCCTCGGACGAGCCGTGATGGCGGTGCGCGAGTGCGGCGAGTGCTGCCGCGCGGTCGGTCATATTGCTCGCCGACTGGAAATGCGCGGTGGCAAGTGCCGCACCGCCCGGCTGCAGTGAGAGATAGTCCAGCAGGACGTTGCGAAGAGCACGCCGTCCGGCGCTTGCCGCGTCAGGACTGAACGCTTCCTTGTCGGCGAGGCCGTCATGGAGGCTGGAAAAGACGTCGCGATTTGCGCTGCCGATCGCCAATGCCAGCGCCTCGCGGGCCGTGTGGATGGCATCAGGGTCGATATTCCTGCCGATGTCGCGGGCAATGTCGGCTTCACCGGGTAGCGCCAGCGCCAGTGCCCGATAGGCCGGCTCGAGCGTTTCGTCGCCGGCGATGCCGCCGGCAAGCTCGGTCAGTCGCGACGCGAACACTGGTCGTTTACCGCCGAGAATCTCGCGGAACGCGGCGATCAGCGCATCGGTTAGAAGCGTGTTGAAAGCCTGCCAGCGTGAGAAGGCGTCGCTGTCATGGCGAGCGAGGAAGAACTGGTCGTCGGCCTTCTGTTCGATGGAAAGCGTTACCGGCGCCGAAAAACCGCGATTGAGCGACACGACCGGCCGTTCGGCAACGCCCGAAAAGCGCACCATGTGGCGGCGCTTGCGGACATGGATGACGCCGTTCTCCACGCTGGCGCCCTCGACGCCGCTATACTCGACCGGCTTGCCGCTCGCGCCGATCAGGCCGAAGGCGAGCGGGATATGCATCAGCCGCTTGCGGCTTTCGGAGGGCGTCGGCGGCACCGACTGCTCGATTTCGAGCGTGAATTCCTGCGCAGCCGGATTGTGCGTCGAACTGACCGTCAGGTTTGGCGTGCCTGCCTGCTGGTACCAGAGCGCGAACTGCGACAGGTCGCGACCCGACGCATCCTCGAACACCTTCATGAAATCTTCGATTGTCGCCGCGTCGCCGTCATGGCGCTCGAAATAGAGGTCCATGCCGGCACGAAACGCATCCGGCCCAAGAATGGTGCGGATCATGCGCACCACTTCGGAGCCTTTCTCGTAGACCGTCGCCGTGTAGAAATTGTTGATCTCGCGGTAGCGGCGCGGTCGCACCGGATGCGCCAGCGGGCCCTGATCCTCGGGAAACTGATGCGCGCGCAGCGTGCGCACTTCTGCGATGCGCTTGACCGCCCGCGAGCGCTGGTCGGCGGAGAATTCGTGGTCGCGGAAGACCGTCAGCCCTTCCTTCAGGCAAAGCTGAAACCAGTCGCGGCAAGTGATTCTGTTGCCTGTCCAATTGTGGAAATACTCATGCGCGATGATCGCTTCGATGTTGGCGAAATCAGCGTCGGTCGCGGTCTCCTGATCAGCCAGCACATATTTGTCGTTGAAGATGTTGAGACCCTTGTTCTCCATCGCGCCCATGTTGAAGTCGGAGACGGCGACGATGTTGAAGACGTCGAGGTCGTATTCACGGCCAAACGCCTCCTCATCCCACTTCATTGATCGTTTCAGGGCGTCCATGGCATAGCCGGCCAGCTTCTCCTTGCCGGGCTCGACATAGATGCCGAGCTCGACCTTGCGGCCGGACAGGGTGACGAAGCTGTCGGCGACCTTGCCGAGATTGCCGGCCACCAGCGCGAACAAATAGGAGGGCTTGGGGAAGGGGTCATGCCAGACCGCGAAGTGCCAGCCATCGCCGAGGTCCCCACCGTCGACGGGGTTGCCGTTGGACAGGAGCAGCGGCGCCTCGTTGCGCCGCGCCTCGATCCGCACGGTGTAGACGGATAGGATATCGGGGCGATCGAGGAAATAGGTGATGCGGCGAAAGCCCTCGGCCTCGCATTGCGTGCAATAAACGTTGCTGGAGCGATAGAGGCCCATCAGCGCTTCGTTGCCCGCCGGCGCCAACTCGGTCTCGATCAGCAATTGGAAGCGTTTCGCGGCAGGCGGCGTGAGGATGGTCAGTTGGTCTGATGTCGCCAGCAAATCCGCGGGCTTCGCTTTCCTGCCATCGATTTCGACGCGCTTGAGCGCCAGCCCGTCACCGTCAAGTACCAGCGGCGCCGATGCCGCTATGCCGTCACGACGCTCGACCGTCAGTGTTGCGGTGACGATCGTGGCGTCTGGCGAAAGACGGAATTCAAGGTTCGTTTCCGGAATGAGGTAGTCGCTGGGGCGATAGTCCTCGAGTTTGAAGACCTGGCCGGTGTCGGTACGCATTCCCTGGCTTTTCCTGTCTTTTCCAGCGACCGGGCATGTTGGGCCTGATCCAAAAAATTTGAAGCCCGCGCTCTTTACACGAAACGGTCCCTCGACAAAACTGCGGCAGAGCCTATTTCAGGCCTTCCTTTCCATCATCGCGAGGCATCCATGACCATCGTCACTCCGAAATTCGGGATGGGTGCATCCGTGCTGCGGCGCGAGGATACGGCCTTCATCCAGGGGCAGGGCCGCTACACCGACGACATTCAGCCAGCCGGCGTCCTGCATGGTTATGTCCTGCGCTCGCCGGTCGCCAAGGCAAGTTTCACCATCGGTTCGACCGATGCGGCAAAGGCGGCACCCGGCGTTCATCTGGTGTTGACCGGCAAGGACCTCGCGCACCTTGGCGACCTCAGGTCCGGCGTCATGCAGGACCAGCCGGACGGGACCAAGGCGCCGACCCGCGACATTCCGATCCTCTGCCGTGACCGTGTCAACTATGTCGGCGACGCCGTTGCCTTCGTCGTCGCCGACAGCCGCGCTTTGGCGCAGGATGCCGCCGAACTGATCGACGTCGACTACGACTCCGAGGACGCCGCATCCGGCACGGCGACGGCGCTTGCGGAAGGCACGCCGCTGGTCTGGCCGGAACTCGGCTCGAACCGCGCATTTACCTACCACATGGGCGACAAAGCCAAGACCGAGGCGGCTTTTGCCAAGGCCGCTCATGTCACCCGTATCGAATTCGTCAACAACCGGCTGGTCTGCAACTACATGGAGCCGCGCTCGGCGATCGGCGAATGGAACACGCAGGAGAACCGCTTCGTGCTGACCACGGGGTCGCAGGGCGTGCATTCCATGCAGTATATCCTGGCCGGCCTGTTCAAGATCAAAAAGGGTCAGATTCGCGTCATCACGCCGGATGTCGGCGGCGGTTTCGGGCCAAAAAGCTTCGTCTACCGCGAACATCCCCTGGTGCTCGAAGCGGCGAAACGGCTCGGCCGTCCGGTGAAATGGGCCGGCGACCGCACGGAGCACTTCTTGACCGACGCGCAAGGCCGCGACAATGCGGTGACGGCCGAAATGGCGCTGGACAAGGATGGCCGCTTCCTTGGCATGAGGGTGAACCTGCTCGCCAATATCGGCGCCTATGTCTCGCAATACGGCCCTTTTATTCCCTACATCGGCGTCACCATGTCGACCGGGGTCTATGATATCCAGGCGCTCGACGTTTCGGTGACCGGCCTCTACACCAACACCTGCCCGGTCGATGCCTATCGCGGCGCCGGCCGGCCGGAAGCGGCGTTCCTGCTCGAAAAGCTGGTCGATGCCTGCGCCCATGATCTCGGCCTGCCCGTCGAAGAGATCCGCCGCCGCAATTTCATCCGGCCCGAGCAGTTTCCCTACCGCACCCAGACCGGCCGCCTGTACGACACCGGCGAATTCGTCGGCCATATGGACCGCGCCATCGAACAGGCGGAATGGAAGGCATTTCCTAACCGCCTCGAGCAGGCGAAGGCAGGCGGAAAGATCCGTGGCATCGGCATGGCGACCTATATCGAGGCCTGCGCGTTTCCCGGCTCCGAACCAGCCTTTGTCGAACTTAACGGCGACGGCACGGTGACGCTCAAGATCGGCACCCAGACCAACGGGCAGGGACACGCCACCGCCTACGCGCAGTTCCTGTCGGAAAAGCTCAACCTCGACATCGACAAGATCCATGTCCGCCAGGGCGACACCGACGAATTGAAGGCAGGCGGCGGCACCGGAGGCTCGCGTTCGATCCCGCTCGGCGGCGTCTCGGCTTCGCGCGCCGGCGAGGACCTGGCCAACAAGATCAAGCGCATCGCCGCCGATGAGCTGGAAGCTTCGGCCGGCGATATCGAATTGTCTGATGGAGTTGCCCGCATCGTCGGCACCGACCGTACGATCGATTTTTCAACCATCGCCAAGGCCGCCAAGACGCCGGACGATCTCAAAGGGTTCGGCGAGTTCGTCCAGGACGAGTGCACTTATCCGAACGGCACCCACATCTGCGAGGTCGAGATCGATCCCGATACCGGCGCCACCGAGATCGTCCGCTACACCATCGTCGACGATTTCGGCGTCACCGTGAATCCGCTCCTGCTTGCCGGTCAGGTGCATGGCGGCGTCGTGCAAGGCATCGGCCAGGCGCTGACCGAGGACACCGTCTATGGCGAGGATGGGCAGCTGCTGACGGCGAGTTTCATGGACTACGCCATGCCTCGCGCCGACGATTTCCCGTTTTTCCATTTCGAGACCCGCAACGTGCCTTCCACAACCAATGCGCTGGGCATCAAGGGGGCAGGCGAGGCGGGCACGATCGGCGCGACACCGGCGGCCCTCAATGCCGTGACCGACGCACTCTGGCGCGCCTATGGCATCCGGCATATCGAGATGCCGGCAACACCGGCGCGAATCTGGGCCGCGATCCGGGAAGCCACGGGAGCGTGACCGCAGGTCCGGTCAGCTCATCGGTCGCGCCCAGCGATCATGCCGTCGGGCACGACACGCTCACCGGCATCATGCTCAAGATCGTCTCGGTCGCGGTCTTCGTCTGCATGTCCACCTGCATCAAGGCGGCGGGTACGGTGCCGGCGGGCCAGATCGTGTTCTTCCGCTCCTTTTTCGCCATCTTTCCGATCATCGGCTTCCTCGCCCTCAAGGGGAACCTTGGCACGGCCTTTTCTACCAAGCGCCCGCTCAACCACATCGCGCGTGGTGTCGTCGGTGTCTGCGCGATGGGCCTTGGCTTCTTCGCGCTGACCCGGCTGCCGCTGCCCGAGGCGATCACGCTGAACTATGCGCAGCCGCTGCTGGTGGTGGTGTTCAGCTCGATGTTCCTCGGCGAAGCCATCCGCGTTTACCGCTGGAGCGCGGTCGCCGTCGGTCTGGTCGGCGTGCTGATCATCTCCTGGCCCGAACTGACGCTGCTGAGTTCGCACGAGGCGCTCGACGATCAGGAAGTGCTCGGTGTCGTTGCAGCTCTTGTCGCGGCGGCGATCTCGGCCGTCGCGATGCTGCTCGTGCGCAACCTCGTTCAAAGCGAGCGCACCGCGACCATTGTATTGTGGTTCTCGGTGACGGCGAGCGCCATGGCGCTGCTGTCGCTGCCCTTCGGCTGGCAGGCGCTGACGTCGGTGCAAGCGGTTCTTCTTGTCGCCGCCGGCTTCTGCGGTGGCCTTGGCCAGATCCTGATGACATCGGCCTATCGTCACGCCGAGGCATCGGTGGTGGCGCCCTTCGAATATACCTCGATGATCCTCGGCGTCGTCGTCGGCTATCTCGTCTTCGGCGACATCGCCACGCTCAACACGCTGGCCGGTGGCCTGATCGTCGTTGCCGCCGGCATCTTCATAATCTGGCGCGAACGCCAGCTGGGTTTGGAACGCACTCGCACACGCAAGGCGGCCCCGCCGCAGGGCTGATCTAGCCGAGCCAGATTCAACGAGGCCAAATGGTGCCACGCTCGCTCGCCAGCCGCACCAGCACCGCCCGTGTCTGCTCGTCGGCCGGGAAAAAGGATTCGATCGCCAGTTCCGACAGCGTCACGTCGAGCGGTGTGCCGAAGACAGTGATGGTGCTGATGAACGACAGCACCTGGTCACCATGGGCAAGCCTGAGCGGGTGGACGATGGCGTCCGGCTCGACCGGCGCCGGCCGGCTGCCCTTGAGACCGGAAGGATAGCTGCGCAGCTCTCGCTCCAGTTCGACCAGCACCGGATCGCCCGTGGCGTCATTCTGGTGCCTGAGACGCTCGAGCAGATGCGTCCGCCATTCGCCGAGATTGACGATGCGCGGCGCGATGCCGCCTGGATGCAGGCTGAGGCGCAGCACGTTGACTGGTGCCGTCAGCAGCGAAGTTTCGCTGACGTCCGCAAGAAAAGGCGCGATGGCGGCATTGGCCGAAACCAGGTTCCAGTGCCGGTCGACAGCAAGCGCCGGGAACGGTTCATGTCCCTTCAGCACCATCTCCACCGCCACCATCGCTGGCGCCAGCGTCGGGTCGGTGAGGGGCCGTTCACCGAAGCTCGGCGCAAAGCCCGCGGCGAGCAGCAACTGGTTGCGTTGCCTGAGTGGGATCGCCAGTTGCTCGGCCAGATGCAGCACCATGTCGCGTGAGGGCGCCGCACGTCCGCTTTCGACGAAGCTCAGATGCCGCTGCGAGATCTCGGCCTCCATGGCGAGATCGAGCTGGCTCATGCGACGCCGCGTACGCCATTCGCGAATGAGGCTGCCGGCGGAGGTTTGGATGGTTGTCATGATGGGATGACTAAGCCGGCAGGGGCGGCACTTCAATTACCTGCGAGGTCATGGGAGCGGACATTTTCATAACTTTGGAGATCGGCTACTCGCGCGCCTTCAACCCAGCGTTCGCAACTTCGCCTTCACCTCAAGAAAGTCCCGCCACGCCAGCTTCTTGTGCGCAGGCGTCCTGAGCAGATAGGCAGGATGCAGCGTCGGCATGGCGGGGATGGCGATGCCGGACATTGTCGTATGGACGCGCCAATTGCCACGTAGCCGCAAGATGCCTTCCGAGGTGTTGAGCAAGGTCTTGGCCGACGGGCCGCCGAGATTGATCAGCACCTTGGGATTGACCAGTTCGATTTGCCGCTCGATGAACGGCCGGCAGATTTCGGTTTCGTGCGGCGTCGGCGTGCGATTGCCAGGTGGTCGCCAGGGAATGACATTGGCAATGTAGACGGATGTCCGATCTAGCCCGATCGCCGCCAGCATGCGGTCGAGCAGCCGGCCCGAGCGTCCGACGAAGGGCAGGCCCTCGATGTCCTCGTCGCGGCCGGGCGCCTCGCCGACCAGCATCACGGCGGCCTCCGGATTGCCGTCGGCGAATACGAGGTTCTTGGCGGTGGCTTTGAGATTGCAGCCGTCGAATGCCGCCATGTGCTGGCGAAGCTGGTCCAGGGTCACAGCCGTTGCCGCCAGCTGGCGCGCCAGCGCTGCCTGCGCTTCGTCGGGAACCGTTGTGGCAGAGAGCACGCGCGCTGCCGGCGGCGCATTTGCTCTGTCGCTGGCCTCGGCGCGGGACAAGCTCGTCGAGCGAGGCGGCGGTTCGGTGGTGTCAGTCGAGGGCGCCGTCCTCGGCGCGCGCTCCGCTGGCCTTGGCGCTGCCTCGGCGAACCTGTTGACAGGCTGGTCTTCAAGCGCCTCATCGACACCCGCGCTGGCGTAGAAAGCCAAAAGGTCGGCAAGGTCCGGTCTGTTGTTTGGGGAGGCGGCAGTCATGTCCGCACATTCGTCCGGGCGAGCCTCATTTGCAAGTTTGTGATTGGCGAAAGCGGTGGTGACAGCCAATCTTCTCCTTGAAGAGGAAATGGCCAGCGGGTCGGAGCGGGGCTTTGCGCGTCCAGCCTCTCCTCGGCGACTTTCGCCAATTCGCTTTCCACTCAGAGCGGGCTTTACCCCGTCGGTATGCGCGGATCCTGCACGAGATAGAAGGTCCAACGCGGCGTGTAGTCGGTGATCAGAAATTCGAAACTGACGGTTTTCAGCGGATCGACCTTGCCGTTCCTGAACAGCAGACGATCATACGGCTCGAAATCGCGGCCGAAATCGGCGAAGTTGCTGGACTGGATGTTGTCGGGCGTCTTGTTGCGCTGGTCGAATGACAGCCCGTCGCCGAACACGCTCGGCCGATCGAGTATCTCTTGCAGCTCGAACTGGAATTCGATCCAGGCCTGGCCGCTGTTGTTGAGCACGTCGATGCGCATATACATGATGCCATTGGCGAACTCGCTGGCCTTGCCAAAGGCCTGTATCGGCTTTGCCGTGCGGATGGTCAAAGTGACCGGCGTCGCCGAATTCAGCTCTTCGGTGACGACCAGCGGATCATCCTTGGTCCCGATACCGGACACACTGGTGATGCGGAAGCCGCCGAGCTCGTCGGAAAACGAATAAGCGCCGGTCGCCCAGACCTTCACCTCGTCCGCCGCAACGCTGGTCGGTGCCGCCATCAGAAGAGCCAAAAGAAGCGCCCGGCAGGCCCGGCCGGGCGTCGATGGAAAGCGCGTCGATGTGAAGCCGGCTGGCCCAGGAATGCGCATGGCGCGAAGTATGGCCGATAAGCAAGCCGCCGAACACTTAAAAACGTGAGCGAAACCGGGCCCGCTGGGCAAAACAGCCGTGGTGCCGCTCGGGTGCGCGACTTTTTGGCCAAATCCGCATTGTCACGTATGCGCCGGTTTCCTGTCGCCAATTGATGCGCTATGCAGCGCAGGAGCCAGCAAGATGCCCGAATGGGATAAGCCAGTGCGGAGGGGTTGATGAGCGACATCGAACGCGAAAGCATGGAATTCGACGTGGTCGTCGTCGGCGCCGGCCCGGCCGGCCTCGCCGCCGCCATTCGCCTCAAACAGGTCAATCCCGAGCTTTCCGTCGTGGTGCTGGAAAAGGGGGGCGAAGTCGGCGCCCACATCCTTTCGGGCGCTGTCGTCGATCCGATCGGCATCGATCGCCTCTTGCCCGGCTGGCGCGAGGAGGAGGGCCATCCATTCAAGACGCCGGTCACCGAGGATCACTTCCTCGTTCTTGGCCCTGCCGGATCGTTCCGGCTGCCCAACTTCCTGATGCCGCCATTGATGAACAATCACGGCAATTACATCGTCTCGCTCGGCAATGTCTGCCGCTGGCTGGCGACCAAGGCGGAGGCGCTTGGCGTCGAGATCTATCCGGGCTTTGCCGCCGCCGGCCTGCTGTACAACGAAGAGGGCGCCGTCACCGGTGTCATCACCGGCGACATGGGCGTCGAGAAGGATGGCACGCATGGCCCCGGCTTCGCGCCGGGCATGGCACTGATGGGCAAATATGTCCTGATCGGCGAGGGCGCCCGCGGCTCGCTCGCCAAGCAACTGATCGCGAAATACAAGCTTTCGGATGGCCGCGAGCCCGGCAAGTACGGTCTCGGCCTCAAGGAGCTCTGGCAGGTCAAGCCGGAGAACCACCGGCCGGGCCTTGTCCAGCATTCCTTCGGCTGGCCGCTCGACATGAAGACCGGCGGCGGCTCGTTCCTCTATCATCTGGAGGACAATCAGGTGGCGGTCGGCTTCGTCCTCCACCTCAATTACAAGAACCCGTATCTGTCGCCGTTCGAGGAATTCCAGCGCTTCAAGACGCATCCGGCGATCGCAGGCACGTTCGAAGGTGCCAAGCGGCTGGGCTATGGCGCTCGCGCCATCACCGAGGGCGGCTGGCAATCGGTGCCGAAACTGTCGTTCCCCGGCGGTGCGCTGATGGGCTGCGCGGCGGGCTTCGTCAACGTGCCGCGTATCAAGGGTTCGCATAATGCGGTGCTTTCCGGAATGCTGGCGGCCGAACATGTCGCCGAGGCGATCGGTGCCGGCCGCGCCAATGACGAGCTTTCCTCCTACGAAGCGGCGTGGCGTGCGACCGACATCGGCAAGGATTTGAAGAAGGTGCGCAACGTCAAGCCGCTATGGTCGCGCTTCGGCACCATTGTCGGCGTCGGCCTCGGCGGGCTCGACATGTGGCTGAACACGCTGTTCGGCGTCTCGCCCTTCGGCACGCTGAAACACGGCAAGGCCGATTTTGCCACGCTCGAACCTGCCGCCCGGCACAAGAAGATCACCTATCCGAAAGCAGACGGCGTGCTAACCTTCGATCGCCTGTCCTCGGTGTTCCTGTCCAACACCAATCACGAGGAAAACGAGCCGGTCCACCTGCTGGTTGGCGACATGGACCTACAGAAACGGTCGGAACACGATGTCTTCGCCGGGCCGTCGACGCGTTATTGTCCGGCCGGCGTCTACGAGTGGGTCGACAAGGACGGCAATGCCGCCGCGGATCCGGCGGCGAAGGACGTGCGCTTCGTCATCAACGCGCAGAACTGCGTCCACTGCAAGACCTGCGACATCAAGGACCCGAACCAGAACATCAACTGGGTGCCGCCACAAGGCGGCGAAGGCCCGGTCTACCAGAACATGTAGGCCTCCACCGACCGGGCCGTCTCGACCGCCGGCAACAAAAAAGCCGGCGAAGGCCCGGTCTACCAGAACATGTAAGCCCGCACCGACCGGGCTGTCTCCACTGCTGGCAGCAAAAATGCGAGCGAAGGCACCTGTCCATCTCGCCATGTAGGACAGCAGCACCGTTGAAACGGTCGCCGGTCTATGGTTCCCTCTCCAGATAGGGAGAAGGCCCATGCGCCGGACAATTCTAACATGTCTTGCCGCCATCGGTGCGCTGGGCGCACCGGAGGCGCTGGCCGGCACCAAGGCTGTGGTCCAGACGCGGACCTACGACATCATGGGAAACTCGGGCGCTGCCCTCGTCGAGGCCATGGACAGCAAGGGCCCCAAGCACGGCTTCATGACGCATGCCATCGCTCAGACCGCCTATACCGTCGACTGGACTCTCGACACCGGCCAAGACAATGGCCTCTGCCGGGTTCGGCGGGCCAACGGCACGCTCAATCTCCTCTACACCTTCCCTCGTATTGCTTCGTCGACGACGCCGGTGCTGAAGAGACGCTGGAACCGGTTTTTCGCCGGTGTACGCGCTCATGAGGAAACGCATGGCCGCATCGCCGGAGAGATGATGCGCGCCACGGAAAGGTCGCTCGCCAGCCTCAAGATCACCGAGGATCCGTCCTGCTACAAGGTACGTCGCGAGGCACAGCGACGCATTCGGGCGGTCTATGCCAAATACGAGGCCAGGCAGAACGCTTTCGACGCGCGCGAGCATCGGGACGACGGGCATGTCGAGCATCTGATCGCGGCCCTGGTGGGCAAGCGCTGAAGGAGCGATCCGTTCGTGCGTCAGCCGCGCGGCGCGCCGGGCAGGTCGCGCGCCGCGAGTGCTGTCGCGCCTTCATCCTCGGGCTGCTTGTCAGCGGGCCGCAGTGAGAATTCTACCAGGACCGGCAGATGGTCGGAGCCGGTCTCCTCGAGCCTGGATGCGCCGTGGATCAGCACCGCTCCCTTGCTGAACACCTGGTCGATAGGCAGGCCGGCGAAACGCCGCAGGAAATCCGGAAACTTGATGTAGGTCCAGGTCGGTCCCGCTGACGGCATGATTGTCAGCCCGCCGAGCGAAGCGACACGGCGCACCGCCGCGCTCCACGGCACGGCGTTGCAGTCGCCGGCCATGATCGCCGTTTCGCCGAGGGAAGAGAGTGTTCCCGCCAACTCGCCGATCTGCCAATATTGCTCGCGAGGCCACGGCCAGCTGAGATGGATGGCGGCAACGTCGACACCCGTGCCGCCGAAATCGACGGTCGCGATCGCCATCGCGCCGCGCCACTCGCATCGCGGTTCTGTTCCGGCGGCAAACGGCCGTCGCGAGAGCAGTGCGACGCCGAATATGCCGTTCGGATAGGGACAGAGGATTCGGTATGGATAGGCGCTGCTGATATAACCAAGCTCGGTCGTCCACATCGCCGAGACCTCGTCGAGGGTGATCACGTCGGGATTGGTCCGGCCGATCAGCGACAGCACCTTCTTTGGCGTCGGATTGTCGTAGCGCAGATTCATCTGGAGCAGGCTGTAGACGATCTGGTCTGCGGGTTTGGCGACCGCTTGAACCGGCCATAGACGAGGCAGCGCGTTCGAGGTCGTGGCAAGAGCTGCCACGGCAAAGACCAGAGCCGCGGCCGCCTGAAGGCGAAACGACGTCGCCAGCAGCGGCAGCGCGCAAAGCGCCATCAGCACGGCGAGATGGATGCGGAAATGGGCGAAGGAATCGAGTGCGTGATGCAGCGTGCCGAAGAACCCGGCCACCAGCGCAACCGAGAACATCATCATCGCGATGAATGCCAGTGAAGCCGCCATGTATCGACTGCGTCTCATCGGGTCAGGTCTGCACGCGGTGCTGGAGATGGTCCTGGCTCGGTTATCGGCAAAAATGCGGCTCAATCAAGATGGCCAAAAGCCCAATGCGATCTCGGCCAAAGTGCACAGCACCTCTTACTGGAACGCCACCTCTTACTGGAACGCCGTCTCCGAAAAGCTTCTGAGCTTGCGCGAATGCAGCCGCTCCATCGGCATCTCGGCAAGTTTCTCCATCGCCTTGATGCCGATCGTCAGGTGCTGCGCCACCTGCCGTTTGTAGAACTCGGTCGCCATGCCTGGCAGCTTCAACTCGCCATGCAGCGGCTTGTCGGAAACGCACAGCAGCGTGCCGTAGGGGACACGGAAGCGGAAGCCATTGGCGGCGATGGTCGCCGATTCCATGTCGAGCGCGATGGCGCGCGACTGCGACAGGCGCTGCACCGGTCCACGCTGGTCGCGCAGTTCCCAGTTGCGGTTGTCGATGGTGGCGACCGTGCCGGTACGCATGATGCGCTTCAGATCATAGCCGGACAGGCCGGTGACCTCGGCGACCGCTTCCTGCAGCGCCACCTGGATCTCGGCCAGCGGCGGGATCGGCACCCAGACCGGGAGATCGTCGTCAAGCACGTGGTCCTCGCGTACATAGGCATGCGCCAGCACATAGTCGCCCAGCGCCTGTGTGTTGCGCAGCCCCGCGCAATGGCCGAGCATCACCCAGGCATGCGGCCTCAGCACCGCGATATGATCGGTGATCGTCTTGGCGTTGGAGGGGCCGACGCCGATGTTGACCATGGTGATACCGCCATGGTTCGGCTTCTTCAGGTGGTAGGCCGGCATTTGCGGCAGTCGGGCGGGCGGGGTGCCCTCGCTTGCCATGCCGCCGCCGGCGCAGGTCACGACATTGCCCGGTTCGACGAATTCCACATAGCCGTCGCCGCCATTCTCCATCAGTGCGCGCGCACGGGCGACGAACTCGTCGATGTAGAACTGGTAGTTGGTGAACAGCACGAAGTTCTGGAAATGCTGCGGGCTGGTGGCCGTATAATGTGTCATGCGGTGCAGCGAGTAGTCGATGCGCTGCGCCGTGAACGGCGCCAGCGGCCGGGGTTCGCCGAACGCGACTTCGAACGTGCCGTTGGCGATCTGATCGTCGGTGCCGTCGAGATCCGGCACGTCGAACAAATCGCGGATCGGCCGCTTTATGCGTTCGGCCGCGGCGCCGTCGACGTAGGTGCCCTCCAGGAAGGCGAAATGCAGCGGGATCGGCGTGGTCGATTCCGAGACCGTCACCGGCACGCCGTGATTGCGCATGATCAGGCGAAGCTGCTCCACGAGATAGGTCGAGAACAGTTGGGGCTGGGTGATCGTGGTGGCGAAATGACCGGGCGTCGGCATATGGCCATAAGCCTGGCGCGAGTCGACCTGGGTGAACGAACTCGTGGTGACGCCGATCTCGGGATAGAACGCCCGGTAGCGCTTGCTGCTGTCGCCGCCAGCGGCAAGTGCTGCGAAGGAGTCGCGCAGGAACTTGGTGTTGCGATCGTAGAGCGCCTGCAGCGCGGCGACGGCCTTTTCGGCGCTGTTGTAGCTCTGCCGGCCAAATG
The DNA here is from genome assembly GCF_040322415.1 of Mesorhizobium sp. M0152. Lineage (NCBI taxonomy): Bacteria > Pseudomonadati > Pseudomonadota > Alphaproteobacteria > Hyphomicrobiales > Phyllobacteriaceae > Mesorhizobium > Mesorhizobium sp. M0152. The sequence goes on from NZ_JAMYTH010000002.1 coordinate 324,692, forward strand.
GCTCCGGCATGACGACGGATTCGATGGCTTGTGGGTAGATTCGCTTTTCCATGGCCCAATATAGAGACTTGGACGGGCCGTTGGGAGGGGGCCGGCGGCCGAAGGCGCCCAAAGTGCCATTTTTCTTTATCCCCGCCGCAGGCTGACCAGCAGCACGAAGCCGACGCCGGACTTCCTAAGGGCCGGCGCCTCGATCGTCGAGCCGGCATCGGCGCGCATCATCGGCACGGCCAGGACCGGAGCTGCCAAGAGCATCAGGATAAGCGCCGCCCGCGGCAGGAGCCGGAGGGTCTTGAGGGCGTTGGCGGCGATGCGGTCCATGATGTCTTAGCTTTTCTTTTCGAGGTCTCAGTTCTCTGTTTCAGTGGCGAAGGCTGGCAGGGCAGGCGAAGCGGCAGATCCCTGTGGCCCCGTCCCAGGAGCGGGCCGGACGGCCCGCTTCGGCGACGAGGATGGCGAAGAATATTCCAAACAGGCTCATCAACAGGCAGACGATGGTGAAGCGGCGGGCGAGCATTGGGTTCGTGTCTCCTTCAACACGCCGGAGAATGCCCTAACGCCTCTGAACCGGCTCTGATGCCGGCGTTCATCTGCGGTTCAAATTGATTGACGGGATCCGAATGGCCGGGGTCGGTCTGGACATCCTCCGGCCGGAACATCGAACACCAGTGCATCACATGTCGATGAAACGAAAACGGGGCCCCGCAAGGAGCCCCGTCGTCAGGTCGCAGAGATAGGGTCGATCAGAGCTTGTGCCAAGTCTGGCTCTTGCAGATCAGTCCGCCGAGCACGCAGCCGCTCATCTTGAGCGAGGTGCCCGACAGGGTTGCCTTGCCCGAATAGGTCTTGTCGTTTGCCGGGTCGGTGATGCTGCCGGCATATTTGTTGTCGCCGGCCGCCTTGAGCGAGCCGATGGTCTTGCCGGCATATTTGCCGGATTTGAGGGTGATGGAAAACGCGCCGCCGCCAGCAATGGCCGCGGTATCGCCCGCTTGCGTCTTCCAATTGCCTTCGATCGGATCGGCCCACGCCGCACCGGTCATGATGAAGGTGGCCGCAAGGGCCAGCCTCACTTTTCGCAACATGATCTTCCTCCCTTTGGATATCCGGCAGGATGCTCCGCCTCGCCGGTCTGCCGCTTACGCAAACGTAAGCTAATCCAGCTCCCGGCAAAACAAAAGCGGGTGCCGCAGGGGAAGAGTTGGGGATTTCTGAAGCGGCCTGAATGCGCCACGCCAGCGCGGATATGAAACGATCCCTGCATGCCGTTTGTTTCCCGTGGTTAGCAGAGTGTTGCTTCCGGGCGCGAAAATTTTCGTCAAATTTGGCGAAAACCAGCTGAATTGCTGGCTTCGTATCCTTAACGAATTTCGACGTTTACCTATTGTTTTAGCTTTGTTTTCTCCAAATTAAGCACGCCATTTAACGACGGATTCAAGCCTAGCCGGCATTCTCGAAAGCATCGAAGGAGCGGCCCGGACAGACAAACGGAGGCAGCTCTCGGGAGCCGGACAGGGCCAGAACAAGGGGATTGAAAAATGGCACGTTTTGAAATGCTTGAAGCAGGCTTCGGCGCCATGGGGGCAACTGCCCAGGCCGACATTCTTTTCGAATTGGGCATGATGTATGCGACCGGCCGCGATTGCGAGACCGACGTCGTCGCGGCCCACAAATGGTTCAACATCGCCGCCATCAAGGGCTCGGCGCGCGCCGCGGAACTGCGCTCGGAACTGTCGGCGGCCATGTCGAAGATCGAGATCGCCAAGGCGCTGCGCGAAGCCCGCGAATGGATGACCATGCACTGAGTTCCGCCAGGATAGGGAAGGCTTGGCCAAGGCCGCACCAGACGGTCGGGCCAGAACAGGGATAGGCTGCGTAAGACAGTCGACTACAAAAACGAGAACGCGGCAGGTAGAATCCAAGCCGTGCAACAATCCGGCTTCCAGCCGGCCGGGAAGACAGGGAAGGCGAGTTGGGGTCTGGGTGCGGGGGCACTTGGGAAACGGCTCGACAGGCAAGGCCGCGACCAGCCGAAACAAGACTGGCGCGGCTTTTGCTTTGCTGAAACGTCTTTTGCAGGCCCAATCGAGCGGCGCCAATGCGCCTAGACAGGCCCAATGAACGATGAAATTGTCCCGCCTCTCTGGAAGAAGCGTGGCCGGGGCGGCCGCGCGTGAGTGGAGGAGTTACACCACAATGAAAAAATTGAGTATTTTGAGCGCGGCCGTTTTCGGCCTGATGATGAGTGCGCCGGCCGCATTCGCCGAGGACATTACTTTCTCGGTGGTCGGCCCGATGACCGGACAGCTCGCCACAATCGGCGATCAGTTCAAGCAGGGCGCACAGGCTGCTGCGGACGCCATCAACGCGGCGGGCGGCATCGAAGGGCGCCAGGTCAAGCTCGATATCGAGGATGATCAGTGTGATCCCAAGCAGGCCGTATCGGTCGCCAACCGCATCGTCGCCAACGGCGTCAAGTTCATCGACGGACATGCCTGCTCGGGCTCGAGCATCCCAGCCTCGGCTGTCTATGCCGAAGCCGGTGCCCTGATGATGAGCCCCGCTTCCTCGAACCCGGTGCTGACCGATGCCGCGGCCAAGGCCGGCTGGGCGACAATCATGCGTCTCTACACGCGTGACGATGCACAAGGCGCATTCATCGGCCCGTGGATCGCCAAGAAATATGCCGGCAAGAACGTCGTCGTCCTGCACGACAAGAGCGCTTACGGTCAGGGCGTGGCGGATGCCGTAAGGGCAACCATGAACGCCGGCGGCCTCAAGGAAGTGTATTATGACGCCATCAATCCTGGCGAGAAGGACTATTCGGCGCTCGTCACAAAGCTCAAGGATCTCAAGGCCGACGTCGTCTATTTCGGCGGCTACCACCCTGAAGCTGGCCTGATCCTGCGTCAGTCGGCGGAACAGAACCTCAAGTTCCAGCTGATCATGCCGGACTCCATCGCTTCGCCGGAATTCTGGCAGGTTGCCGGCCCGGCCGGTGAGGGCACGATGTTCGTGTTCCCGTCGGATCCGCAGGCAAAGCCCGAAGCCAAGGCGGCTGTCGAGAAGATCAAGGCGGGCGGCTTCGTGCCGGAAGGCTTCACGCTGTTCTCCTACGCCACCATCCAGGCTTTCGCCGAGGGCATCAAGCGCGCGGGCAGTGACGATCCGGCCAAGGTTGCCGAAGCGTTGAAGAACGGCACGCCGATCAGCACCGTTGTTGGCGATGTCACCTTCGACGAGAAGGGTGACCTCAAGAATGCCAGCTACGACATCAACCAGTGGCATGACGGCAAGTACGCGCCGATCGCGCAGTAGTCGCTCCGGCGACCAAACAGCTTGAGAAATGGCCGGGTTCGTCCCGGCCATTTTCTTTGCGGCCGACCGTCCGTTCCGGCTGTCAGCCCGCAACCGCGGTCGAGGCACCCTGTTCCTCGACGAACCGCACCAGCACCGTTCCGTCAGTGACCTGCGCTCCTTCCGTGGCGATTTCGGCGATCACCCCGTCATGCGGAGCGGCGATGGTATGCTCCATCTTCATCGCCTCGAGGATCAGCAGCGGCTGCCCCCTGATCACGGCGTCGCCCTTTGCCGCGCGGACTAGTTTGACCAGCCCTGGCATCGGCGCGCGCAGGCTGCCGGAGGCTGCCGCGGCCTCGTCGGTTCTGGCCAGCGGGTCCGGTACGGCGAAAGTATAGCCAACGGCGCCTTCGAATACGGTGATGTGGCCTGGCCAGTGGGCGAGGCGTGGCGCTGCGCGCAAATCATGCGAATTGGCGCTGTCATATGGTGTGTCCAGCGCCACTTGGAAATGTCCGTCCGGCCGCACCGACACCTTTGCCAAAATGTCGTCTTCGCCGAACTTCAGCCGCGTACGCCGCGCCACGCTGTGGAAATGCGCATAGCCGGCAAGGGATGACCAGGGATCGTCGGTTGGCGGCGATACTCCGGCACTCGACGCTGCAACGGCGGCTGCAGCAACGGTTTCTCCATTCGGTGGCGCGACCTCGGTCAGCGCTGGCTGGTGCCTGCCGATCAGGCCGGTATCGACATTGCCCGCGCAAAAATCCGGATCGGCGGCAAGAGCTGCGAGAAAAGCGGTGTTGACGGTGGAGCCGGCGATCTCGGTTCGTGACAACGCTTCGCCGAGCGCTTCCAGTGCCGCCTTCCTGTCCTTTGCGTGCACGACCAGTTTTGCGATCATCGGATCGTAGTAGGGCGAAATGGCATCGCCGGCCCGCACGCCAGTCTCGATGCGAATAGACGCACCTTCGGGGGCCGTTTCGGGAAATTTGAGATGGTGCAGCGTGCCGGTCGCCGGCAGGAAGCCCCTTGCCGCATCCTCGGCATAGATGCGCGCCTCGAAGGCATGACCGCCAAGCGCGATCTCGCTCTGCGTCTTCGGCAGCTTTTCGCCGCTGGCGACCCGTAACTGCCACTCGACAAGATCGGTGCCGGTGACCATCTCGGTGACTGGGTGCTCGACCTGCAGACGGGTGTTCATTTCCATGAACCAGAAGCGGTCGGCCTGCAGGCCCTGCGAGGCATCGACGATGAACTCGATCGTGCCGGCGCCGGAATAGTTTATGGCCTTGGCGGCCTTCACTGCCGCGTCGGTCATCGCCTTGCGCAGTGCCGGTGTCATGCCGGGGGCAGGCGCCTCCTCGATCACCTTCTGATGGCGGCGCTGCGCCGAGCAGTCGCGCTCAAAGAGATGCACCACATTGCCGAAGCTGTCGCCGAAGACCTGCACTTCGATATGTCGTGGCTTGTCGACATATTTCTCGACCAGCACATGGTCGTCGCCAAAGGCGGCCTTCGCCTCGCGCCGCGCGCTGGACAATGCTTCGGAAAAATTATCTGGATGCTCGACGCGCCGCATGCCCTTGCCGCCGCCGCCAGCGCGTGCCTTGATCAGTACGGGATAGCCGATCTCGCGCGCCTTGGAGGCAAGCAACACGATCTCCTGCGCCTCGCCGTGATAGCCCGGTACAACTGGTACCCCGGCCTTCTCCATCAGCCGCTTGGCGGCATCCTTGAGCCCCATGGCACGGATCGAGGCCGCTGACGGACCAATGAAAATCAGCCCCGCCGCCACCACCTGGCCGACGAAATCGGGGTTTTCCGACAGGAAGCCATAACCCGGATGGATCGCTTCGGCGCCCGTCGCCAGGGCAGCAGCGACAATCCTGTCGCCGCGCAAATAGCTTTCGCCGACGGGCGAGGGGCCGATATGCACCGCCTCGTCAGCCATCTCGACATGCAGGGATTTCGTGTCGGCATCCGAATAGACGGCCACGGTGCGCACGCCGAGCTTGCGGGCCGTGCGGATGACACGGCAAGCGATCTCGCCCCGATTGGCGATCAGGATCTTGGCGAACATGGTGCCTCCGCAGCCAGAGAGTGCTTCAGGTTAGGGAGACGTTCCTTCGCGCTGTCCCGCCAGCCTAGCTGTCCGATGTCACGAACCTTACCTGCGATGACTGAAATAGCGCTCCTGTCCATAAGTCTAGCCTCCACCACCGGAAGCAACGGCACGATATAGTTGCGCCATTGGCTCGTCGAAGCAGCAGAAAATGACAGTTTCCGGCATGTTTTGCTCTTCGATGAACGTGCTGACCGTACGGACGGCGATCTTCGTCGCCTCATCTTTCGGGTAGCGGTAAACACCGGTCGAAATTGCCGGAAACGCCACCGTGCGGCAGTCATTGGCAGCGGCGAGTTCAAGCGACTTGACATAGCAGGAGGCCAGTAGTTCGGCTTCGCCCTCGTTGCCACCTTGCCAGACCGGTCCGACCGTGTGGATGACGTGGCGTGCGGGCAGCCTGTACCCGTCGGTGATCTTGGCTTCGCCGACCTTGCACCCATTCAGCATCCGGCATTCGTCCAGGAGCTCCGGTCCTGCTGCCCTGTGAATGGCGCCATCGACCCCGCCGCCACCGAGCAGCGAGGTGTTGGCGGCGTTGACGATGGCGTCGACATCCAGCTTCGTGATGTCGCCGGTGTGGATGCGAATCCTGTCCTGCGCCGCGCTCATCTCACATCCGGAACACGCCGAAGCGTGTCTCCTCGATCTCGGTGTTGAGCGCGGCGGACAGGCTGAGTGCCAGCACCTCGCGCGTCTTCGCCGGATCGATGATGCCGTCGTCCCAAAGACGGGCGGACGAGTAGAGCGGATGGCCTTCATGCTCGTATTTCATCAGGATCGGCTTCTTGAACTTGGCTTCCTCCTCGGCGCTCCATTCTCCGCCCTTGCGTTCGATGCCTTCGCGCTTGACCATGGCAAGCACCGTCGCCGCCTGCTCACCGCCCATCACCGAGATGCGCGCATTTGGCCACATCCACAGGAAGCGCGGCGAGTAGGCGCGGCCGCACATGCCGTAATTGCCGGCGCCGAACGAACCGCCGATGATGACGGTCACCTTCGGCACCTTGGCGGTGGCAACGGCCATCACCAGCTTGGCGCCGTCCTTGGCGATGCCGCCGGCCTCGTATTTTCGGCCGACCATGAAGCCGGTGATGTTCTGCAGGAAGACCAGCGGAATCCTGCGCTGGCAGCACAACTCGATGAAGTGCGCGCCCTTCAACGCGCTTTCGGAAAACAGCACGCCGCTATTGGCGATGATGCCGACCGGCATGCCGTGGAGGTGGGCAAAGCCGGTGACCAGCGTCGTGCCGTAGTTCTGCTTGAACTCGTCGAATTCGGAGCCGTCGACAATACGCGCGATCACTTCGCGCACGTCGTAGGGCTGGCGCAGATCAGTCGGCACGATGCCGTAGAGCTCGTCCGCTTGATGAAGCGGCGGAATCGATTTCTGCAAGGCCAGGTTCACAGTCTTGTTCCGATTCAGATTTTTGACGATGCGTCGGCAAATGGCCAGGGCATGCTCGTCGTCCAGCGCATAGTAGTCGGCGACGCCGGACAGCCTGGTATGCACATCCGCGCCGCCAAGGTCTTCGGCGCTGACGTCCTCGCCGGTGGCTGCCTTCACCAGCGGCGGCCCGCCGAGAAAGATGGTCGCCTGGTTGCGCACCATGATCGTCTCGTCCGACATCGCCGGCACATAGGCGCCGCCCGCCGTGCAGGAGCCCATGACGCAGGCGATCTGCGGAATGCCGGCCGCCGACATATTGGCCTGGTTGTAAAAAATGCGGCCGAAATGCTCGCGGTCGGGAAACACCTCGTCTTGGTTGGGCAGGTTGGCGCCGCCGCTGTCGACGAGGTAGATGCAGGGCAGATTGTTTTGCAGCGCGATCTCCTGCGCCCGCAGATGCTTCTTCACCGTCAGCGGATAATAGGTGCCGCCCTTCACCGTGGCGTCGTTGACGACGACCATTACCTCGGTGCCTTCGACGCGACCGACGCCGGCAATCATGCCGGCCGACGAAATCTCCTCGCCATACATCGACCACGCGGCGAACTGGCCGATCTCGAGGAAGGGCGAGCCGGTGTCGAGCAATTGCGCGAGACGCTCGCGCGGCAAGAGCTTGCCACGCGAAACATGGCGCTCGCGCGCTTCCTCCGAACCGCCGAGCTCGACGGTCACAGCTTTCTCGGCGATGTCGGCGACCAAAGCCCTCATGCGCTCGGCATTGGCGCGAAAGGTGTCGGAGGCGAGGGATATCTGGGTTTGGAGGACGGCCACGCTACACCCCCTCCGCCATGATTTCGCGCCCGATCAGCCAGCGGCGGATTTCGCTGGTGCCGGCGCCGATCTCGTAGAGCTTGGCGTCGCGCAGCAGGCGGCCTGTCGGATAGTCGTTGATATAGCCGTTGCCGCCAAGCAGCTGGATGGCGTCGAGTGCCATCAGTGTCGCCTTCTCGGCGGCAAACAGCACGCAGCCGGCGGCATCCTTGCGCGTCGTCTGGCCGCGGTCGCAAGCGGAGGCGACGGCATAGACGTAGGCGCGTGCGGCGTTCATCGTCGTGTACATGTCGGCCAGCTTGCCTTGCACGAGCTGGAATTCGCCGATCGGCTGGCCGAACTGCTTGCGCTCGTGCACGTAAGGGATCACCACGTCGAGGCAAGCCGCCATCAGGCCGATCGGGCCGCCGGCGAGCACAGTGCGCTCATAGTCGAGCCCGGACATCAACACTTCGACGCCGCATCCTTCCTCGTGCAGCACATTGTCGAAAGGCACCTCGACATCTTCGAATACCAGTTCGCCGGTGTTGGAACCGCGCATGCCGAGCTTGTCGAGTTTCTGCGCCACGGAAAACCCGGCCATTGTTTTCTCGACGATGAAGGCGGTTATGCCACGCGATTCCCGCTCCGGATCGGTCTTGGCGTAGACGACCAGTGTTTCGGCATCCGGCCCGTTGGTGATCCACATCTTGGTGCCGTTGAGCACATATCGGTCGTTGCGCTTTTCGGCGCGCAGCTTGAGCGACACCACATCCGAGCCGGCGCCGGATTCCGACATGGCAAGCGCGCCGACACGCTCGCCCGAGCAAAGCGGCGGCAGGAATTTTTCCTTCTGCTCCGGCGTCGCCCAGCGGTTGATCTGGTTGACGCAGAGGTTGGAGTGGGCGCCGTAGGAGAGGCCGACCGATGCCGAAGCGCGGGAAATCTCCTCCACCGCGATGACGTGGGCGAGATAGCCCATGCCGCTGCCGCCGAAATCGGGATCTGCCGTGATGCCGAGCAACCCCAACGCTCCGAGTTCGCCCCAGAGATGCGCCGGAAATTCGTTCGCGCGGTCGACGTCGGCGGCGATTGGCGCGATCCTGTCCTGGGCAAAGCGGCGCACCATGTCGCGTAGCGCCTCGATGTCCTCGTCATGCCCGAAGCTGAGCGTGTTCGTGTACATCTCGTTCCTCCACGGCAGATGTCGCGCCGACCAGGCGCATTGTCATCGAAAGATATGTCGCCGTCACTTCATCGACCGACAGCCGCTCGCCCGGCCGGAACCAGACGATGACGCCGGTCATCATCTGGATCAGCGCCATGGCGGTCAGGCCGGTGTCGTCGATGCTGAAGACACCCATCTCGGCGCCGTCGCGCAGGATGCCTCGCAGTTCCTTTTCATAGGCCGTGCGCATGCGCAGGATCTGCGTCAGCCTGCCGGGCGAAAGGCTGCGCAATTCCATGTTCGACACATGCGTGGCGTGCCGGCGCTCGATATGGAAAGCGATGTGGTTTTCGACATAGGCAGAAAGCCGCTGCGCCGGATCGCCACTTGCCGGCCTGGCTGCTTCCCAAGCATCCGCCAAACCTTCCATATGCTCGCGCATCAGCGTGAACAGCAGGTCCTCCTTGGTCGGAAAGTAGCGATAGAGCGCGGCCGCCTGAACGCCGACTTCGCCGGCCAGCCGGCGCATCGACATCGCCTCGTAGCCAAACCGCGCGATCAGGTTGACGGCCGCCTCGCGGATGGCTGCCTCGGTCTTTTCACCATCGGATCCGGCTGTGCGTGCCATGACTGCCTCGTTAAGACAGTGATAATAAAACGAACGTTCAATTAATTCAAGGGGCGGTTTGTCCTACGCGACGATCTTGAAGTCTTCGGGTGCCGTCCAGGTCTCGAGTTCCTCCACATCGATCCGCGAGACGGACGCGCCCGCCGGGCCCTGCCAAAGCCGTTCGATCATGGCCGAAACCGCCGCATCGGCACCGGCCAACCACGCCGTCACCGAGCCGTCCCTTTCATTGCGCACCCAGCCCGACAGCCGAAGCTCTATCGCTTCGCCTCGGGCCCACATCCGATAGCCGACACCTTGCACCTTGCCGTGCACGCGGGCCTGCACCGCTCTTTTCCGATCGTTCATCGCTCGCTCCCTTGGCTCAGAATCTGGCTCAGGATCGAGCGAAAGCAACTGGCTTGGAGGGATTGGTACTGTCGAATTGACGCCGGGCTCGTTCGGAGATGGCTCCGAGCGAATAGATAATTGACTTAGTCAACTTTTGGGGCAATGATCTGGCGGTGTGGCATCTCTTGGGAAAGCGCCCGACATGCCAGTCGATCGGAATGCCTTGGTCGCCGATATCCGCCGCTTCAGCCGGTTCTACACCGGCCTGGTCGGTCTGCTCGACGAGACGCTCATGCACAGTCCCTACACGCTGACCGAAGCGCGTGTGCTGTTCGAGTTGAGTCATCGGCCGACCTCTGCTGCTGCCCACCGTAGCGGCAAGGCCGGTTTCCTGGCGCGTGCGTTCGGCCTCGATCTCGGGCCCGCTGTGTCGGAGATCGCCCGCGAACTTCGGCTCGATCCAGCCTACGTGACGAAAATCCTGAGAAAATTCGCCGCTGCCGGCCTGATCCAGCTGCGCGCCGATCCGGACGACCGTCGTCGACGCATCCTGTCCTTGACCGCCCGGGGCGATACCGTGCTGGCCGGACTGCAAGCGGCGGCGGATCGCGATCTCGCCCGTCTGACGGTTGGCCTGGCCGACGACGAAGCCGCCGCGCTTTCGGCGGCGCTGGAGAAGGCTGCGCGCCTGCTCGGCGGGGCGAGGGCTTCCGGACCCGGCGAAGCGCTCTAGTTTCCTCGCGCGGCCGCCAAGGCGCCGGGCAGTTCCTCGGCGAAAATGTCCAGTTCGTGGTCGAGGCCGACACTGACTCGGATGCAGCGGTCGAGCCTGGGCGCCATCGGCTTGCGGATGAAGACGTCGCGCGCAAGCAGGCCCTGCAGCACTTTCAGCGCGAAAGCGCCATCGTGGCCACAGTCGATTGTGACGAAGTTGGTCGCCGATGCCAGCGGCTTCAGCCCGTTTTGCTCGGCGATTGCCGCGATGCGCCGGCGCCCGGCAGCCACCTTCGCCACCACGGTTTCGAGATAGGCCTGGTCGGCAAGCGCCTCGACACCCGCGATCTGCGCCATGCGGCTGACGCCATAATGGTTGCGGATCTTCTCGAAATCGCGGATCGTCTGGGCTTCCGCCACCGCATAGCCGCAGCGAATTCCGGCAAGTCCGTAAGCCTTCGAGAAGGTGCGCATGCGGATGACGTTCGGCCTGGAAATATCGATCGGCGGCAGCGCCGAGGCCGGCCCCAATTCGCCATAGGCCTCGTCGAGCACCAGCATGGTGGTTTCCGGCAGCGCTTCGATGAAGCGGATGACCTCGCCCGCTTCCCACCAGCTCCCCATCGGATTGTCCGGGTTGGACAGATAGACCAGCGGCGCCTTTTCCCGACGAACCGCCGCGAGCAGGCCGTCCAGGCTCTCGCGGTCGTTCTCATAGGGAACCGTGAACAGCCGCCCACCGACGCCGGCAACGTGGAAATTGAAGGTCGGATAGGCGCCGAGCGACGTGACCACCGCATCGCCTGATGCCACATACATGCGCGCCACGAGGCCGAGCAGGCCGTCTATGCCTTCGCCGACGACGACGTTGTCGACTTTAACATCGTGATGCGCGGCAGCCGCAACCTTCAGATCGTAATTGTCGGGATCGCAATACATCCACATCTCTGGGGCGATCTCGGCCATGCGCGCGATGACGCGCGGCGACGGCCCAAAACTGCTCTCATTGGCGCCGATGCGGGCACGGAAAGCGTGGCCGCGCTCCCGCTCCTGCGCTTCGGGGCCGACAAACGGCACGGTCGACGGAAGCGCGCCGACAAGCGGCGTGAGGGGAGGGCGTTGGCGCATGACGGAAGCTCGCTTGAAAACGGGCTTTCTTGCTAGCGCGCCGGGTGGGTGGGCGCAAGTTGCGGTGAGGTCCGTTTTCAACACGAAAAAACCCGGCGGTTGCCCGCCGGGTTTTCGATTTCGACGAAGCGAAATCTATTAGAACGAGCGCTGGAAGCGGAGAAGGCCGCCAATATTGCTCTTCTTGGTGGCATGGGTCCAGTTCGAGAAATCGGCGTCGTCAAACTTGCCTGCATTGAGGTAGTCGACTTCGGCCGTGACCGTGAACCCGGGGACGATGTCGTAGGCGACATTCGCGGCAATGCCGAGATTCTTCCACTCGTCATACGACGCCTGAAGGTTGAACGAGGTCTTCTCGTTGAACTTGTAGGTGCCGCCACCCCAAACTGCCCAGTTGCCGCCCCACTGCTTGTAGAAGCCACGGCCGCCGGCCGCGAATGCATAGGTCGGATCGCTGAGGTTGTCGTCAGTGCCGTAACCGGCCATCAAGAACAGCGACAGTTCGTTGGTGGCGTTCACATCCAAGCGCACCTTGCCAGCGACTTCTTCGTAGTTGCTGTCATAAGCGACGACACCGGTGATGGCGCCCCAGCCCTGCGTCCACTTCACGCCGCCGACGACATGCGGAACGTAGCTGTCGATCGTGCCCACGCCGTATGAGCCATCAACGCCGCCCCCCGCACCTTCTTCGAGCGAAAGCACGGCCGAGAAGCCGTTGCCAGCGTCGAAGTAGTACTGGATGACGTTGGTGTCGAAATCGCCGTAGGGAACCAGCGTATCCTGAATGACGTTGCCGGCGTAGCCGATGAACGTGTCGAAAGCCGATTCGTCCTTACCGACGCGCAGGCCACCGAGCTGAATCCAGGCGAAGTTCAGCGAGACGCCGCTGTTGCCGGCGGCATTCGGGAAGAAGGTGACGCTACCGTCAGGATTGGTGACGGAATCGGCAGAAGCCTGGCTGTTGCCGAAGTTGAAGCGGGTCTCGGTGTAGGTCTTCAAGGTGCCGAGTTCGGTTTCCTGGCCGGTCCAGGTCTTCAGCGTGAAGCGAGCACGCTTCCAGTAGGTGTCGTTCTCGCTGGCGTCCTCGGTGTCACCGGTCCGGGCGCCATCGAACGAGCCGACGTCACCCACGCCGATGTCGTAACGGATGTAGCCGCCGATGCGCAGGCAGGTCTCGGTGCCCGGGATGTAGAAGTAGCCGGCGCCATAGACGTCGCAGATCTTGACGTATTCAGCGGGTTCCGGCTCGGCGACGACGACGGCGTCGGCGGCGCGCGCACCGGAAACTGCGATCAGGGCCGCAGCGGAGCCGAGAAGAAGGCTCTTGATGTTCATTTTCTGACCTCCAGTCAAAAGTTAAAAAACGGGTCTGGGTATTCTTTGCTGAAGGACAGCGTTCCCTGCCCCATCCCCACTACCGAAAAAGATGCGCACCGCGCCGCTCCTTCGAAATCGACATTACCCATGAGGCGGCGGGGTTCAACCACGATCGTACCGGCGAAAGGACTGTTCGGCTGCTATCCCCTGGCGTTGTTGCACAAATGACACGATTTGGCCTCACTCAGAAAGCTCTCGTTAACCATCCGGCCCGCCGCAACCGCCTGTTTCCGGCCGAATCCGGCGGTCGGCCGACGGAATCATGGCAACGCCGCGAGTCGCGAGCCAGGGATTTGCCGCGGAACCGCCGCACCCGTGGAAGGCCGGCAGCTCGGTGCGTCCTTATTTTTCCATATTAATGGCTGGGGCTTGTTGATTGTGCCCGCACTTTTCTTTATCCAGCGGCGCAACGGAGAGGTGGCCGAGTGGTCGAAGGCGCTCCCCTGCTAAGGGAGTAGAGGTCAAAAGCTTCTCGTGGGTTCGAATCCCATCCTCTCCGCCATCCTGCTTCGCTCTTCGAGCTTCGCAGGATTGGCAATGCCCACTGCGCGAAGCAGGATGCCCTCCGAAGCCTCGGCGTAGGAGGGCCGCAAGCCCCTCATAATGCCTGGAAAACAGGGTTGGCAGTCCTCTTGCCGAGAGGCACGATGCCCTTCGTTTGGCGAGTGAGGGCCGGTTCGTGTGGTATGTGTATCTCCTGGAGAGCGAGACCGCTGAAGGCGAGCGGTACGTCGGCATAACGTCGGACCTCAAGCGGCGGCTTGCCGAGCACAACGCGGGGAAATCGAGCCATACATCCAAGTTCCCGCCATGGCGGATCGTGACCTATACGGCTTTCTCGAATCAAGCCAAGGCGGCTTCATTCGAGCGTTATCTCAAATCCGGTTCCGGGCACGCTTTCGCCAACAAACGCTTGTGGTGAACGTCCGCAGTCTGTGTGAGAATCTAGAGATTTATCGGAAAAAACCCTGCAATCAGAATTACTTGCCGCGAAAACAGGCATCACCAAAGCCGCACGTTCGTTCGATTCTGACTGGAGGTCAGAAAATGAACATCAAGAGCCTTCTTCTCGGCTCCGCTGCGGCCCTGATCGCAGTTTCCGGTGCGCGCGCCGCCGACGCCGTCGTCGTCGCCGAGCCGGAACCCGCTGAATACGTCAAGATCTGCGACGTCTACGGCGCTGGCTACTTCTACATCCCCGGCACCGAGACCTGCCTGCGCATCGGCGGCTATGTCCGCTACGACATCGGCGTGGGTGACATCAACGGCGTCCAGAACGTTCCGGATCACATGGGTGACGGCGAGCACGACACCTACTTCAAGCGCGCTCGCTTCACGCTGAAGACCTGGACCGGCCAGGAAACCGAACTCGGCACCTTGAAGACCTACACCGAAACCCGCTTCAACTTCGGCAACAGCGCGGGCGATTATGCAATCCGCGGTAACGGCTGGCAGGCTGGCAACAGCGACGTCTCGCTGAACTTCGCCTGGATCCAGCTCGGTGGTCTCCGCGTCGGTAAGGATGAAACGGCATTCCAGACCTTCATCGGTTACGCCGGTAACGTCATCGACGACGATCTCGTTGTTGACGGTCCGTACGACACCAACGTCATCCAGTACTACTTCGACGCTGGCAACGGCTTCTCGGCCGTGGTCTCGCTTGAAGAAGGCTCGGATGTCGACACGATCGACAGCTACGTTCCGCACGTCGTCGGCGGCGTGAAGTACACGCAGGGCTGGGGCGCGATCTCCGGCGTCGTTGCTTATGACAGCAACTACGAAGAAGTTACCGGCAAGGTCCGCTTGGACGTGACCGCGTCTGACGCTCTGTCGCTGTTCGTCATGGCCGGCTACGGCACTGGCGACGACAATGTCTTCAGCGGCGGTCATGACTTCTACAAGAAGTGGGACGGCAGCTGGGCGGTCTGGGGCGGCGGCTCCTACAAGATCAACGAGAAGACCTCGTTCAATGCTCAGCTTGCGTATGATGAGGGCAAGAAATTCGCCCTGGCGGCAAACGTTGCCTACGACATCGTCCCAGGCCTCACGATCACGGCCGAAGTTGATTACGTCAACCTTGGCGACAGCAAATACCACGTCAGCGACGACGGCTTCGGCGGTATCCTCCGCTTCCAGCGCTCGTTCTAAGGGCTGGTTCCTTACAGGTAAAATCCAGCCCGGGCGTTTCACCGCCCGGGCTGTTTTTGTTTCGTGATTGGCTTGGGAAACAGAAGGAACAGGGGGTAACGGTAGCTGAATAAAGTCTGTGGAACGATTTCGTGGGAACCGCGGTTCGCGGATGAAATCGATTTGTCGGACAAAAACTCTTGAAAGGACACTTCCAGGTAGGATAGGTGGACCTATCAACCGGGGGGTGTGGTCAAATAATGACAAACGAAGCGATTCAAGAGGGATATCCCTCTGATCATTTTGCGGTGTTCTCTTCTCAAAATTCGAAGTTTAACTACACGTACAACAAGATTAGAGAAGTAAAATCGCATAGGGTTGGAGAGCTGTTTTCAGCCTATCGGGACATATTGTGGGATGATGGGCGGCATAAATACAATGTCAGCTCCTTCATCGGCGAAATAGACGAGATTCTCCTCGGGGAGCGTTTCAGCGCCTTTGACCAGAGTACCCTGGATAACCTTATCGGCACCTTGCGCCAGCGCGGCAACAGCAACGCAACCATCAATCGAAAGATGGCTGCCCTCAGCAAACTGCTGCGCAAGGCTCACAAGATGGGGGATATCCACAGCCTGCCCGAGTTCCGCCGCCAGAAAGAGCGGGCGGGACGGATTCGTTTCCTCGAGAGGGACGAAGAAGCGCGGCTATTTGCCGCCATAAAGGGCCGCAGCGAGGATGCCTACCGGCTGTCCGTCTTCCTGGTCGATAGCGGCTGTCGCCTCGGCGAGGCGCTCGGGCTGATCTGGAATGACATCCAGGAGCATCGCGTCAGTTTTTGGATCACCAAATCCGGCCGCAGCCGCACCATCCCGATGACCGAGCGGGTCAAGGAGGTCATCAAACTGCCGCCCGCCGAAGGTCGCCGGCCGAAAGGCCCGTTCACCAAATTCAGCCAGGCACAGTTCCGTACCATCTGGAATGACGCGAAAGCCGAAGTGGGCCTCGGCGCCGACGACCAGGTGGTGCCGCACATTTTGCGCCACACCTGCGCCTCGCGTCTCGTCCAGGGCGGCATCGACATCAGGCGCGTGCAGATGTGGCTCGGCCACCAGACGCTGTCGATGACGATGCGTTACGCGCACCTTGCGACCAACGATCTAGACGGCTGCGTCGTCGTGCTGGAAACACCTCGATGCAGTGGGGCAGGCAGTAGCGTGGAAAGCTCTCCATGTCCTTCACACTCGACGGTGGGCGAGAAGGAAATTAAGTCGCCCGTGGATGAAAAACCTTCGAAGATCGTCAAGAAAAGAGCAAAATCCTAACAGTATTGCCTGCTTGACCTTTTAAGCCCGTTCCGGGCAAGGGCGCGCCGACGTTGGGCGAGCTACTTTCTCGCCGTCACTATACGGGGAGAAATGCCCGGTCCACGCTCCGCAGCTGCCGCGCAGCTGCTGCGGAGGACGGGCAGGGCAATGAGGGGGCGGCGCCGATTTCGACAAGTGGTCGCTTTCCGATCATTAACTCGGCGTTTCGCCCAGAATTCCCAGACGTTTTTACTGTCACTCTGCTGCGTTACTCTGAATCGGCTCGTCGCTCGGTCCGATCCAGAAAGGCCGCGATGGCGTCTGGCATCTTGTCGGTCTCCAGGAAAGGGGCATGGCCCTGGCCCTCGACGTTGATCGTCTCGATATCGGGATGACGCTTTCGCATTTCTTGGAGCGTTGCGATGGACAGCAATCTTGAATTGGCGCCGCGTATGGCAAGCAGCGGTACTTTCGACAACGCTTCGAATTGCGGCCACAGGTCAGGCAGCCTCTGTGTCAGGTCGAGACCCGCCAGTATGTCGACCAGCCTCGGGTCGAAATCCGGCACTAGGCCGCTGTCGGTTTCGCGGTAGAGCGCCCATACCATCCGATCCCAATCCGGCCCACCAAGTGCGGTGAAGTCCTTACCATGCACGCTACGCTGGGCGGCAATAGCCTGTGCATGGGTTTTCGGCGTCGGCTTGCTCCCGAGATAGGACTGGATATGGGCAAGCCCGGCTGGCTCGATCACCGGCCCGATGTCGTTGAAAACAATGGCTTTCAGCACGGCCGGCCGCAATGCGCCCAGGACATGGATGATCAGCCCGCCGCGCGAGGTGCCGATGAAGGCCGCCTCTTCAATGCCGAGCGCCGCGAGCCCGGCGAGAATATCGCCGGCCTCGACGCCGATATTGTAGTGACTGATATCGGGATCGTAGGCGGATTGCCCGCGCCCGCGATAGTCGAAGGCCACGACCTTGCGTGGAGCCACGGGCCGCGTCGAAAGATAGAGCGCCAACTCGTGGAAATCTCGAGCATTGCGGGTCAGGCCGGGCAGGCAGACGACCGGCCAATGGCCGGAATTCGATTCGCCATAGAGGCGTGCATGAAGCCGAAGCCCATCCGGTGCGGCGTAGAAATAGTCGAAAAAACCCTGCTCGCCCGCCATCTGACAAGGACTCCCTGACCGGATTGTTCCCGACTGCTACAGGCGAGCGCAGGGACGGTCAATTGAAGCGCCTGCGCGCTGGGAATTTGGAGATCTCGGCAGGACAGAGGGGGGCGAAGGAACTCGATCGAAGGCCTTTGAACTCCGTATAGACTTCGCTGTGCGAAGTGGCGGAACGCGCTGTCAACTGCGCCCGTTCACAAGATCGCCCACGATATCGTACTTGCCGGAAATACGCATCTTGTAGACCTCGTAATTCTCCATCACGCGCTGCACGTAACTTCTTGTTTCCGTGTAGGGAATCCGCTCGATCCAGTCGACGACGGCGTCGATGTCCTTGCCGCGCGGATCGCCATATTTGGCTACCCACTGGCTGGCCCGGTTGGGACCCGCATTATAGCCGGCGAAGGTCAGCACATAGGAGCCGTTGAAGCGGTCGAGTTGCTGGCCGAGGAAGGCTGAGCCAAGCGTCGCGTTGTAGCCGGCATCGGTGGTCAGCCGCGCCTGCGAAAACTGCAATCCGGCCTTCTTCGCCAGTTGCCTGGCGGTTCCCGGCATCAGCTGCAGCAGCCCGCGCGCGCCGGCACTGGACACCGCACCGATGTTGAATTCGCTTTCCTGGCGGGCGATCGCATAGGCCAGCGCCTTGCCCGAACCGGAAATGTTGGCCGAATCGGGAATGACGCCGAGCGGATGCGACAGCGCACCGACATCGATGCCACGCGCACCGGCGATCTTGCCGATCTTCAGGGACATGAAATGATTGCCCTGCTTTTCGGCGAGGACAGCCAGCAGCGCCAGTTCGCCTGGGCTGGTCAGCTGCCCGGCAATGTCGCGATAGAGCGTTTCGGCATAGCGGTCGTAGCCGGCCTCCTGCAGCCGCTTGATGGCGCTGACGGCTTCGCGGCCGGCAAAGTTCTGCCGGTCGGCGGCATCAGGCTGCGGGTAGGCAATGGTCAGTGCCTGCCGGCCGACACGCTCCGCGGCCAGCTGGCCGTAAAATGTCGTGCCATAGGTGGCCGCGCGCCCAAAATAGTCCTTGGCGTTGCCGGGGCCGCCGACCTCCGCCGCACGGCCGAGCCAATAGTAGGCGCGCGACGACGTCATCGGCCCCTGCGCGAGATCGGCGATGCGCGAAAAATGCGTTGCGGCAAGCACTGGATCGTTCAGGCCGCGTAACGCGTACCAGCCGGCATGGAATTCGGCGTCCGCCGCATCGGCGGCACTTTCGGCGGCGTGCGTGGCGACAATCTTGTATGCTGTCTTCATGTCGCCCTGGTCGACCAACTCGCGCGACAGCACCCGGCGCTCGACCCACCAGGCGTCCGGATCGACCAGGGCTTCGCGATCGGACGGTGCCTTCATCACTACAGCGGCCGCGTCGGCAAAATTCTCCTGCTTGCGTAGATATTCGGCCTGCGCGAAGAAATAGCCCGCCGAACGCTGCGCCGCCGGCACTGCCTTCAGCAGTTTGGGCGTGTTCTTGTCGCCTTTATTGACGGCTGCCCAGGCATCGGCAAGTGGCTGCGCACCGGCCAGGCCTGCGACACGCAAGGCGGAATTCACCCGGTCGGCATAGAACATGCGCTCCATGCGGAAACGGTGGTCGGCGGCAGGGACCAGGCTGCCGAACTCCTTGATCAGCGCCGTCTCGTCCTTGGCTTCCAGGATCGCGGTGCGCCAGAACGGCGACAGCACCGAGCGCGCCGCCTTGGCATTGCCCGACGACACATAGGCGCGGGCGAGAACCATCACACCCTCGAATGTCTGCGGCTGGCTGCCGTCGAAGGCCGCAATGACGATGTCTGGGGCAGGGTTCTCGCGATAGAGCGCTCGCTCGCTGTTCTTGCGCAGGGCGACGGTGCCCGGCCAGTTGGGCAGCATTTTCGCGGCGGCGGCAATGTCGCCGCTCGGAACCTTGTCGCCACCGTAGAGCGCGATTGCCCATGCAAGAATATGCTGGTCGAGCGAATGAACGGGAAGCGCGTCGCGCACGCCACGCGCGGTTGGAATATCGCCGGCCGCCAGCGCATGCAGTCCGCTCTTCAAGAGAGCCACGCCAGGCGAGGGATCCTGCTGCGCCCCGGCCTGAACGCCAGGTATCGGAATGGCCGCCGTGACCTGCACATCGACGCTACCGCCGATCGCCCCGCCGGGCATCAGTGCGGCAATGGCGCCAAGCAGCGCGAGGAGGTGAGGCCGACTGGCCGGCATGGTCTTTGGATCTTTCCTTGTCCTGGCATTCTACCGGCAGGCCGAGAAGCCTCGAAGCCTAAACTTAGGTCGTGAAGAGCCCGTAAACAAAGAGTTATCGAGGTCGTCCGAATTGCGCTCGCTGGCACCACGGCAATGCTTGCCGCGCAACCATGTCGAGACTATGGTGCGCGGCTTCGCTTTCGGCTAGAAGGCGCGCACGATTAACCCGAACGCCAAAATTCGATAAGTCCCAAGGAGTTGGACGATATGCTGAGAGGCTCGCTTACTGCGCTCGTGACACCGTTCGAAAAGAGCGGGCGTTTCGACGAGAAAGCCTTTCGCGCGTTCGTCGAATGGCAACTCGGCGAAGGCACGACGGGCCTGGTCCCGGTCGGCACCACTGGCGAGTCGCCGACGCTGTCGCACGACGAGCATCGCCACGTCGTCAAGGTCTGTATCGAAGTGGCCAAGGGCCGGGCTCCGATCGTCGCCGGCGCCGGCTCCAACAACACCGAGGAAGCGGTCGGCCTCGTGCAATATGCCGAGAAGGCCGGCGCCGACGCGGCCTTGGTCGTCACGCCCTATTATAACAAGCCGACCCAACGCGGCCTTTACGAGCACTTCGCTGCCGTCGCCAGGGCGACCAAGCTGCCGATCATCATCTACAACATCCCGCCGCGCTCGGTCATCGACATGATGCCGGAGACGATGGGACGGCTGGCGCACGACTTCAAGAACATCGTCGGCGTCAAGGATGCCACCGGCAAGGTCGAGCGGGTATCCGAGCAGCGCGCTACCTGCGGCAAGGATTTCATCCAGCTTTCCGGCGAAGACGCTTCAGCGCTCGGCTTCAACGCGCATGGCGGCATCGGCTGCATCTCGGTGACGTCGAACGTCGCGCCGCGGCTCTGCGCCGAATTCCAGGAAGCGACGCTTTCCGGCGACAGCGCCAAGGCGCTGGAATTGCAGGACCGCCTGCTGCCGCTGCACAAGGCGATCTTCATCGAGCCCGGCGTTTCCGGCGCCAAATACGCGCTGTCGAAGCTGGGCAAGGTCGAGAACGTGCTGCGTTCGCCGCTGGTGACGGTCGAGCAGTCGACCGCCGAGAAGATCGATGCGGCGATGAAGCACGCCGGCTTGATAAATTAGGGATGAGGCGCCACCTCTCCGCATCATGAATCAAGTCAGAAAAGCCGATCCCAACAACAAGACCGTTGCGGAAAACCGCAAGGCGCGGTTTTCCTATGAGGTGCTCGACACGCTCGAGACCGGCCTGGTGCTGACCGGCACCGAGGTCAAGTCGCTGCGCCAGGGCCAGGCCAACATCCAGGACAGCTATGCCTCTGTCGAGGGCGGCGAGATCTGGCTGATCAATTCCTATCTGCCGGAATATCTGCAGGCCAACCGCTTCAATCACGAGCCGCGCCGGCGCCGCAAACTCCTGCTCAACAAGCGCGAGATGGCGAAGCTGGCGCAGAGCGTCGACCGCGAAGGCATGACGCTGGTGCCGCTGAAGATCTATTTCAACGATCAGGGCCGCGCCAAGCTGCTGCTCGCCGTCGGCCGTGGCAAGAAGCTGCACGACAAGCGCGAGACCGAGAAGCAGCGCGACTGGTCGCGTGAAAAAGGCCGGCTGTTGAAGGAGCGCGGGTGAGAAAGGCGATAGCCTGAAAAAAGCAACAGTCAGGCTTTCAAGTTTCGGACAATCCGAGCCGGCAACAGGAGATCGTCTTGAAGAACCGGATCGTCCTGTGGGGGCTGGCCAGCCTAGTCCTGGCGTGTGTCGTCGCGGCGGCCGGCCTTTTCTATTTCCGCACCTTCTCTCCCGACCGCGAGAAGTATCCGGTCAGGGGCATCGACGTTTCCCATCATCAGGGCCGGATCGACTGGCGCCGCGTTGCCGCCGACGACGTGGCCTTCGCCGTCATCAAGGCGACCGAGGGCGGCGATCATGTCGATGACGCCTTCTCGACCAATCTGCGCGAAGCGCGGGGGGGCGGGGGGCCCGGGGGGGGGGCAGAATTTTTAAGCAAAAGGCCGCCGGGGCGCCGCCCCGCCGAAAAAATAATAAAAGGGGGTGGACACCCCCCCCCCCAA